>NZ_JBHUTX010000024.1:0-109753 GCF_042671245.1 Streptomyces sp. NPDC057099
TTCATCACCACGATCATCTGCATGCGCGCCCCGGGCATGACGATGTTCCGCATGCCGATCTTCGTGTGGAACGTGCTGCTGACCGGTGTGCTGGTCCTGCTCGCCTTCCCGGTCCTCGCGGCCGCGCTGTTCGCCCTGGAGGCGGACCGCAAGTTCGGCGCCCATGTCTTCGACTCCGCCAACGGCGGGGCGTTGCTCTGGCAGCACCTCTTCTGGTTCTTCGGCCATCCAGAGGTGTACATCATCGCGCTGCCGTTCTTCGGCATCATCTCCGAGGTCATTCCGGTCTTCTCGCGTAAGCCGATGTTCGGTTACACGGGTCTGATCGGGGCGACGATCGCGATCGCGGGTCTGTCCGTGACGGTGTGGGCGCACCACATGTACGTCACCGGCGGTGTGCTGTTGCCGTTCTTCTCGTTCATGACCTTCCTGATCGCGGTCCCGACCGGTGTGAAGTTCTTCAACTGGATCGGCACCATGTGGAAGGGCTCGTTGTCCTTCGAGACACCGATGCTCTGGGCGACCGGCTTCCTGATCACCTTCACCTTCGGTGGTCTGACCGGTGTCATCCTGGCCTCGCCGCCGATGGACTTCCACGTCTCCGACTCGTACTTCGTGGTCGCGCACTTCCACTACGTCGTCTTCGGCACCGTGGTCTTCGCGATGTTCTCCGGCTTCCACTTCTGGTGGCCGAAGTGGACCGGCAAGATGCTGGACGAGCGCCTCGGCAAGATCACCTTCTGGACGCTGTTCATCGGCTTCCACGGCACGTTCCTGGTCCAGCACTGGCTGGGTGCCGAGGGCATGCCGCGTCGTTACGCGGACTACCTCGCGGCCGACGGCTTCACCGCGCTGAACACGATCTCGACGATCAGCTCGTTCCTGCTCGGCATGTCGATCCTGCCGTTCTTCTACAACGTGTGGAAGACGGCCAAGTACGGCAAGCCGGTCGAGGTCGACGACCCGTGGGGCTACGGCCGCTCCCTGGAGTGGGCCACCTCCTGCCCGCCGCCGCGGCACAACTTCATCACCATGCCGCGGATCCGCAGTGAATCCCCGGCGTTCGACCTGCACCACCCGGAGATCGCCGCTCTCGACCAGCTCGAGAACGCGGGGCACGGCGAGAAGGCCCTCGCCGGCGGCAAGGAGGCCGGCAAGTGAAGATCCAGGGCAAGATGTTCATGTGGCTGAGCTTCTTCGTCCTCGTCATGGCGGTCGTCTATGGCGTGTGGTCGAAGGAGCCGGCCGGCACCACGGCCCTCTTCCTGACCTTCGGCCTGTGCATCATGATCGGCTTCTACCTCGGCTTCACGGCCAAGCGGGTCGACGTGGGCGCACAGGACAACAAGGAGGCGGACGTCGCGGACGACGCCGGCGAGGTCGGGTTCTTCAGCCCGCACAGCTGGCAGCCGCTCTCGCTGGCCATCGGCGGCGCCCTGGCCTTCCTGTCGGTCGCCATCGGCTGGTGGCTGCTGTACTTCTCGCTGCCGATCGTCCTGATCGGCATCTGGGGCTGGGTCTTCGAGTACTACCGCGGTGAGAACCGCACCCAGTAATACGCGCCGAGCGCTTCAGGGGCCCGGACACTCCGACAGGAGCGTCCGGGCCCCTGCTTTCTGCCGTCTTTCTGCCGCAATATCTGTCACTCGTACGATTCACTCGGCGTGCCGCTGTTGACGGGCCTTCCTAGCGTGAGGTCATGAGCCACACAGCGATATCCCGGCCCCGCACCGTCGTCAGTTGCACGCTGCTGGTGATCGCCCTCAGCGCGGGCGTCATCACCGCCTGCGGCTCGGACGGCAACCCGCTCTCCCACCGCCCCTACGACGCGGCGGACCAGATCTCCTTCAACGGCCCCTCCGAGGGCCGTGAGAAGGCCGACCCGGACAAGCCCCTGGAAGTGGTCGCCGAGGACTCCGACGGGCGCATCACGGACGTCACGGCCTACGACGCCGCCGGACGCCACCTGGCGGGCGAACTCGCCGCCGACGGCAGCCGCTGGCACAGCACCGCACCGCTCGCCGCCAACGCCGGCTACACCGTCCGGGTGAGCACCGAGGACGAGGACGGGGCGCCCGGCCGCAAGGTCCTCACCTTCGACACCGGCAAGCCCACCACCAAGAAGCGCCTGGACGTCGCCTTCGGCCCCAAGGCGGGCACCTACGGCGTCGGCCAGCCCGTCACCGCCGAACTGAGCCGGCCCGTCAAGGACAGGGCCCAGCGGGCCGTCGTCGAACGCGCGCTCAAGGTCTCCTCCATGCCCGCGGTGGACGGCGCCTGGCACTGGGTGGACGACAAGAAGCTCCACTACCGCCCGAAGGACTACTGGCCCGCACAGGCCACCGTCCAGGTCCGCAGCAACCTGGAGGGCATCAAGATCGGCGACCGCCTCTGGGGCGGCGGCAAGGCCAAGCCGCTGACGATCAGCACCGCCGACAAGCTCATAGCCGTCACGGACGCCGGCGCCCACCAGATGACGGTCTACAAGAACGACGAGATCATCCGCCAGATACCGGTGACCACGGGTATGCCGGGCTACGACACCCGCAACGGCGTCAAGGTCGTCCTGGCCAAGGAAGGCACCGTCCGCATGACCAGTGCCAGCATCGGCGCCTCGGACTTCTACGACCTGATCGTCCACCACTCCGTCCGCGTCACCAACAGCGGCGAGTACGTCCACGCCGCCCCCTGGTCGGTCGGCTCCCAGGGAGCCGCCAACGTCAGCCACGGCTGCACGGGCATGAGCACCGAGAACGCCGCGTGGTTCTACGACACCGTACGCGAGGGCGACATCGTCAAGGTCATCAACTCCGGCGGCGACACCATGGCCCCCTTCGGCAACGGTTTCGGCGACTGGAACCTCGACTGGCAGAAGTGGCGCACAGGCAGCGCCCTCCTGGGCGGCACCCCGGACGGCCCCGCAGAGGCCGACAGGGCCCGTCTACGCCCTCAGAGCATCTGACCTGAAGGGGCGCGGGGAACTGCGCGAACAGCCCCCACACACCCGCACACGCCACACAACAGGTCGAACCGAGCCCCTAGGCGTTCAAAGCCTTCTTCTCCCGCAGCAAAGCGGCCAGGGCGGCCGCGAACTCCACCGGCTCCACCGGCAGGGTCACCGCACTCTCGGCCCGACTCCAGGTGGCCAGCCACGCATCCTGCGGCCGCCCGATCAGCAGCAGCACCGGCGGGCATTCGAACACCTCGTCCTTGATCTGCCGGCAGAGCCCCATGCCCCCCATCGGCACGGCCTCCCCGTCCAGCACACAGACATCGATCCCACCCCGGTCCAGCTCCTTGAGCACCGCGGCCGGGGTCGCGCACTCCAGGAACTCCACCACCGGGACGTCCGGCGCCGGCCGCCGTCCCGTGGCGAGCCGCACCTGCTCGCGGGTGTTGGAGTCGTCGCTGTAGACCAGCACCGTGGCGGTCGGCTGCATTGTTCCTCCGTGACGTCAGCGTCGTAAGGACAGGCCCGATGGGCGGGATGCTACTCCCTTGAACACCACGTCAACACCGGTACGACAGGCAGAGACACTCCGAACGGCACCCCCCGGAGTGAGGGCGGGATAAGCGACCGACATAATGTCGGTCGTGGCGACAGCAACGACAGCAGAAACCGGGCACGCGCACCCGTCGGTCAATCGGCCGAACCTCACCAGCGTCGGAACCATCATCTGGTTGAGTTCCGAGCTGATGTTCTTCGCGGCCCTCTTCGCGATGTACTTCACCCTGCGATCGGTGACGGGTCCCGATCACTGGAAGGAGATGGCCGGCCATCTCAACTTCCCGTTCTCGGCGGCGAACACCACCATCCTGGTGCTTTCCTCCCTCACCTGCCAGCTCGGCGTCTTCGCCGCCGAGCGCGGTGATGTGAAGAAGCTCCGGATGTGGTTCATCGTCACCTTCGTGATGGGTGCGATCTTCATCGGCGGTCAGGTCCTCGAGTACACGGAGCTGGTCAAGGAGGCGGGCCTGTCCCTGTCCTCCGACCCCTACGGCTCGGTGTTCTACCTGACCACCGGCTTCCACGGCCTGCACGTGACGGGCGGTCTCATCGCCTTCCTGCTGGTCCTCGGCCGGACCTACGCGGCCAGCAGGTTCACCCATGAGCAGGCGACCGCCGCGATCGTCGTGTCCTACTACTGGCACTTCGTCGATGTCGTCTGGATCGGCCTCTTCGCCACGATCTACATGATCAAGTAGCAGGGCCCGCATCCACGCGTGCCCGACGAAGCACGCATCCCAGAAGCATCGACGCAGAAGATCCTGACACCGGGGTAATCCGTGAAAAAGCTCTCCGCACGACGACGCCACCCGCTGGCGGCGCTCGTCGTCCTACTCCTCGCGCTGGCATGCACCGGGGGGCTGTATGCCGTGTTCGCACCGACGAGCCCGGCGAAGGCCGACGAAACCGCCCAGTCCCTCACCATCGAGGAGGGCAAGAAGCTCTACTCGGTCGGTTGCGCCAGTTGCCACGGCACCGGCGGTCAGGGCACCTCCGACGGGCCGAGCCTGGTGGGTGTGGGCGCCGCGGCCGTCGACTTCCAGGTGGGCACGGGCCGTATGCCGGCCGCCACCTCGCAGGGCCCGCAGGTCCCGGCGAAGAAGAACATCTACTCGCAGGCCGAGATCGACCAGCTCGCGGCGTACATCGCCTCGCTGGGCGCCGGTCCGTCCGTCCCGACGGAGGAGCAGTACGGCCCCGAGGGCGCCGACATCGCCAAGGGCGGTGAGCTGTTCCGCACCAACTGCGCGCAGTGCCACAACTTCACCGGCAAGGGCGGTGCGCTGACGCACGGCAAGTACGCGCCGACCCTCGAGGGCGTCTCCGCGAAGCACCTCTACGAGGCCATGCAGACCGGCCCGCAGAACATGCCGTCCTTCCCCGACACCACGCTGTCGGAGAAGAACAAGAAGGACATCATCGCTTACCTCGACGCGGTCAACAGCGACAAGACCGAGAGCCCCGGCGGCCTCGAGCTCGGCGGCCTCGGGCCGGTCAGCGAGGGCCTGTTCGGCTGGATCTTCGGTCTCGGCGGACTGATCGCCGTCGCCGTGTGGGTCGCCGCCCGGACCGCAAAGGCCAAGAAGTCATGAGTAGCCAAGACATTCCAGAAGAGAACCTGCCCGCCGAGCACGCGGGACGTGACGAGCACGGGCACGACGCGGTGAGCGTCCCGGACGAGAAGCACCCGTTCGCGGACCCGGGCCTGCCTCCCCACGAGCACCGGGTCCAGGACATCGACGAGCGGGCCGCCAAGCGGTCCGAGCGTACGGTCGCCCTGCTGTTCACGGTGTCGATGCTGGCCACCGTCGCCTTCATCGCCGCGTTCGTGGCGATCCCGGTCGACAAGTCGGTCTTCATCTTCCCGCTGGGTCACATCAGCGCGCTGAACTTCGCGCTGGGCATGACGCTCGGCATCGCGCTGTTCTGCATCGGCGCGGGCGCCGTCCACTGGGCGCGCACCCTGATGTCCGACGTGGAGGTCGCCGACGAGCGGCACGCGATCGCGGCGACGCCCGAGGTCCGCGAGAAGGTCTTCGCGGACTTCAAGCAGGGCGCCAAGGAGTCGGCGCTCGGCCGCCGCAAGCTGATCCGCAACACCATGCTCGGCGCGCTCACGCTGGTGCCGCTCTCCGGCGTCGTGCTGCTGCGCGACCTCGGCCCGCTGCCCGGCACCAAGCTCCGCCACACGCTGTGGTCCAAGGGCAAGCTGCTCGTCAACATGAACACGGACGAGCCGCTGCGTCCCTCCGACGTCGCGGTCGGTTCGCTGACCTTCGCCAAGCCCGAGGGCCTGGAGGAGCACGACCACGACTTCCAGAACGAGATCGCCAAGGCCGCCCTGATGATCGTCCGGATCCAGCCGGAGAACATCAAGGACAAGCGCGAGCTCGAGTGGTCGCACGAGGGCATCGTCGCGTACTCGAAGATCTGCACCCACGTCGGTTGCCCGATCTCCCTGTACGAGCAGCAGACGCACCACGTGCTCTGCCCCTGCCACCAGTCCACCTTCGACCTCTCCGACGGTGCCCGAGTGATCTTCGGTCCCGCCGGTCACGCCCTGCCGCAGCTCCGCATCGGCGTGAACGACGAGGGCTATCTTGAGGCGCTCGGCGACTTCGACGAGCCCGTCGGCCCTGCTTTCTGGGAGCGCGGATGAGCACTGCACAAGAACGCCGCAAGGCACCCGCGGGTGAGCGGGTCGCCGACTGGGCCGACGGCCGCCTCGGGATCTACTCCCTGGCCAAGGCCAACATGCGCAAGATCTTCCCGGACCACTGGTCCTTCATGCTGGGTGAGATCTGCCTCTACAGCTTCATCATCATCATCCTCACGGGTGTGTATCTGACGCTGTTCTTCCACCCGTCGATGAACGAGGTGGAGTACCACGGCAGTTACGTCCCGCTCCAGGGGCAGCTGATGTCGGAGGCCTTCGCCTCCACCCTGGACATCAGCTTCGACGTCCGCGGCGGTCTGCTGATCCGGCAGATCCACCACTGGGCGGCGATCATCTTCCTCGCCGGCATGTTCGTGCACATGATGCGCGTCTTCTTCACCGGCGCGTTCCGCAAGCCGCGCGAGATCAACTGGATGTTCGGCTTCCTGCTGTTCGTCCTGGGCATGTTCACCGGCTTCACCGGCTACTCGCTCCCGGACGACCTGCTCTCCGGCACCGGTGTCCGCTTCACGCAGGGCGCGATCCTGTCCGTGCCGATCGTGGGCACGTACATCTCGATGTTCCTGTTCGGCGGGGAGTTCCCGGGCACCGACTTCGTCGCCCGGTTCTACTCGATCCACATCCTGCTGCTGCCGGGCATCATGCTCGGGCTCGTGGTCGGCCACCTGATCCTGGTCTTCTACCACAAGCACACCCAGTTCGCGGGTCCCGGACGGACCAACAAGAACGTCGTCGGCATGCCGCTGCTGCCGGTCTACATGGCCAAGGCCGGAGGCTTCTTCTTCCTGGTCTTCGGTGTCATCGCGGCCCTCGCCGGCATCGCGACGATCAACCCGATCTGGGTCCTGGGCCCCTACCGTCCCGACCAGGTGTCGACCGGTGCCCAGCCCGACTGGTACATGGGCTTCGCCGAGGGTCTGATCCGTGCGATGCCGGGCTGGGAGGTCAACTTCTGGGGCCACACGCTCGTCCTGGGCGTGTTCATCCCGCTGGTGCTCTTCGGTGTCTTCCTCGGGATCATCGCCCTCTACCCGTTCATCGAGTCGTGGGTCACCGGGGACAAGCGCGAGCACCACATCCTGGACCGCCCGCGCAACGCCCCGACCCGCACCGGTGTGGGTGTCGCCTGGATCACCGGCTACATCATCATGCTGATCGGCGGCGGCAACGACATCGTCGCCACGCACTTCCATCTGTCGATCAACTCGGTCACCTGGTTCGTCCGGATCGGGTTCTTCCTCGGACCGGTCCTCGCGTTCATCGTCACCAAGCGCATCTGTCTCGGCCTGCAGCGCCGGGACAAGGAGAAGGTGCTGCACGGCCGTGAGTCGGGCATCATCAAGCGCCTGCCGCACGGTGAGTTCATCGAGGTGCACGAGCCGCTCAGCCAGGAGCAGATGTACACGCTCACCGCGCACGAGCAGTACCAGCCGGCCGAGATCGGTGCGACGACCGACGAGAACGGTGTCGAGCGCAAGGTGAAGGGCTCCGAGAAGCTGCGCGCCAAGCTCAGCGAGTCCTACTACGGCGAGGGGGCCCAGATCCCCAAGCCCACCGCCGAGGAGTACCGGGAGATCACGAGCGGCCACGGCCACCACTGATCGCTGCTTCGCCACGCCACAGAAGGGCCTCGTCCGGTGTTCGGACGGGGCCCTTCGTGGTGCCCGGGGCTGGATAGGGTGGGACCACTGCTTTTACGTGACGTACGACGACCCAGGAGCGGCTGATGAGCGCTGTGACCCCCGCTGGAGGCGACACCGCGGCGGGCCGCTCCTGGCCCGCCCTGCTGAACGGCCTGCTGGACGGCAGGCACCTGAGCGCGGACGACACCGCCTGGGCGATGGACCTGATCATGCGCGGCGAGGCGACCGAGGCGCAGATCGCGGGCTTCGTGGTGGCCCTGCGGGCCAAGGGCGAGACCGTCGAGGAGATCAACGGCCTCGTCCGGACGATGTACGCGCACGCCAATGTGATCGAGGTGCCCGGGGCGACGGTCGACATCGTCGGCACGGGCGGTGACGGCGCCAAGACGGTCAACATCTCCACGATGTCCTCGATCGTCGTCGCCGGCACGGGCGCCAAGGTCGTCAAGCACGGCAACCGCGCCGCGTCCTCGGCGTCCGGGGCCTCCGACGTGCTGGAGAAGCTCGGGGTCAATCTGGAGCTGCCGCTGCACCGCGTCGCGGAGGTCGCCGACGAGGCAGGGATCACCTTCTGCTTCGCGGTGAAGTTCCACCCGGCCCTGCGCCACGCGGGCGCGGCCCGCGGCCAGCTGGGCATCCGTACGGTGTTCAACGCGCTCGGCCCGCTGACCAACCCGGCCCGGGTGCGCTCCCAGGCCGTCGGTGTGGCGGACCCGCGCATGGCGCCGATCGTCGCGGGCGTCTTCGCCGAGCGCGGCAACTCGTCCCTGGTCTTCCGGGGCGACGACGGCCTGGACGAACTGACCACCACGGCCACCTCCCGGGTGTGGATCGTCCGGGACGGCACGGTCACCGAGGAGCCCTTCGACCCGCGTGACGTGGGCCTCGAACTGGTCCCCGTGGAGGCCCTGCGCGGCGCGGACGCCTCCTACAACGCCGAGGTCGCCCGCCGCCTGCTGGAGGGCGAGACCGGGCCGGTCCGCGACGCGGTCCTGCTGAACTCGGCGGCCGCGCTGGTGGCTCTGGAGCCCACGGCGGCGCCCCTGGCCGACCAGGTCCGTGCCGGGATGGCGAAGGCCGCGGAGTCGATCGACTCGGGGGCCGCGAAGCGGACCCTGGAGCGCTGGGTGGCCGCGAGCAACGCCTAGCGGAATGCGTACGGCGTCCCGCGATCCGGACTCGGGTTGCGGGACGCCGATCTTTTCGCGTACTTTCCTGATCAGGTCATGAGTGACAGTCATGAGGCCCCGGCCGACTGTCCGGCAACCCTCCGTCCGTGGCGGGGTGCCCCGGGTGAAGACCAGGCCGTAGGCAGCGAGGTCTGTGGCAAGCGCGTGACGAGGAGTTTCTCGTGAACCAGCGAATGCGATAGGGCCGCAGAGCCCCGCCTCCGCACCCCCTTCTTCCTTCACCCCCCGCTTGAGCCGTACGCGCTCGCGGGCGGATTCAGCCTGCCTTCACGGGAGTTCCGCCATGTCTGTCTCCACCGCTGCCGCCGACCAGTCCGTTTGTGCCTCGCTGCCCGTTCTCGGCCGGGATGTCACCGTGCCGCTCGTGACCGGCGGCGAGGTCACCTACGCCGCGCTCGACTACGCCGCCAGCGCCCCGGCGCTCCAGCGCGTCTGGGACGACGTCGCCGCCTACGCGCCGTACTACGGCAGCGTCCACCGCGGTGCCGGGTACCTGTCCCAGCTGTCGACCGACCTCTTCGAGAACGCCCGGCGGACCGTCGCGGAGTTCCTCGGCTGCCGGGACGGCGACCAGGTGGTGTTCACCCGGTCCACCACCGACTCCCTGAACCTCCTCGCCGCCGCGCTCCCGGCCGACTGCCAGGTGTTCGTCTTCGAGACCGAGCACCACGCCTCCCTGCTGCCGTGGCGGAACGCGCGCGTCACCTACCTGGACGCCCCGAGCAGCCCGAGCCAGGCCGTCGAGACCCTGGAGCGCGCCCTCGCCGACCGCGAGCCCTACGGACCGGCCCTCGTCTGCGTCACCGGCGCCTCGAACGTCACCGGCGAGCTGTGGCCCGTACGGGAACTCGCGGCGGCCGCGCACGCCCACGGTGCCCGGATCGTGCTGGACGCCGCGCAGCTGGCCCCGCACCACCCGGTGTCCGTCGCGGACCTCGACGTCGACTGGGTCGCCTTCTCCGGGCACAAGCTGTACGCGCCCTTCGGCTCCGGCGTCCTGGCCGGCCGGTCCGACTGGCTGCGCGAGGCGGACCCGTACCTCGCGGGCGGCGGTGCCTCGCGCAAGGTGGCGCGGCGTACGGACGGCGGCGTCGACGTGGAGTGGCACGAGAGCGCCGCCCGTCACGAGGCCGGCTCCCCGAACGTCATCGGTGCCTACTCCATCGCCTCCGCCTGCGCGGCGCTCACCGAGGCCGGGTTCGACAACCTGGTCGCGCGCGAGCAGTACCTGATCGAGAAGGTGCGTACGGGCCTCGCCGAGGTGCCGGAGGTCCGGGTCCTCTCCCTCTTCGGCGACGACGCCCCGCGCGTCGGCGTCATCTCCTTCGTCGTCGAGGGCTGGAACAGCTCCCACTTCGCCGCCGCCCTCTCCGCCGAGTACGGCATCGGGGTGCGGGACGGGCTGTTCTGCGCCCACCCCCTCCTGCGGACCCTGCTGGGCAGCGACCCGCAGACCCAGGGCGAGTGCGGCGCACCGGAGGCGGCTCCCGGCGAGAAGTCCCTCAACGCCATCCGGGTGAGCTTCGGCGCGGGCACGCCCGACGAGCACGTCGAGCGGTTCGTCAGCGCCGTCAAGGAGCTGGTCCAGGACGGCGCGCGGTGGAACTACCGCACGGAGGACGGCCGTTGCGTCCCGGACACCTCCGCCTGAGCCGGTAGCCGGGCGCCCAGCAGGATCATCCCCAGGGCGCGTTCGGTCGCGTCCGTGAGGAGTTCGGAGGCCCGCACCAGGGCCTCCGCCAGGGCCATCGGAGCCGGCAGGATGCCGCTGAACGCGTCCACGCCCGGCACCTCGCGCGCGCCCTCGCCGAGCGTGCCCGCGAGGGCCAGGACCGGGCGGCCGTGGAGCTTGGCCCGGCGGGCCACCTCGGCGGGGACCTTGCCGCGCGGTGTCTGGTGGTCCAGGGCGCCCTCGGCGGTGACGACCAGATCGGCGCGGGCCAGGCGGGCGTCCAGGTCGAGATGGTCCAGCAGCACGTCGAAGCGGGGGAGGAGCCGGGCGCCCAGGGCGGCGAGGCCGGCTCCCAGACCGCCGGAGGCTCCGGTTCCGGGACCGTGGCGGAGGTTGGTGTCCGGGACGGCGACATCGCGGGTGAGGACGAAGGCCCAGTTCTCCAGGCCGGCCGACAGCTCCTCGACCTGAACCGGCGTCGCGCCCTTCTGCGGGCCGAAGACCCGGGCGACGCCCCGCTCGCCGCACAGCACGTTGTAGGGGTTGCAGGCCACCAGCAGTTCCACGTCCGCCAGCCGGGAGTCCAGGCCCCGCGGATCGATGCGGTGCAGACGCGTCAACGCGGCTCCTCCGTACGGCAGTTCCCGGCCCTCCTCGTCCAGGAGCCGGGCCCCGAGCGCCTGGAGCGCGCCCGCGCCGCCGTCCGAGGTGCCCGAGTCGCCGCAGCCGACGAGGATCCGCCGGACGCCCCGGTCGAGCGCGGAGCGGATCAGTTCGCCGACGCCGTAGGTGGTGGTGGCGCCCGGGTCGCGCTGGTCGCGCGGGACGAGGGAGAGGCCCGCGACCGCCGCCATCTCCACCACCGCCGTGTCCCCGGAGCCCAGCAGGGCGAAAGGGGCGCCGATGGTCTCCCCGACGGGGCCGGTGGCGGGCACGGTGACGAGCCGGCCGCCGGTCGCGGCGGCCAGTGCGACGGCCGTGCCCTCGCCGCCGTCCACCAGCGGAACCAGGTCGATCTCGGCGTCGGGCAGGACACGGCGGACACCCGCGGCGATGGCGTCGGCCGCCGCCTCCGCGGACAGGGACTCCTTGAAGCCGCTGGGGGCTACGACGACACGGGTCAGCATGGAGGGCTCCTTAACGGGTGACGGACACGCCGAGCAGCGGCCACACCGCGACGGCGAAGAGCAGGACGAGCACGGCGGTCAGCGGGGCCAGCAACGCGGACAGCCGCAGCAGGTCGCGCGGGGTGTAGGTGGGAGTGCCGGGGAGCTGCGCGAAGAGCGTGACCGGCTTGGCCGAGGCGGGCAGGGTGTGGCAGAAGCCGGCGGCGGCGGTGGAGGCGAGCGCGGCGGCGACCGGGTTGACGCCGACGCCGACCGCGGCGGCCACGACCAGCGGGACCAGGACCGACGAACGGGCCGAGCGGGACTGCAGGACCAGGTGGGCCGCCGTACTGACGGCGATCACGATCGCGAGGAACAGCACCGGCGATTCGCCCGTCGGCAGCCCCGAGACCAGCCACTTCGCGGCTCCCGAGTCGGCGAGCGCGACGCCCATCGCCATCGTCGCCGCCATGAACAGCAGCAGCGACCAGGGGACGGTCTTCAGCGCGTCCTTCAGACGGACGGTGCCGAGGGCGGGGGAGGAGGCGATGACGGCACCGATCAGCGCGACCAGGGCGGGCGGCACCCGGTGCAGCGGCTCACTGCACCACAGCAGCACCACCGTGGCCAGGAGCAGGGCGCAGCGCTTCTCGGCCTGGCTCCAGGGGCCGGTCACCGGCTGCTCGCTGTGCTCCTGGATCTGCTCGGGGGTGATGCTGACCGGGCCGCGGCGGTCCGCCCGCCGGGTCGTCGTCAGCATCACCAGCTCGGCGGCCAGATGGGACGAGGCCACGGCCAGCGGCAGACCCAGCAGCAGCCACTCCGTGAAGCCGATGTGCTGCCCGGTCGTCTCCCACAGCACCGACACGGTGATCAGATGCGCGCCCGCGCCGATCAGGGTCGCCACCGCCGACAGAAGGATCACGGTCGGGAACAGCAACGCCAGCATCACCACCAGTCGCTTCCGGTCGGCGAGGACCTTCGCGAGGGCGAGGAACACCGGCAGCGCGAGCGCGGCCCGGCCCGAGGTGGCGGGCACCGCGAACGCCGTGACGACCAGGGCGGCCGTCGTCAGGTGCACGAGCTGCCGCACGGTGCGCGCCCCGCTGACCAGGAACACCGCCGCCCGGCCCGCGAGCCCGGTCCGGCTCACCGCCGCCGCCAGTACGAACGCGCAGATCAGCAGCCACACCGTGGCATCGCCGAGCGTGCCGAACAGGGTGTCGCTGCTGATCACCCCGGTCACCGTGAGCGCGAGTCCGGCACCCAGCGCGATATAGGTGTCGTCGATGGACGTCCCGATCCAGGCACAGGTCGCGAACACGAACACGACGAGCGTGAAACGGGCGTCACCGCCGAGTCCCGGGAAGTTCGTGGGTACAGCGAGCAGCGCGCACAACGACAGCGCCAGGCACAGGGCGGTGGTGGAGCGCAGATTCAGGGTCACGCCATCGAGGTTCGGCGAGCGCGGTGAGCCCTCCATGAGCCTTGCATGAAGGAGTTCTCACCTGCCCTCAACGGAGTTCACGGCACCCGGTACCCCATACCCCGCACCGTCTCCACCCGCTCCGCCCCCAGCTTCTTCCGCAGCGTCCGCACATACACATCCACGATGTTGGACCCCGGATCGAAGTCGTACCCCCACACATGCGACAGGATCTGCTCCCGCGAAAGCACCTGCCCGGGATGCCGCAGGAACAGCTCCAGCAGCACGAACTCACGCGCCGTCAGATCGACCGTCCGCTCCCCGGAACGGGCACGCCGCGTGCGCAGATCGAGGCTCAGGGAGCCCGACCTGAGCACCGTCACCTCCGGCGCCCGCGCCGCCGTACGGAGCCTCAGCCGTACCCGGGCGAGCAGCTCCTCGAAGCGGAACGGCTTGGTCATCCAGTCGTCGGCGCCGCCCTCCAGGCCGGCCACCGTGTCCCGTACGGAGTCCCGCGCGGTCAGCACGATCACCGGCACCGACACCCGCGCCTCCCGCAGCTCGCGCAGGATCGTGAAGCCGTCCCGGCCGGGCAGCCCGATGTCCAGGACGACGAGGTCGAAGCCACCGGTCAGGGCGTACTCGTACCCCGCGTCGCCGTCGGTGACGACGGTCGTGGTGAAGCCGTTGGAGCGCAGGCCCTTCTCCACGAAGGAGGCGATGCGCTCCTCGTCCTCGACGATGAGGATGCGGTTCACGAGGGGTCCCCTTCCGGTGCCCGGGGCGCGTGCAGAACGAGGGCGAAGGTGGCGCCGCCACCGGGCGTGCCGTAGAGCCGTACCCGGCCCCGGTGGCCCTCGGCGATCGCCTTGACGATGGACAGCCCGAGGCCCGCGCCGGAGCCCCGGGTGCCGCGGCGGGCCGTGCCGCGCCGGAAGCGTTCGAAGATCACCTCGGCGTCCTGGGGCTGCACCCCGGGCCCGGAGTCGGCCACCCACAGCTCCAGGTCCGGGCCGTCGGTGCGGGAGCCGATGCGGATGGTCTGGCCGGTCGTGGTGTGCTGCACGGCGTTCTGCGCGAGCTGCACCATGGCCTGGGTGATCCGCTGCGGATCCAGCTCGGCCTCCAGGTCGGCGACCCCGTCGAGCCGCCAGTCGCGTTCGCCCAGGGTGCGGGCCTTGACGTAGACGTCGGCGGTGAGTTCGGCGACCTGGACCGGCTCGGGGGTGACGAAGTCGGGGCGTTCGGCCTTGGCGAGGAGCAGCAGGTCCTCGACGATGCGGCTCATCCGGTCCAGCTCGTCGGTGACCAGCCGGACCGTCTCCTCGCGTTCGGCCGGGTCGTCGCCCATCAGTTCCAGATGGCCGCGCACGATGGTGATGGGGGTGCGCAGTTCGTGCCCCGCGTCGTCGACGAACTCGCGCTGGGCGGCGAAGGCCCGCTCCAGCCGGTCGAGCATGCCGTTGAACGTCTCGGCGAGGGCCGCTATGTCGTCGTTGCCGTGCACCGGGATCCGCCGGGTGAGGCCCTGCTCGGTGAGCTGCGCCGCCGCGGTGCGCACCACCCGCACCGGTTTGAGGATCCGCCCGGCGACCGCCCAGGCGATGCCGACGGTCAGCAGCAGGGCGACCCCGGAGATGACGAGCAGCGTGCGGAACATGTCGTTCACCCGTGCCCGCTCGCGCTCCGGGTGGAAGACCACGACGAACGCGGCGTCCGGCGCCCGGCCCTGCTGGGCCACGGTGACCTTCGCCCAGCGGATCTCGCCCTCCGGCCGCCGCAGCACCCCGGAGGACTCGGGCGAGTCGAAGACGGCGCGCTTGGCGGCGGGATCCCGGTGCAGGGGCAGGGCGACGGGCAGGTCGTGCCGCTGGCGGATCTGCCGGGGGGCGCTGCCCGCCCGGCCGACCAGGCCGATCAGCTCCTCGTCCGCGTCGGGGTACTGCCGTTCCAGGAACACCGTCAGCAGCCGGTTCGCGTCGGTGAAGGGGCGGCCCGTCTGCGGATCCCCGCCCCGTTCCTCGAAGTTGGCGAACTCGCCGGTCTCCTGGGTGAGCAGGCGGTTGATCCGGTTGTCGACGTCCCGCAGCAGGAAGGAGCGGGTGGTCATGGCCACCGAGGCGAGCGCGACCGCCATCACGAACAGCAGCCAGAGCAGGATGCGGACCCGGGCGGAGACGCGCCGCCGGCCGGGGTCAGTTGTCGGAGCCGGGCCCGTCGTCGCCCGGTCCGTCGTCCCCGTTGCCCTGGCCGCGGTCGTCGTCATCATCGTCACTCGCTGAGCTGTCGGTCACCGGGGGCCGCGAGACGACCTCGTCGCCAGGCGTGGGTTTCGGGGTGGGCCCGAGCGTGGAGGTGGGGGTGGGTGTGCCGCTGTCCAGCTCCACCTGCTGGGACGGGACCTTCGGCGACTGGGGGCTGTCCGCGAGGGCGTAGCTGGTCGCCGCGATGCCCAGGGGGATCAGCACGACCGCGGAGAGGGCGGCCATACGACGGGAGAATGCCATGCGCCCGATCCTGCGGACGGAACCCGCGGCGGATGATGAACCCCGGATGAAGAACTCTTCATCCGGAGCCGGTCAGACCTGCAGGCCCTAGTTGTCCAGCCCGATCGAGAACGCCGCCTCCAGATCGTGCTGCGAGTACGTACGGAACGCCACGTGCGTGTCCGTTCCCTCCACGCCGGGGATCTTGCTGATCCGGCCGGGGATGACCTCGGCGAGGTCCTCGTGCTGCTTCACCCGGACCATCGCGATGAGGTCGTAGGTGCCGGTGACGGAGAAGACCTCGCTGACGCTGTCCAGCGCCGCGATCGACTCCGCGATCTCGGGGATCCGGTCCACGCTGGTCTTGATCAGGACGATCGCGGTGATCACGGCTGGTTCTCTCCCTCGGGGGCCGGAGCAGGGGCGGTCTTCACTCTAGTGGGGCCGGTGGGACGGCCGTAGCGGACCGAGGCGTAGCAGAAGCCCAGACCGAAGCCGATCAGGTGGGCGAGGTAGGCCACCCCTGGCCCGTCCGAGGCCCGTCCCGCCGCCAGCCACTGCAGTGCCGCCCAGAACGGCAGCACGACCCAGGCCGGGAAGCGCACCGGCAGGAAGAAGAGGAACGGCAGGAGACTGGTCACCCGGGCACGGGGAAACAGGTAGAGGAACGCGCCGAGGACCGCCGAGATCGCCCCGGAGGCACCGACCAGGGGCTGCCCGGAGTCCGCGTTGGCGACGGCGTACCCGAGCAGGGCCAGGTAGCCGCAGCCGACGTAGAACAGGGTGAACTGCACCCGCCCCATCCGCTCCTCGGTCATCGCCCCGAAGACGTAGAGGAAGAGCATGTTGCCGAGCAGGTGCACCCAGGTGCCGTGGACGAAGAGCGCCGTCGCCGGAGTGAGGGCCGGCCCGGGGGATCCCTCGAACAGTTCTGCGGGAATCACGCCCCAGTGCCGGAAGTAGGCCCGCTGCGCGGCGAGCAGCTCGTCGCCCGAGCCGTACGCCGGGCCGATGCCCGAGGCGGGCCCGGCCAGGAAGACGGTGCAGCACAGGGCGATCAGTGTGTACGTCACCGGCGCCGACGACCCCCTGATCGATCCGCTCACCCGGCCGATCGAGGCGCTCCACTTGCTGATCATGGACACAGAGCATGACGTAACCGGACGCAACCGCACAGACCGCCTCGCCGCCGTGGACACGCAGGCGACGAGGACCTCGCAGGCCGTAGGGTTACGAGCCACACGCACCGGGGAGGCCGGTGGCGTCACGGACACTAGAAGGAAAGAGAACAGGCCACGATGACGGTTCCCCTGCCGACCGCCGAGACGCGGTGGCGCTGCACCCTCTGCGGCAACCTCACACGCTTCGACGTGACCCGCTCGTCGAAGGTCGTCGAGTACGTCCACCTCGACCTCGCCGGAGAGGCGAAGGTCGAGGAGCGCGAGGTGCTCAGTGAGACCATCGAGTCGGTGCGCTGCCGCTGGTGCAACGCGGTGGACCAGGTGGAACTCGTGGACAGGCCGGGCGCCGGCTCCTGAGGGGAGCGGGCCCGCACAGGCATTGGGGTGTGACGGATGGTGGAGACCACAGGCGGGGGGCCGGGCGACGGCGCCGCCGAGGTGCTCGACCGTCCGCTGCCCGACGGCGTGCGCCGCAAGGTCGTGCAGATCGTCTCTGACGGCTTCGGAGCGCTGACGGTCGGCGAGCTGCCCGCACAGCTCAGGCAGTACGCCCGGTTCGCCCCGAACCGCAGGGCCAAGTTCGCCGGCAACGCCATGGCCTCGGCGCTGGAGACCGACCCGCTCTTCCGGCAGCGCATCGGGGAGAAGCTCAGAGAGGCCCAGCCGGAACTGGCCGGCGCCCTCGACTCAGGCTCCCCGCCCCCGGCCGCGGACCCGCTCGACGTGGCGGCCGCGGCCTACGTACTGCGGCCGACCGACTGGGTGAAGCTGGTGACCGCCGCCGGCGAGGAGGCCCAGCGGGCCGACGCCGAGCGCGCCGACGAGGAGAGCCGGGCCGAGCTGGAGCGGCTGCGCGACGAGCTGGACCGGGCCCGTGACCACACCAGGACCGAGACCGAGCGGCTGCGCCTGGAGCTGGAATCGGCCAAGAAGGAAAACGAGTCGCTGCACCGCAAGCTCCGCGCCGCCCTCAGTGACGTGAAGCGCGGTGAGGCCGCCCTGCGCAAGGCGCACGGCGAGATGGAGGCCGTGCGCGCCGAGGGGCACGCCCAGGTGTCCGCCGCCGAGAGCGAGACCCGGCGGCTCAAGGCCCGGCTGGGGGAGACCGAGGCGGCCCTGGAGGCCACGCGCCGGGCGGCCCGCGAAGGCCGCAGCGTCGAGGACATGCGGGTGCGGCTGCTGCTGGACACCCTGCTGGACGCCACCCAGGGGCTCCGGCGCGAACTGGCCCTGCCTCCGGTGTCGGTACGGCCCGCCGAGACCGTGGACGCCGTCGAGCCCGGCCGGATGACCCCGAAGGACATCGCCGCTCGCGCGCTCTCCGAGAACGACCCGCAGGTCCTCGACCAGCTGCTGGCGCTGCCGCAGGCCCATCTGGTCGTCGACGGCTACAACGTCACCAAGACCGGCTATCCGCAGATGCCGCTGGAGAAGCAGCGCCTCAGGCTGCTGGGGCAGCTCTCCCAACTGGCCGCGCAGAGCGGCGCCGAGGTGACCTGCGTCTTCGACGGTGCCGAACTGGCCGCGCCGGTCCTGCTGGCGCCGCCGCGCGGCGTACGGGTGCTGTTCTCGAAGCCGGGTGTCACCGCCGACGAGCTCATCCGTCAACTCGTGCGCGCCGAACCACCCGGACGGCCGGTCATCGTGGCGTCGACCGACCGGGAGGTCGCCGACGGGGTGGCCCGGGCCGGCGCCCGGCCCGTGGCCTCGGCGATGCTCCTCAAGCGCCTTTCGCGCGCCTAGGCACCGTACGGGCGATGCGTAACGTCCGGGCGTGATGCCCGAATTGGTGAGACCTGTGGGCCACGTTAAGTCAAGTGAGTCTCACCGCCTGTGAGTCCAGGGGAAAAGTTGGCTCACTGTGACGCAATTTTTCATCTGAGGATTTGAACTGATCACAGGAAGGTCACTAGGGTCGGGCTCCGAAACCTCCGCTCGGGTGATCACTCATCGGGAGAGACGGCGGAGGGAGCAGAAGGAGCTTTTCACCCGTGGCGTCCCACCGTCGTCCCAAGCAGCCGAGCCGCGCACGTGTGACCGTGCTGACCACCGCCGCCGCCGCTGCCGTCGCCTTCAGCTCGCAGGCCGCCAACGCGGCCCCCAGCGAGAAGCCGAGCAAGGACGAGGTCAAGGCGAAGGTCGACAAGCTCTACGAAGAGGCGGAGCAGGCCACCGAGAAGTACAACGGGGCCAAGGAGAAGCAGGAGAAGCTCCAGAAGGAGATCTCCACCATCCAGGACAACGTCGCCCGCGGCCAGGAAGAGCTCAACGAGCTGCGCGACAGCCTGGGCCTCGCGGCCGCGTCGCAGTACCGCACCGGCTCCATCGACCCCTCGGTCCAGCTCTTCCTCTCCTCGAACCCGGACGACTACCTCGAGAAGGCCTCCACGCTCGACCAGCTGAGCAGCCAGCAGGTCGAGGCGCTGAAGAAGGTCCAGGAGAAGCAGCGCGAACTCGCCCAGGAGCGCGCCGAGGCCTCCGAGAAGCTCAAGGACCTCGCCTCCACCCGCACCGAACTGGGCAAGAAGAAGAAGGAAGTCCAGGGCAAGCTCGGCTCCGCGCAGAAGCTGCTCAACAGCCTCACCGCCGCCGAGAAGCAGGCGCTCGCCGCCGAGCAGGACCGCGCCAGCCGGGACAGCCAGCGCGACGCCCTCACCGACAACGTCCCGCCGGGTTCCGGCCGGGCCGCCGCGGCCTTCGCCTTCGCCCAGAGCCAGCTCGGCAAGCCCTACGTCTACGGCGCCACCGGCACCAGCTCCTACGACTGCTCCGGTCTCACCTCCCGGGCCTACGCGGCCGCCGGCATGCAGATCCCGCGCACCTCCGAGGCGCAGGCCCAGACCGGCACCAGGATCTCCTCGGTCAGCCAGCTCAAGGTCGGCGACCTGGTCTTCTTCTTCAACGACCTGCACCACGTCGGCCTCTACGCCGGCAACGGACAGATCATCCACGCCCCGCGCACCGGCACGGTCGTCCGCTACGAGTCGATGGACACCATCGGCGGCCCCTTCATGTTCGGCGTCCGCGTCTGACGAACGGCCCCCTCCCGAGGACACCGTGTCCGCCGTTCGGGGGAATCACCACAGTCTCGAGTAAGCCCACGCCCCGCCGGTGACCTGCGTCAGCGGCGGGGCGTCGTGCCGCGCACCCACGGATGGTCGTTGGCTGCCCCCCGTCCCGGGGCTACTGTCTGCCGCGTTTCCATGTCCGCCAGCGGAAGGAGTGCGGCTTCCCGTGGGGTCCCATCGCCGACTTGCACCGTCCGGGTTCGACCGGGGCGCCGGTGCCGCGGTCGGCTTCCTGTCCGTCGCGGCCACCGCCCTGTGCGCGGTACCGGCCGCGTCCGCACCGCACGACGACACCCGGGCCGAGGTGGACCGCCTCTACGCACAGGCCGAGAAGGCCACCGAGGCCTACAACAAGGCCGACGAGCGCGCCGACGAACTGCGCGAGGAGGCCGGGACCGCCCGGGACCGGATCGCCCGGCAGCAGCAGCGCATCAACTCCATGCGGGAGTCGCTCGGTTCGCTCGCCGGCGCCCAGTACCGCTCGGGCGGCCTCGACCCGGCCCTCGCCCTGCTGTTCTCCGACGACCCGGAGGACTACCTCGACCGGGCCGCCCGGCTGGACCGCGTCACCGCCCACCAGGCCGGTGAGCTGAAGGACCTCCAGGACGCCATGCGCACACTCGCCCAGGACCGCGAAGAGGCCGCCGGGAAGCTCCGCGAACTGGAGAAGAGCCGCAGGACGGTCGCCGTCCACAAGAAGTCCGTCGAGCGGAAGCTCGCCACGGCCCGGCGGCTGCTCAACTCCCTGCCGGAGGCCGAGCGCGCCGCCTACGACCGGGCCTCCCGCTCCGGCCGCGGCGACCTGCCCTACCTCGGGAACGCCACCCCCGCCTCGGGACGCGGGGCCGCCGCCGTCGCAGCCGCCCGCAGCGTGGTCGGCCGGCCCTACGTCTGGGGCGCCAACGGCCCCTCCGGCTTCGACTGTTCGGGCCTGACGCAGTGGTCGTACGCGCAGGCCGGGGTGTCCCTGCCGCGCACCTCGCAGGCCCAGCGGTACGCCGGCCGGCAGGTCCCGCTGTCCGAGGCGCGCCCCGGTGACCTGGTCGTCTACCGGGACGACGCCAGCCATGTCGGGATGTACATGGGCAACGGCCAGGTCATCCACGCGCCCTACCCCGGCGCACCCGTGCGCTACGACCCGGTCGGGATGATGCCCGTCTCCTCGGTCACCAGGGTCTGACCGGCGCGGCCCGGCGCCCGTACGATCAGGAACGTGGCTGGTCGAAGGTCGGGGTCCGCGGTGGTGGCGCTCGTCGTGCTGCTCGTCGCCCTGGTCGGGTGCGGCGGGCGGTCCGCGGCCGACAGCGCCACGGCCGACGTCCAGCGGCTCCTGGACCGGCGGTCCGCCGCCGTCCTCGACCGCGACGAGCGGGCCTACGAACGGACGGGCGCGGGGGTGGCATTCGCCCGGCTGCGCGCGGTGCCCCTGGCCGCCTGGTCGTACCGCGTCACCGACGTGCGCCGCACCGGCGACACCGCCACCGCCGACGCCGAACTGCGCTACCGCGTCGCCGGGTACGACCGGGCGCCGGTGACCGCGGGCCGCACCCTGCGGCTGAGCCGGTCCGCTTCGACGGACGGGCGGTGGTCCGTCGAAGCGGACCGGCCCGCGAGGAAGTCCGCGCAGCAACTGTGGGACCAGGGCGCGGTGCAGGCCGTCCGGGGCGCCCGCAGCCTCGTCCTCGGGGTCGGGCAGTCCGGCCGGTCGCTGCGCGACTTCGCGGACCTGGCCGACCGTGCGGTGCCCGCCGTGTCCGACGCGTGGGGCACGGACTGGTCCCGGCACGTGGTCCTGCTCGTGCCGAAGTCCCTGGAGGGGATGGCGGGACTGCTCGGCTCGCCCGCCTCCTCCTACCGGGGGATCGCGGCGGTCACCACCGGGGAGACGGGCGCTCCGGCCCGGGCACCGGCGGACCGGATCATCGTCAACCCGGACGCCTTCACCCTCCTCGGCGGCCTCGGCGAGCAGGTCGTCGTCACCCACGAGACCACCCATGTCGCCACCCGCGCCCACACCGGCGCCGCCACCCCGCTCTGGCTGTCCGAGGGGTACGCCGACTGGGTCGGCTACCGCGCCACCGGCCGTATCCCCTCCGAGGCCGCGCCCGAGTTGTCCCGGGCGGTGAGCCAGGGGGAGGTCCCGGAGTCGCTGCCGGAGGACAAGGACTTCGGCTTCACCGGCGACGCGAGCCGCCTGGCCCGGGCCTACGAGAGCGGCTGGACGGCGTGCCGGCTGATCGCCGACCGCTGGGGCGAGTCCAGGCTCGGGGAGTTCTACCGGGCCGTCGGGGAGCACCGGAAGCGGGCCGGGGCGGTGGCGGAGGCGATGCGGGACGTGCTGGGGACGACGCCGGAGGCCTTCACCGAGCAGTGGCAGGAGTATCTGCGGGCTCAGCTCGGCTGATCGAGCAGGGCGACCGTCTCCCGCAGCCAGGCCCGTTCCGCCTCGCCCGTCGCCCGCGCGACCCGGAGCACGCCCTGGCGGAACAGGTCGTCAGCCTCCTCGGCGCGGACCGGCTTGCCGGACACGTAGAAGAAGCTCGTCGGGGTCTCCAGGAAGTCCAGCCGTCGGCGCAGCACCGCGGCCTGCTCGTGCCGGTCGGGCAGATGGCGCAGGAACGCCAGGACCGTGTTGAAGCGGACGTGGTCGGTGATCTCGGTCTGCTTCGGCCGGCGCAGCCGCTCCAGCAGTTCCTCGCGGCCCCGGTCGGTGAGGGCGAGGATCCGGCGCGGGGCCGCGCTCGCGCCCGGCTCGGTGTGCTGGTCGAGCAGGCCCGCCCCGACCAGGCGCGTGATCGCCGGGTAGAGCGCGCCGTCGCTCACGGGCCGGACATGGCCGGTCAGAGCCTTGATGCGCTCCTTGAGCTCATAGCCGTGCAGGGGCTCCTCGGCCAGGAACCCCAGGATCGACAGCTCCAGCATGGTCCTCCTCCGGTCCTCCTTGCGGGTGACGTGTGACGCATGCTACCTCTTAACGAGTTACCTCGAATCGAGATAGCTCGTACAGAGATAGCTCGTATCGAGGGTCATGGGACTCGGGGTCAGGGGGACAGTCACGGTGAACGCCCATCGCAAGCACCTCCTCCTGCTCGCCGGCCCCGTCTATCTCTCGCTCCTCGCCTCCGTCGCCGCGGGGATCATCAACACCGTCTGGGTCGCGCGGCTGGGCGGCCCGGCCGTGGCCGCCGTGGCGGTGGCGACCAACACGGAGAACGTGCTGCTCGGCATCGCCCTGGTCTTCGGCTCCGGCACGACCGTGCTGGTCGCACACGCCCGGGGCGCCCGCGACCCCATGGCCGTACGGGCGGCCGTGCGCGGCGGATGGGCACTGTGGGCGCTCGTGACGCCGCTGGTGGTGGCGGGCGGTCTGCTGGGACGCGAACCGCTGGCCCGGCTGGTGCTGGGCGGGGCCGACAGCGCAGCCCTCCCGCTCGCCGTCGCCTACTTCACGCTCTCCCTGCCGGGCATGGCCGTCTTCTTCGCCCAGCAACTCGTCGACGGCCTCCTCAAAGGCACCGGCGACACGAGAACCCCGCTGCGGCTCGCCCTGCTCTCCAACGGCCTGATCCTGGCCCTCGACCCGCTCTTCATCCACCTCTACGGCGTCCAGGGCGCCGCGGCGGCCACGGTGCTGTCCCGGTCCGTGGCGCTCGGGGCGGGACTCGTCGCGGTGCGGCGCAACGCGCTGCTGCGGACGGCTCGCGAGGCGGCGGCGGGCGAGTCCCTGGGCGTCTCCCTGCGCCGGACGCTGACGACCGGCCTGCCCATGTCCGCCGACTTCACCGTGCGGCAGACGGGCGCCCTGGTCCTGATCGCGATTGTGGCGCGGCTCGGGGTGACGTCGGTGGCCGCGTACGCGATCGCCTACAAGGTCATGTACGTGGCGACCATGGCCTTCTACGCCGTCCGCCAGGCCGCCGCCATCCACACCGCGCACACCCGGGGCGCGGGGGAGGACGCGCGGCGGGCGATCGGGCGGCAGGCCGTGCTCCTCTCCGGCGCCCTCGGCCTCACCGCGGCCGTCCTGCTGGCCGCCGGCGCCCCGTGGCTCATGGCCGCCTTCGGAGCCGGGCCAGGGGTCGCGGGCGAGGGGGTGCTGTTCCTGCGCTGCGTCGGGCCCTATCTGCTGCTGATGGCCTGCCTCATCGCGCTCGGCGGGGTCTTCGAGGGCAGCGGGGGCGCCTCGGTGCTGCTGCGGGTGACCGTGCTCGGGACCGCGGTGCAGCTGGCGCTGGCGTACGGCCTGACGGGGCTCGGGCTGCCGGGCGTGTGTCTCGCGCTGGCGCTCGCGACGGCGGTGCAGTGCGGGCTGGCGGGGGTGCTGTTCCGGCGGGCCCCGGCTCAGGAGGAGACGGGGGTCTCGCCCGCGCGGGCCGGCTGAGAGGGCAGGGGAGCGGGGACCGTGCGCGGCACCGTCGCCTTCCACAGGGCGCGGGCCGCGAGGAGGGTGGCGGCCACCAGGAGGCCGTTGCGCAGGAACAGCAGGGTCAGGCCGAGGCCGTCGCTGGCCACCACGTTGGCGAAGTAGAGCGGGAACTCCAGCACCGTCACGAAGCACGCCACCAGGACGAGGCCGACCGGCAGCCGCATCCGGCTCCCGGGGAAGCAGAGGCACACCGCGGCCAGCCCGACCAGCCACACCATGTACTGCGGGCTGATCACCCGGCTGGTCGTCGTGAACATCAGCACCGCCACGAAGGCCGCGTCGGCGAGCGTGTGCTCCTCGAAACGCCGGGCCAGCAGCCGCCACAGCACCAGCCAGCCGAAGGCGGCCCCCGTCAGGAACAGCGCGCCCGTGCTCACCTCGCTCACATACGGCCCGAGGAACTCGATCGACCCGTAGTTCAGCCGCACCTCGCCCTGCCAGCCGAAATGCCGGGCGACATGGAAGACGAGCGCGCCCAGCGACTCCACCTCGGTGCCCCGGTCGCGCTGGAAGGTCAGGAAGGCGAACCCGCCGGGCATGGCCAGGGCGAAGGCGCCCGTCACCGCGATGCCGGTCACCAGGGCCGACACCCAGGCGCTCCGCCGGCGGGCGGCCAGCAGGAGCATCGCCGGCCAGACCTTCAGCAGCGCGCCGAAGGCGGCCAGCGCCCCCATCGTCTTCGGGTGCCGGGCCCCGGCGAGCAGCGCGGCCATCGCCACGGCCGTGACCATCACGTCGTAGCGCGAGTACACCGTCGGCCCCAGCAGCGGGACGCCCACGACCCACACCCAGGCGCCGCGCAGGGTCCTGCCGGGGCGCCGCCCGGCGTACGTCAGCAGGGCCAGGACGGCCAGGTCGGTGACGCAGGCCAGGACGAAGAACGCGGTGGCGTACTGCAGGAAGGGCAGCAGCGCGGGGGAGAGGATCGCCAGGGCGGCGGCGGGCGGGTACTGCCAGGTGACGTCGTTCTGAGGGAACGTTCCGGTGCGCAGGACCTCGTACCAGCCCTGGTAGATGACGTGCACGTCGCTCGTCACGTCCGGGCCCGGGAAGACGTACACCTTCATCACGAACAGCAGCAGCGCCAGTCTCGTGAGACACCAGACCACCGGCAGCCATGCCAGGGACCGCCTCGCGCCCGTCGTCTTCACCTGATCCCTGCCCGTCCGCGTGCTCTGTCGATGGGGTCATGATGTCCCGGACAGCTGTGAGCGTGCCATAAGAGCTGCCCCGCACGGCTGTGAGGGTCGGGTTCGGTAGGGTCGGCGGCGTGCGCAAGACCCTGATCGTGACCAACGACTTCCCGCCCCGGCCCGGCGGCATCCAGGCGTTTCTGCACAACATGGCGCTGCGGCTGGATCCGCAGCAGCTGGTCGTCTACGCGTCGACGTGGAAGCGGAGCCGGGAGGGCGTCGAGGCGACCGCCGCCTTCGACGCCGAGCAGCCTTTCACCGTCGTACGGGACCGTACGACCATGCTGCTGCCGACGCCCGCCGTCACCCGGCGTGCCGTCGGGCTGCTGCGGGAGCACGGCTGCGCCTCGGTGTGGTTCGGGGCGGCGGCGCCGCTCGGCCTGATGGCACCGGCGCTGCGCGGCGCGGGCGCCGAGCGGCTGGTGGCCACCACGCACGGGCACGAGGCCGGCTGGGCCCAGCTGCCCGCGGCCCGGCAGCTGCTGCGCCGGATCGGGGACTCCACGGACACGATCACCTACCTCGGCGAGTACACGCGCTCGCGGATCGCCGACGCGCTGAGCCCCCAGGCCGCCGCGCGGATGGCGCAGCTGCCGCCCGGGGTCGACGAGAAGACCTTCCACCCGGACTCGGGCGGCGACGAGATCCGGGCCCGGCTCGGGCTGACCGACCGGCCGGTGATCGTGTGCGTGTCCCGGCTGGTGCGGCGCAAGGGGCAGGACACGCTGATCCGGGCCATGCCCCGGATCCTGGCCGCCGAGCCGGACGCCGTACTGCTGATCGTCGGGGGCGGCCCGTACGAGAAAGACCTGCGCAGGCTTGCCCACGAGACCGGCGTCGCCGCCTCCGTACGCTTCACCGGTGCCGTGCCCTGGTCGGAGCTGCCCGCCCACTACGGCGCCGGGGACGTCTTCGCCATGCCCTGCCGGACCCGGCGCGGCGGCCTCGACGTCGAGGGCCTCGGCATCGTCTACCTGGAGGCCTCGGCGACCGGCCTGCCCGTCGTCGCCGGGGACTCGGGCGGTGCGCCGGACGCGGTCCTCGACGGCGAGACGGGCTGGGTCGTCCGGGGCGGCTCCTCCGAGGAGGCGGCCGAGCGCATCGTCACCCTCCTGGGAGACGCCGAGCTCCGCCACCGGATGGGGGAGCGAGGCAGGGCCTGGGTCGAGGAGAAGTGGCGCTGGGACCTACTCGCGGAGCACCTCAAGAACTTGCTGTAGTTGTCTCAGGGGCGCGGGGAACCGCGCGACAAGCCACAAACAACCCGCACCCGCCCACGACGAATAACGCGCACCCCACTAGGCGGAACCGAATAATCCGCCCATGCTGCGCACATGACAGCAAACCTGATAGGACGTCAGCTGACAAGACGTCAGATCCTGGGAATGGCGGCCCTCCAAACCGCGGCCGCCCTCGGCTTCACCCGCATCGGCCTCCGCTCGGCCCACGCCGCCGAGCCCGACGCAGTCGACAACGCCCCGGCGATCGTGGTCGGTTCCGGCTACGGTGGTGCCGTGGCCGCCCTCCGCCTCGGCCAGGCCGGCATCCGCACCCTCGTCCTGGAAATGGGCCGACTCTGGAACACCCCCGGTCCCGACGGCAAGATCTTCTGTTCGACCCGCACCCCGGACCAGCGCTCCATGTGGTTCCGCACCCGCACCGAGGCCCCCCTCGGCACCTTCCTCTGGCTCGACGTCGTCAACCAGGACATCGGCCGCTACCCGGGCGCCCTGGACCGGGTGCACTTCGCGCAGATGTCCGTCTACGTCGGCCGGGGCGTCGGCGGCGGCTCACTCGTCAACGGCGGCATGGCGGTCACGCCGCCCAGGTCCTACTTCGAGCGGCAGTTCCCCACCGTCGACGCCGACGAGATGTACGGCACGTACTTCCCGCGCGCCCGCGCCGCCCTCGGCGTCAACACCGTCGACCCGGCTTGGTTCGAGTCGACGGAGTGGTACCGCTTCACCCGCGTCTCCCGCAAACACGCCGAGCGGGCGGGCCTGCGCACCACCTTCGTGCCCAGCGTCTACGACTTCGGTCACATGCAGCGCGAGGCGGCCGGCACGGCCCCGAAGTCGGCCCTCGGCGGCGAGGTCATCTACGGCAACAACCACGGCAAGCGCAGCCTCGACAAGACCTACCTCGCCGGTGCGCTCGGCACCGGCAACGTCACCCTCCACACCCTGGAGAAGGTGCGCGCGATCAGCCGGACGCCGGACGGCACCTACGTCCTGACCGCCGACCGCATCGACGAGACCGGCCGGGTCGTGGAGACCAAGGAGTACGGCTGCACGTACCTCTTCCTGGGCGGCGGCAGCCTCGGCACCACCGAACTGCTCCTGCGCGCCCGGGAGACGGGCGCCCTGCCCGGCCTCGACGCCGGTGTCGGCGCCGGCTGGGGCACCAACGGCAATGTGATGCTCGGCCGCGCCAACCACCTGTGGGACACGGTCGGCGCGAACCAGTCGACCATGCCGGTCATGGGCATCGACGACTGGGCGAACACCTCGAACCCCGTGTTCGCCGAGATCGCCCCGCTGCCGACCGGCCTGGAGCACTGGGTGAGCCTCTACCTGGCCATCACCGGGAACCCGGAGCGGGCGTCCTTCTCCTACGACACGGGCTCGGGCGAACTGCGGCTCGGCTGGACGAGCGCCCACAGCGCGGCCTCCGTCGCCATGGCCAAGAAGCTGTTCGACCGGATCAACGCGGCCAACGCGACGATCTACCGGTACGACCTGTTCGGCTCCTCCAGCAAGGTCTTCGCCGACGACTTCACGTACCACCCGCTGGGCGGCTGCGTGCTCGGGAAGGCCACGGACGACTACGGGCGGGTGAAGGGCTGCTCCCGGATGTACGTCACCGACGGCTCCCTCGTGCCCGGGTCCCTCGGGGTCAACCCCTTCGTGACCATCACCGCCCTCGCCGAACGCACGATGGCGCGGGTCCTCGCCGAGGACACCGCGCCATGACGCCGTTCGCGCACTACTTGGCGTAGATCGCCTCGACCTCGTGCGCGTAGTCCTTCGCCACCACGTTCCGCTTCAGCTTCAGTGAGGGGGTCAGGTGGCCCGACTCCTCCGTGAACTGGGAGGACAGAATGCGGAACTTCCGCACCGATTCCGCCTTCGACACCGCGGCGTTGCCGTCGTCGATCGCCGCCTGGATCGCGGCCAGCAGGTCCGGGTCCTCGCACAGCGACGCCGCGGTGGCACCCGCCGGCTTGCCGTGGTCCGCGCACCAACGGCCCAGGAACTCCTCGTCGATGGTGACCAGCGCGCCCACGAACGGCCGCCCGTCGCCCACCACCATGCACTCCGCGACCAGCGCGTGCGCCCGGATGCGGTCCTCGATCACGGCCGGGGCGACGTTCTTGCCGCCCGCGGTGACGATGATCTCCTTCTTACGGCCGGTGATCCTGAGGTAGCCGTCCTCGTCGAGGGTGCCGATGTCACCCGTGTGGAACCAGCCGTCGGCCAGCGCCTCCCCGGTCGCGTCGGGGTTGTTCCAGTACTCCTTGAACAGGTGCTCGCCGTGCAGCAGCACCTCGCCGTCGTCGGCGATCCGGACCACCGAGCCGGGCAGCGGCTGACCGACCGTGCCGATCTTCTGCCGGTCCCAGGGGTTGAACGCCGTGGCCGCGCAGGACTCGGTCAGGCCGTAGCCCTCCAGGACCGTGAAGCCGATG
The DNA here is from genome assembly GCF_042671245.1 of Streptomyces sp. NPDC057099. Lineage (NCBI taxonomy): Bacteria > Bacillati > Actinomycetota > Actinomycetes > Kitasatosporales > Streptomycetaceae > Streptomyces > Streptomyces sp. NPDC057099. The sequence goes on from NZ_JBHUTX010000024.1 coordinate 29,265, forward strand.
CCGCGGAAGAAGTGGCCCAGGCGCTCGCCCAGCGGGGCACCGCCGGAGATGGCGTACTCGCCCCGGCCGCCGAGGACCGCGCGGAGCTTGCTGTAGACGAGCTTGTCGAACGTCTTGTGCTTGATCTTCAGGCCGAAGGACGGGCCCGAGGGGGTGTCCAGCGCCTTGCTGTAGGCGATCGCGGTGTCGGCGGCCTTGTCGAAGATCTTGCCCTTGCCGTCGGCCTGCGCCTTGGCGCGCGCCGAGTTGTAGACCTTCTCGAAGACGCGCGGCACCCCGAGGATCAGCGTCGGGCGGAACGAGGCCAGCTCGTCGGTGAGGTTCTTGATGTCCGGGACGCAGCCGAGCTTGATCGGCGCCATCATCGGCGCGATCTGCACCAGCCGTCCGAAGACGTGTGCCAGCGGCAGGAAGAGGAGCACCGAGCACTCGCCCGTGCGGAACAGCGGACGCAGCCGCTCCACGATGTTGCCGCACTCGGCGAAGAAGCTGCGGTGGGTGAGCACACAGCCCTTGGGGCGGCCGGTGGTGCCCGAGGTGTAGACGATGGTCGCCGGGTCGTCGGCCTTGGCGATCGAGCCGCGCTCCTCGACCGTCCGGTCGGTGACGTCCTGCCCGAGCCGGCCCAGCTCGTCGAGACCGCCGCCCTCGATCTGCCACACGTGTTTCAGTGCCGGCAGTCGGTCGCGCACCGACTCGACGGCGGCCGTGTGCGCGTCCGACTCCACGATGCACGCGGTGGCGCCCGAGTCACCGAGGATCCACTGCACCTGCTCCGCCGAACTGGTCTCGTACACCGGCACCGTCACCGCGCCCGCGCTCCAGATCGCGAAGTCCAGCAGCGTCCACTCGTAGCGCGTGCGGGACATCAGGCCGACCCGGTCGCCCGGCTGGACACCGGCGGCGATCAGCCCCTTCGCGGCCGTGTGCACCTCGGCGAGGAACGCGGTGGCCGTGACGTCCTGCCAGGTACCGCCGATCTTGCGGGCGATGACGGCGACGTCCGGGTGCTGCGCGGCGTTTCTGCGGACGATGTCGGTGAGATTTCCGTCCGCAGGGACCTCGTACAAAGCCGGAAGGCTGAACTCGCGCAAGACTGCTGCTCCTCATAGGGCGCCGGCGCCACGACGTTGTGTGCTGCGACGGTGCGGTCCAAGGCTCGGGCAGGTGCTCAGGCATTCACTAGTTGAAATGCAGAGCACGACTGGACGGCCCGGACGTTACCCGCCGGTATGGCTTCTGCGACAGGGGGTCCTGTCGAGATGTTCGCTGCGTCACACACTTGGGTATTCCTTCGCGCACAGTAGTCCACGTACTAACTGACTGGCCAGTAACCGCAGGTAGGGCCGCCACTGTTCACAAGGACAGCGCTCGGCCTACTCTTGATCGCCATGGCACCCACACCAGCCGGAAACCACAGGACACGCGTGCACGTGGTGAGCGACGTACACGGCAACGCCCGTGACCTGGCCAGGGCCGGCGAAGGCGCCGACGCCCTGATCTGCCTGGGCGACCTCGTCCTCTTCCTCGACTACGCCGACCACTCGCGCGGCATCTTCCCCGACCTGTTCGGCGTCGAGAACGCCGACCGCCTGGTGGCGCTGCGCACCGCCCGCCGCTTCGAGGAGGCGCGGGAACTCGGGGCCCGGCTGTGGGCCGGCGTCGGCGCGGACCGGGCCTCGGTGATCGAGCAGGCGGTGCGCAAGCAGTACGCCGAGATGTTCGCCGCGTTCCCCACCCCTACGTACGCGACCTACGGCAACGTCGACATGCCGCCGCTGTGGCCGGAGTACGCCGGGCCCGGCACGACCGTCCTCGACGGCGAGCGCGTCGAGATCGGCGGCCGGGTCTTCGGCTTCGTCGGCGGCGGCCTGCGCACGCCGATGCGGACGCCGTACGAGATCAGCGACGAGGAGTACGCGGCGAAGATCGAGGCCGTCGGCGAGGTCGACGTGCTCTGCACACACATCCCGCCCGAGGTTCCCGAGCTGGTCTACGACACCGTCGCCCGCCGTTTCGAGCGGGGCAGCCGCGCCCTCCTGGACGCCATCCACCGCACCCGGCCCCGGTACGCCCTGTTCGGGCACGTCCACCAGCCGCTCACGCGGCGCATGCGGATCGGGGCCACCGAGTGCGTGAACGTGGGGCACTTCGCGGGGACCGGGACGCCCTGGGCGCTGGAATGGTGAGGACGTCCCAGGTCGGGTGAGATCGGCGGGCCCCGTGCGCGGTAGCCTTCACGCTGCACACACGTGCGCACGACGACGTCTTACCGGCCCGTATCTGGAGGAGCCACGGCGATGGCGGAACACACCAGCTCGAGCATCACCATCGAGGCAGCCCCGGCCGACGTCATGGCGGTCATCTCCGACTTCGCCCGCTATCCGGACTGGACGGGTGAGGTGAAGGAGGCGGAGGTCCTCAAGACCGACGAGCAGGGCCGCGCCGAGCAGGTCCGCCTCGTCATGGACGCGGGTGCGATCAAGGACGACCAGGTGCTCGGGTACACCTGGACCGGCGAGAACGAGGTGTCCTGGACGCTGGTCAAGTCCCAGATGCTGCGGTCTCTGGACGGCTCGTACCTTCTCAAGCCGGCCGGGGCGGGGGGTACGGAGGTCACGTACGTGCTGACCGTGGACGTCAAGATCCCGATGCTGGGGATGATCAAGCGGAAGGCCGAGAAGGTCATCATCGACCGGGCGTTGGCCGGGTTGAAGAAGCGGGTCGAGTCTGCGTGATCGCGCCGCTGGAGTGCCTGTGATCGGCCGGGTGCGGGTGCGTTGTGGCTGGTCGCGCCCCCGCGGCGGAGCCGCATGTTCGATCAACGCGGCCCCGCGCCCCTGAGGGCGACTCGGTTACCGTTCATTCCCATGCGCACCATCCTGATCACCGGCCCCGGCGGTAGCGGTCGTACCACCCTCTCGGCCGCGACCGCCCTGGCCGCGGCGGCGAAGGGCACCCGCACCCTCGTCCTCAGCGCCGACCGCACCGACACCCTCGGTGCCGCGCTGGGGATCGGCACCGGCCCGACCCCGGTCGAAGCCGCACCCCTTCTCACCGCCTGGCGGCCCGACCCCGCCCAGGACTTCCGCGAGGACCTCACCGCCCTTCAGGACCGTGCCTCCTCCGCCCTGGATCTCCTCGGTGCCTCGCGGCTGGACCCCGAGGAACTCACCCCGCTGCCCGGCGCCGAGGAACTCGCCCTGCTGCGGGCCCTGCGCGACGCGGCCCTGTCGGAGTCGTACGACCTCCTCGTCGTCGACCTGCCGCCGGCGCCGCAGGCCCTCGCCCTTCTCGCCCTGCCCGAGGAGCTGCGCCGCTACCTGCGCCGGCTGCTGCCGCCGGAACGGCAGGCCGCCCGGGCCCTGCGCCCCGTCCTGGGACGGCTGGCCGGCGTGCCCATGCCCGCCGAGTGGCTGTACGAGACGGCAGGCCGCTGGGATCTGGAGCTGGCGGCCGTGGAAGCGGTCGTCGCCGACCGGGACACCGTCGTACGGCTGGTCGCCGAGCCCGGCCCGGCCGGTGCCGACGCCGTCCGCTGTGCCGGCCTCGGCCTCGCCCTGCGCGGTCTGCGCACCGATGTCGTGGTCGCCAACCGCGTCCTGCCCGAGGCGTCCCCGGACACCTGGCTCGCCGGGCCGGTCGCCCAGCAGCGCAAGACGCTGGAGGAATGGCGGGAGGCGTACGACGTGCGCACCGTCGCCCACCTCGGACACGACCCGCGCGGCGCCGACGACCTCACCGCCCTCGATGTGCCCGGCGCCGAGCACACCGCCTCCCCGGTCGAATGGCCCGTGACCGACCGGCTCGGCGAGGACGGTGTGCTCGTCTGGCACATCCCGCTGCCCGGCGCCATACGCGAGGAACTGGACCTCGTCCGGCGCGGCGACGAACTGGTCGTCACCGCGGGGCGGTTCCGCCGTATCGTCCCGTTGCCCTCCGCGCTGCGCCGCTGCACCGTCGACGGGGCCGCCCTGCGCGAGGACGAGCTGCGCATCCGCTTCGCACCCGACCCGAAACTGTGGCCGCAGGCCCGGTGAGCGGGGTACGCCCGTTCGGGTAACGTCGTAGAGACGAACCGTAGTCAGGAGTCCGTCATGAGCGAAGAGCTCCCCCCGTCCGACGCCGCCCGCGAAGAGGCCGTGGACGAGGTACGGGCGACCGACGCCGACGCCTGGGCGACCGCGTGCGCCGAGGACCTCGAGGCGGAGAAGGCCCGCCGCCGCGCCGAGTACGGCCCGCCCCCGGGCTCCGCGGCCGAGGAACTGAAGAAGCTCGTCGACGCCGTCGCGGACAAGCTGTCGGGACTCGAGTCCCCGCTGTTCGGCGCGGTCGCAGGGCCCGCCGCCCAGCAGGTCGTCCGCCAGGTCGTCCAGCAGGCCAAGGACGCCGTGGAACCCGTCATCGAGCGCAACCCGGACGTCTTCGACCACCTGGCGGCGGCCGGGAACGAACTGCTCGCCGCCTACCGCTCCGCCGTGCAGGCCCAGGAGCGGCGCTGGACCGGCCGCGACGACGACACCGATCCCCGTGACCACGACGAACGCCGTGACCGGGGCGACGACGACGGCCCCGGAGAGCGCATCGACCTGGACTGAGCCCCCGGCCGAGCCCCCGGCCTCTCGGGTACCGTTGGCCGTAGCGGGGCTCGACCGAAACTGAGGGATTCATGGGACTCACCATCGGCGTCGACATCGGCGGCACGAAGATCGCGGCCGGCGTGGTCGATGAGGAAGGCAACATCCTCTCGACCCACAAGGTGCCGACCCCGGGCACGGCCGAGGGCATCGTGGACGCCATCGCCTCGGCGGTGGAAGGCGCCCGCGTCGGGCACGACATCGTCGGCGTGGGCATCGGCGCCGCCGGTTATGTGAACCGGCAGCGCTCCGAGGTCTACTTCGCGCCCAACATCCACTGGCGCAACGAGCCGCTCAAGGAGAAGGTCGAGGCCCGCGTGGGCCTTCCGGTGATCGTCGAGAACGACGCGAACGCCGCGGCGTGGGGCGAGTACAAGTTCGGCGGCGGCAAGGGCCACCGCAACGTCATCTGCATCACCCTGGGCACCGGCCTCGGCGGCGGCATCATCATCGGCAACAAGCTGCGCCGCGGGCACTTCGGCGTGGCCGCCGAGTTCGGCCACATCCGCATGGTGCCGGACGGCCTGCTGTGCGGCTGCGGCTCGCAGGGCTGCTGGGAGCAGTACGCCTCGGGGCGCGCGCTCGTCCGGTACGCCAAGCAGCGCGCCAACGCCACCCCGGAGAACGCCGAGATCCTGCTCGGTCTCGGCAACGGCACGCCCGAGGGCATCGAGGGCAAGCACATCTCCATGGCCGCCCGCCAGGGCGACCGCGTGGCCGTCGACTCCTACCGCGAGCTGGCCCGCTGGGTCGGCGCGGGCCTCGCCGACCTCGCCTCCCTCTTCGACCCCTCCGCGTTCATCGTGGGCGGCGGCCTCTCCGACGAGGGCGAACTGGTCCTCGGCCCGATCCGCAAGTCCTACAAGCGCTGGCTGGTCGGCGGCAACTGGCGCCCGGTCGCGGAGGTAAGAGCGGCAGAACTGGGCAACAAGGCAGGCCTGGTGGGCGCGGCGGACCTGGCAAGGGAACCCGACCCGATCATGTAATCGCCTTCAGGGTTTGTGCCCCAAGGGGCGCGGGGCTGTATAGACGTGCGGCTCCGCCGCGCGGGCGCGATCAGCCACATACGACCGGCACTCGCGCACCATCCCCGCGCCCCGAGCCATTGGGCGTAAATTGCTCACATGGCGCTCCCCAACTCCGGGACCGAACCCGACGGTTCCGCGGTCATCAGGGTCCTCACCTACAACATCCGCTCGATGCGCGACGACACAGCCGCCCTGGCCCGCGTCATCAGGGCATGCGAGCCCGACCTGGTCCTCGTCCAGGAAGCCCCCCGCTTCTTCCGCTGGCGCAAGAAACTCGCCCGCCTGGCCCGCGCGGCCGACCTCGTCGTCCTCACCGGCGGCGCCACCGCCGCGGGCCCGGCGATCCTCTGCTCGCTGCGGGCGACGATCGAGCGCACGGAGGACGTCCTCCTGCCCCTCACCCCCGGCCTGCACCGCCGCGGCTTCGCCACCGCCGTCGTCCGGTTCGCCGGCACCCGGCTCGGCGTCCTGAGCTGCCATCTGTCGCTGCAGAAGGACGAGCGCTACGAGCAGGGCGGCATGCTCCTCGACCGGCTCGCCGGGATGGGCGTGGAGCACGCGATCGCCGGCGGTGACCTGAACGAACGCCCGGACGGCCGCACCTTCCGCCGCCTGACCGACGGCCTCACCGACTGCCGGGCCGCCGCGCCCTGGGGCGGCGAGCACACCTGGACCCCCGCCGACCCCTACCAGCGCATCGACGCGATCTTCGCGACCAAGGGCATCGAGGTGCTGGGCTGCGGCGTGCCGGCCGGCCACCCCGGGGTGACCGCGACAGACCTGAGGGCGGCCACGGACCATCTCCCGGTCCTGGCCGCCCTCAAGGTGCCGGCAGGCTAGACGACCGCCCCGCGCCCCGGGTCCTCGTCGTCCTCGTCATCCGTCCGCATCCGCATCACCAGCGTGGCGAACCCGCCGAGGAACCCGCCGATCCCCGCCGTGGCCAGCCACCACGTCATCTCCCAGCCGAGCACCACGGCCAGCAGCAGCAGGACCGGCCCGCCGAGCACGCCCAGCCAGGCGAACTTCGCGGTGGCGTCGGCGGCCGGCAGCGGGGGCGGCTCCGGCGGCACGAAGTGGCCCTCGTCGTCCTCGTCGAAGTCCTCCTCGGCGGGCTCGGGCGCGGAGTAGTCGCGCGGGCCGACGCCGGGCGCGAAGGAGATGGAGCCGCCCAGCGGGGTGGCAGGCTCGACCGGCTTGTCCCCGGGCTTCGCGGCCTCCTCGGGCTCGGCGGGCTTGACCGCCTCCCCGGCCGCCCCGGCCGTGTCCACCCGGTCGTCGTTGGTCCCGGTCTCCAGCAGGGCCAGGTCCTCGATCGACTTGAACGGCTTGGCGCCCGGCGGGTCCGGCGGCTCCTCGCCGTACGCGGCGACGATCGCGGCCCAGGCGGCCTCCTCGTCGAACGGGACGCCCTGCTCGTCCGGCTCACGGCCCTCGCGGTCCTCGCGGTCCGAGTCGTGCTCAGCCACCTGCGGTCGTCCCTTCCTTGCCGAGACCGGGCTCCTTGCCGAGACCGGACGCGAGCCGGCCGATGAACTCGACGCTCTCCTCGAAGATCCGGTCCGCGTCATGGTCCAACGTGGCGACGTGGTAGCTCTGTTCCAGGACGACCTCTTTCACATCCGTCGAGGAGATGCGGCCGAGGATGCGGGCGGAGTCGGCGGGCGGCACCACATGGTCCTGCGGGCTGCGCAGCAGCAGCACCGGCTGCGTGACCTGCGGCAGCTCGCCGTCGGTGATCTGGAAGAACTGCCGCAGGGAGTGCGCCGCGTGCAGCGGCACCCGGTCGTAGCCCAGCTCGCTGCTGTCCGGCTTCGCGATGTCGCTGGCGATCCCCTTCGTCGAACGGACGAAGTGGCGGACCACCGGCAGGGCGTGCGCGGCCAGGCCGTGCACCTTGTTCGCGGGGTTGACGACCACCACGCCGCTGACGGCGTCGCCGTGCTTCGCGGCGAGGCGCAGGGCCAGGGCGCCGCCCATGGACAGACCGGCCACGAACACCTGCTCACGGCGCTCGCACAGGAGGCGCAGCTCGCGGTCCACCTCCGCGTACCAGTCCTGCCAGCCGGTGATCCGCAGGTCCTCCCAGCGGGTGCCGTGCCCGGGCAGCAGCGGCAGGGAGACGGTCAGGCCGCGCTCGGCGAGGTGCTCCGCCCAGGGGCGCAGCGACTGCGGTGATCCGGTGAAACCGTGGCAGAGGAGGACGGCGACCTCCCCGCCCTCGTGGCGAAACGGCTCGGCTCCGGAAAGGACCGGCACCTTCGGCCTCCTGGTCGTGAGAAGGGACTGACACGATCACGGAATGTCACGGAACGTCATGGAAGGGGTCGCACGTCGTTCGCGGGACCTTCACCGTACGCGACCGCACTGACACCGACCAGGGCCGTCGGCGCCTTTGACAGCACTCCGGGTTAAGGTCTGACCGACACATACAGGAGGCACTCGGTTGTTGTACGGCGCGATGAAGGTCGCTGTTGGGGGACCACTGAAGGTCGCCTTCAGGCCCTGGGTGGAAGGCCTGGAGAACGTTCCCGCAGAGGGCGCCGCGATCCTGGCGAGCAACCACCTGTCCTTCTCGGACTCGTTCTTCCTGCCCGCGGTCCTGGACCGCAAGGTCACGTTCATCGCGAAGGCGGAGTACTTCACGACGCCCGGGGTGAAGGGCCGGATGACGGCCGCCTTCTTCAAGGGCGTCGGCCAGCTGCCCGTGGACCGCTCCGGTGCGCGCGGCGCGGGTGAGGCCGCGATCAAGAGCGGCATAGAGGTGCTGGAGCGCGGCGAGCTGTTCGGTATCTACCCGGAGGGCACGCGCTCGCCCGACGGGCGGCTCTACCGGGGCAAGCCGGGCGGCCTCGCGCGCGTGGCCCTCGCCACCGGCGCCCCCGTCCTCCCCGTCGCGATGATCGACACGGAGAAGATCCAGCCGCCCGGCAAGGTCATGCCCAAGCTGATGCGCCCGGGCATCCGGATCGGCAAGCCCCTGGACTTCAGCCGCTACCAGGGCATGGAGCACGACCGTTTCGTGCTGCGCGCGGTGACCGACGAGGTCATGTACGAGATCATGAGGCTCTCCGGCCAGGAGTACGTCGACATGTACGCGACGGCCATGAAGCGGCAGATCGCGGACGCGGCGAAGGCGGAGAAGGAAGCCGAGAAGGCGGCGAAGGCCGCACTCGCGCGGGCGGAGAAGGAACAGGCCGCGAAGGAAAAGGCCGAGCGGGACCAGGCCGAGAAGGACCAGGCCGAGAAGGACCAGACGGAGCAGCGGCGGACCGAGCCCTAGTCGGGGCTCGACGCCGGGGGGCGGGGGAGATGGCCAAGCGCGAGCGCGTCATGAGGATGTCGGTCGAGCAGCCGCTGTGGCGGGCGTTGTCCGGCTACCGGGTGCTCACGATGCTGTACGCGGTCGGCCTGTTCGCCACCGCCTACGACGAGTTCACCCGCCCCTGGGTCGCCGTCGCCTACTACGCCGTGCTGGGCGTGTGGACCCTGGCCACCCTGCCCCGGGTCGCGAACGCCGCGGGCTGCACCAAGCGGTTCCTCGCCGCCGACCTCACCATCGCGATCGCCGGCATCATGCTCACGCCCGTCGCCGACACCCACGAGCGGGTCCAGGCCGGGGGCCCGACGCTGCCGTCGATCTGGACCGCCGGAGCCGTCCTCGCCTTCGCCGTCAAGGGCGGCTGGCGCTGGGCGGCCCTCGCCTCCGGCCTCGTGGCCGTCGCCAACCTGGTCGAACGCGGCACCCCGGCCCGCGACACCGTCCACAACGTCATCCTCGTCTGCATCGCCTCCGTCGCCATCGGCTACGTCGTCGAGGTCGCCCGCGCCTCCGAGCGCACCCTCGCCCGCGCCCTGGAGATCGAGGCCGCCACCAGGGAGCGGGAGCGGCTCGCCCGCGACATCCACGACAGCGTGCTCCAGGTCCTGGCCATGGTGCAGCGGCGCGGGGCGGTGATCGGCGGCGAGGCGGCCGAGCTGGGCCGGATGGCCGGCGAGCAGGAGGTCGCGCTGCGCACCCTGGTCTCCGGCGGGCTCGTGCCCGTCTCCCGGGTCTCCGAGGACGCCGCCGAGGGCGCGGTCGTCCGGACGGTCGACGAGGAGCCGCAGGACAGCGGCCCCGTCGACCTGCGCGCCCTGCTCGCGCCCTACGCCGGGGCCAAGGTCAGCCTCGCCGAGCCCGGCGCGACCGTACCGCTGCCCCCGGTCGCCGCCCGCGAGGTGGCCGCGGCCGTCGGTGCCGCCCTGGACAATGTCCGCAGGCACGCCGGGGAGCAGGCGCGCGCGTGGATCCTGGTCGAGGACGAGCCGGACGAGGTGATCGTCACCGTCCGGGACGACGGACCCGGCATCCCGCAGGGCCGGCTCGCCCAGGCCGAGGGCGAGGGGCGGCTCGGCGTCGCCCTGTCGATCCGCGGCCGGCTGCGCGACCTCGGCGGCAGCGCGGAACTGATCTCGGTGCCGGGCCAGGGCACGGAGGTCGAGCTGAAGGTACCGAAGGACGTGACGGACGCACGGGGGAAGGCGGAGCAGCGATGACGGAGAGCAGTGCGGACCGGCGGGAGCCGATCAAGGTCATGGTCGTCGACGACCACCCCATGTGGCGCGACGCCGTCGCCCGTGACCTGGCCGAGTCGGGATTCGAGGTGGTCGCCACCGCGAGCGACGGCGACCAGGCCGTGCGCCGCGCCAAGGCCGCCGCACCCGACGTCCTCGTGCTGGACCTGAACCTGCCCGCCAAGCCCGGCGTCCAGGTCTGCAAGGAGGTCGTCGCCGCCAACCCCGCGCTGCGCGTCCTCGTGCTGTCCGCCAGCGGTGAGCACGCCGACGTCCTGGAGGCCGTGAAGTCCGGCGCGACCGGCTATCTGCTGAAGTCGGCCTCCACCGGGGAACTCCAGGACGCGGTGCGCCGCACTGCCGTCGGCGACCCGGTCTTCACCCCCGGCCTCGCCGGACTGGTCCTCGGCGAGTACCGCCGCCTGGCCTCCGAACCCGCCCCCGCCCAGGACACCGACGAACCGAAGGCGCCCCGGCTCACCGACCGGGAGACCGAGGTGCTGCGCCTGGTCGCCAAGGGCCTGAGCTACAAGCAGATCGCCGAACGGCTGGTCATCTCCCACCGCACGGTGCAGAACCACGTCCAGAACACCCTCGGCAAGCTCCAGCTGCACAACCGCGTGGAGCTGGTCAGGTACGCGATAGAACGCGGCCTCGACGACGAGTGAGGCGCACGTCACACTGACCCTTCGTCAGGCACCTGCGGCGAAGGGACTGTTCCATGCGCGTCGGAGTACTGACCGGAGGCGGCGACTGCCCCGGGCTCAACGCCGTCATCCGGGCGATCGTCCGCAAGGGCGTGCAGGAGTACGGCTATGACTTCACCGGCTTCCGGGACGGCTGGCGAGGACCCCTGGAAGGCGACACCGTCCGTCTCGACATCCCCGCCGTGCGCGGCATCCTGCCCCGCGGCGGTACCGTCCTCGGCTCCTCGCGGACCAACCCGCTGAAGGTGGAGAACGGCATCCGCCGTATCAAGGAGAACCTCGCCGCGATGGAGGTCGAGGCGCTCATCGCCATCGGCGGCGAGGACACCCTGGGCGTGGCCGCCCGGCTGTCCGACGATCACGGCGTGCCCTGCGTCGGCGTCCCGAAGACGATCGACAACGACCTGTCCGCCACCGACTACACCTTCGGCTTCGACACCGCGGTCGGCATCGCGACCGAGGCGATCGACCGGCTGCACACCACCGCCGAGTCCCATATGCGGGTCCTGGTCGTCGAGGTGATGGGCCGGCACGCCGGCTGGATCGCCCTCCACTCGGGCCTGGCCGGCGGGGCGAACGTCATCCTCATCCCCGAGCAGCGCTTCGACGTCGAGCAGGTCTGCGCCTGGGTGACCTCCCGCTTCAAGGCGTCGTACGCGCCGATCGTCGTCATCGCCGAAGGGGCGATGCCGAAGGACGGCGACATGGTCCTCAAGGACCAGTCGCTGGACTCCTTCGGGCACGTCCGCCTCTCCGGCGTCGGCGAATGGCTGGCCAAGCAGATCGAGAAGCGCACGGGCAAGGAGGCCCGCACCACGGTCCTGGGCCATGTCCAGCGCGGCGGCACCCCCAGCGCCTTCGACCGCTGGCTCGCCACCCGCTTCGGCCTGCACGCCATCGACTGCGTCCGCGACGGCGACTTCGGCACGATGGTCGCCCTGCGCGGCACCGACATCGTCCGGGTCCCGATCGCCGACGCGACGGCCCGCCTGAAGACGGTGGACCCCACGCTGTACGAGGAGGTCGGCGTCTTCTTCGGCTGACCGGGACAGGGAAGTCCGGGGGCAACCGCCCCCGAACGGCTACACGGTCGTGTTGCGCAACTGCCCCACCAGCTCCCGCACGACCGCGGCGCCGTTCAGCGTCAGGATCGACTCCGGATGGAACTGCACACCGGCGAACCCAGGCCCGCGCATCGCGTGCACCTCGCCGTTCGCGGCCCGGCTGACCTCGACGCCGTGCGCGGCCAGCTCCTGGTGGGCCTCCTCGTCGCAGCGCGCCACGAAGCTGTTGTAGAAGCCGACGGTCTCACGCCGCCCGAACAGCTCGATCTCCGTCTGCGCGCCCTGGTACGGCACGTCCTTCCGTACGATCTCCAGCCCCAGCTCGGCCGCGATCAGCTCGTGCCCGAGGCAGACGCCGAGCACACCGTGCGCATGGCCGCGGATGACCTCGGCGGTGAGACCGCGCAGGATCCGCATCTTGGGGTCGGTGAGATCGGCAGGGTCCCCGGGACCCGGGCCGAGCACCACCGGCCCCTCGTGCGCCAGCACCGCCTCCCGCAGCCCCGCCTCGTCGTACCGCCGGACGGTCACCTCCAGACCGTTCGACCGCAGCACATGCGCGAGCATCGCCGTGAAGGTGTCCTCGCCGTCGACGACCAGGGCGTGTCCGGCGAGCCCCTCGGACCGCTCCTGCATCCGCAGCCAGAACGGCGCCAGCGACGCCCGGCGCCCGTCGAGCGCGGCACGCACGCGTGGATCGTCGGCGAGCTTCGGCCGCACGGACTCCGCACGCGGCCTGCCCGGCCGTACGCCCAGGGCCGCCAGCACGCCCGCCGCCTTCGCGTGCGTCTCCGCGACCTCACCCTCCGGGTCCGACCCGCGCACGAGCGTGGCGCCCACCGGCACCCGCAGCGCGCCGTCCGCGTCGATGTCGGCGGTACGGATGAGGATGGGGGAGTCCAGGGTCTGCGCCCCGCCGGAATCCCGCCCGAGCAGCGCCAGCGCCCCGGCGTAGTAGCCCCGTCCTCCGGCCTCGTGCCGCTCGATGACCCGGCAGGCGTTCTGCACCGGCGAGCCCGTGACGGTCGCCGCGAACATGGTCTCCTTCAGCACCTCCCGCACATCCAGCGAGGACTTCCCGCGCAGCTCGTACTCGGTGTGCGCGAGGTGCGCCATCTCCTTCAGCCGGGGCCCGACCACGACCCCGCCCATGTCGCCGACGGTGCACATCATCTTGAGCTCCTCGTCGACGACCATCGACAGCTCCTCGATCTCCTTGCCGTCGGCGAGGAAGCCGAGCAGATGCTCGGGGGTCGGCCCCTCGGCGGGGTAGCGGTAGGTGCCGCTGATCGGGTTCATGACGACCGTGCCGCCGGACATCCGGACATGCACCTCCGGGCTCGCCCCGACCAGCGTCCGGTCTCCGGTGTGCACGACGAACGTCCAGTACGCGCCCCGTTCGCCCTCCAGCAGCCGCCGGAACAGCGCCAGCGCGTCGGCCCGCCCGAACCCGGGGATCTCACCCTCGTACGTCCGCCGGATCACGAAGTTCGCGCCCTCGCCGCGCCCGATCTCCTCCCGCAGCACCCGCCCGACGATCTCCGCGTACTCCTCGTCCCCGACGTCGAAGCCGCCGCCCTCGACCCGCACGTCATGCCCCGGGAGCTGGTCCAGCGCGTCGGCCAGCGGGATCTCGTACGACTCCTCGGGCGTCAGCACCGCCAGGGGCGTGCCGTCGTCGCGGACGTCGAAGCCGCGCTCGCGGATCTGCCTGAAGGGGACGAGCGCGAGGCCCTCGTCGGGAAGGTCGGCGAGACGGTCGCAGGTGGCGACCGGGCCGATCAGGACCTCGACCTGCTCGTGGTCCTGGCCCGGGGTGCGGCGGCGCAGCAGCGCGAAGGGGCGCGGATCGTGCAGGAGCTGTGCCAGGTCCATGGTTCCTCTTCCGTGGATGTCGATCGACGTAGATCGATGTCGGTGAGGAACGGACCCCGGAAACGCCGAAGGCCGCCCCTCGGGCGGCCTTCGCGAAGTCAGTCGTACGCGCAGTCAGTGGGCCGCCGGATGAGCGGTCCACCACCAGGTCTGGATCGAATGCGCGAACATGCGACGCACCCTACCCCATGTCCGAGGAGCGTACGCGGTGTCTCAATTGCTGGGCATGGGTCAGGACGCCCGACACGACCCCGTAATGTTGAGGTCGTGACCGTGAACGCTAAGACCAGCGCGAGTGCTGGCAACACCTGGCGAGACCTGCCCGCGGCGCAGCAGCCCGAGTACCCCGACACCGAGGCTCTGCGCGCAGTCGTTGCGGACCTCGAGTCGTATCCGCCGCTCGTCTTCGCGGGCGAGTGCGACCAGCTGCGCGCCCGGATGGCGTCCGTCGCCAAGGGAGAGGCGTTCCTCCTCCAGGGCGGCGACTGCGCCGAGGCCTTCGACGCCGTATCGGCCGACCACATCCGCAACAAGCTGAAGACGCTGCTCCAGATGGGCGCCGTGCTCACGTACGCCGCGTCCGTGCCCGTGGTGAAGGTCGGCCGCATCGCCGGCCAGTACTCCAAGCCGCGCTCCAAGGGCACCGAGACCCGCGACGGCGTGACCCTGCCGACCTACCGCGGCGACTCGGTCAACGGCTTCGACTTCAACGAGGCCGCCCGCATCCCGGACCCCGAGCGCCTGAAGCGGATGTACCACGCGTCCGCCTCCACGCTGAACCTGGTGCGCGCCTTCACCACCGGCGGCTACGCCGACCTGCGCCAGGTGCACGCCTGGAACCAGGACTTCGTGAAGTCGTCCCCCTCGGGACAGCGCTACGAGCAGCTGGCGCGCGAGATCGACAACGCGCTGAACTTCATGCACGCCTGCGGGGCCGACCCGGAGGAGTTCAAGACCGTCGAGTTCTACGCCTCGCACGAGGCGCTGCTGCTCGACTACGAGTCCGCCCTGACCCGGGTCGACTCGCGCACCGGGCAGCTGTACGACGTCTCCGGGCACATGGTGTGGATCGGCGAGCGCACCCGGCAGCTGGACCACGCGCATGTCGAGTTCGCCTCGAAGATCCGCAACCCGATCGGCATCAAGCTGGGCCCGACGACCACGGCCGAGGACGCGCTGCAGTACATCGAGCGCCTCGACCCGGAGCGTGAGCCGGGCCGGCTGACCTTCATCGTCCGCATGGGCGCCGACAAGGTCCGGGACAAGCTCCCCGAGCTGGTCGAGAAGGTCACCGCCTCGGGCGCCACCGTGGCCTGGGTGACCGACCCGATGCACGGCAATACCTTCGAGGCGGCCTCCGGGCACAAGACCCGCCGCTTCGACGACGTGCTCGACGAGGTCAAGGGCTTCTTCGAGGTCCACAAGGCGCTCGGCACCCACCCGGGCGGCATCCACGTGGAGCTGACCGGCGACGACGTCACCGAGTGCGTGGGCGGCGGCGACGAGATCTTCGTCGACGATCTGCACCAGCGCTACGAGACGGCCTGCGACCCGCGGCTCAACCGCAGCCAATCGCTCGACCTGGCGTTCCTCGTGGCCGAGATGTACAGGGACCAGTAACGGGATCGCCTGTTACCCGGACATGGACTGGGGCGCGGATCACACGATCCGCGCCCCTCTCCACTTTTGTGGCTCCGACCCGGCGGGTAAGGTTAGGTTAGCCTCACCGATCAACGGGACGGCGCCGAGAGAACGAACCTGCCGGGAGGTGAGCCGCGTGTACATCTGCAGTTGCTTCGGGATCACCGAGCAGCAGGTCAAACAGCACGCGGACAGCGGCGCCTGCACCCCCCGCCAGATAGCCTCCGCCTGCAAGGCGGGCACGGACTGCGGGTCGTGCGTCCGTCGTATCCAGGCGCTCCTCGGCAGGGGAGCCTGCCCTCGCCGGGACATGGCCGACCGGGGGGAACCGGTGCTCTCGGACCTGTCGGATCTGGAGGACGCCGCCTAGGAGGCGGGCCCTAGCTCGGCTGCTCGATCTGCTGCGCGAGGTACAGCGCCTCGCCGAGCTTCTCGATGAGTTCCAGTTGCGTGTCCAGATAGTCGATGTGGTGTTCCTCGTCCTCGAGGATCGACTCGAAGAGGTTCGCGGACGTGATGTCGCCCTTGGTGCGCATCACCTCGATGCCCCGCTTGAGACGGTCGATCGCCTCGACCTCGACCTGCCGGTCGGCCTGGAACATCTCGGTGACCGTCTGGCCCACCCGGACATGGAAGAGCCGCTGGTAGTTGGGCAGGCCGTCCAGCATGAGGATGCGCTCGGTGATCTTGTCCGCGTGCTTCATCTCATCGATGGACTCTTCACGCGTGTACTTGGCGAGCTTGGTCCAGCCTTTGTTGTCCTGGATCCGGTAGTGCAGCCAGTACTGGTTGATCGCCGTCAGCTCGCCGGTCAACTGCTCGTTCAGGAATTCGAGGACCTCGGGGTCGCCCTGCATCGCAGAGGCTCCTTCCACGCGTAAGAACTGGCAGGTTGCGCCGCATGATTCCACCGCGGAAGAAGATCGTCCAGTAAGTCTTCACTTAGTAAGTAAGGGCATGCTTAGTTCTTAATGTCCCGATTTGGAATGGCCCGGGTCAGGGGCATGACCCGAGGTCTGTCAGGATGGACACATGGGTCAGCCGGTGGGACGTGAATCGGGAGAAGGGCGCGATCCAGCGGGAGCGACGCAGCCCGGGCTTCCGCCGGGACAGCGATTGCAGCGCGGCTGGCCGGTCACGCACTACGGGCCCGTCCCCAAGTTCCGGCCCGAGCGCTGGGAGTTCAGGGTCTTCGGCGCCACCGCCGACGGCGGCAAGCACTGCTGGACCCACGAGGAGTTCACGGCCCTGCCGTACACCACGGTCGTGGCCGATCTGCACTGCGTCACGAAGTTCAGCATGCTGGGCGCCGAGTGGGGCGGGGTCCCCGCGCGCACCATCCTCGACATCGCTCCGCCCGCGGACGACGTCACCCATGTGATGGTGTGGGCCGAGTACGGCTTCAGCTCCAACCTCCGGCTGTCCGACTTCGCCTCCGAGCAGGCCCTGTTCGCCACCCACAAGGACGGCGAACTCCTCACCGCCGAGCACGGCTTCCCGCTGCGCCTGATCGTGCCCCACCTGTACGCCTGGAAGGGCCCCAAGTGGGTGCGCGGCGTGGAGTACATGACCGCCGACCGGCGCGGTTTCTGGGAGGAGCGCGGCTACCACAACCTCGGCGACCCGTGGCAGGAGCAGCGCTACTCGTACCAGGAGGAGCCCGGGGACGGCCCCGACCTCTGACCCGAGGCCGTCCAGGCCGTCAGCAGTCGCGCAGCTTCTTCAGCCGCTCCACGTCCGCCGCGTGCCCTTCCTTGCCGCCCGGCGTCTCGATGATCAGCGGCACGCCCTCGGTCGCGGGGTGCGTCATCAGGGCCCGGAACGGGTCCTCGCCGATGTGGCCCACGCCGATGTTCTCGTGCCGGTCCTTGTGCGCGCCCACCACGTCCTTGGAGTCGTTGGCGTGGATCAGCTTCAGCCGGCCCTCGCCGACCGTGTCCACCAGCAGGTCCAGCGTCTGGTGCATGCCGCTCGGGCCGGTCAGGTCGTGCCCCGCGGCGAAGATGTGGCAGGTGTCCAGGCACACGCCGAGCATCGGGTGGGCGTCCAGCGCCTCGAAGTACGGGCCGAAGTCCCAGGTCCGCGAGCACAGCGAGGCACCCTGGCCGGCGGTCGACTCCAGCAGCAGATACGGGTCGTCGTCGTGGGTCAGCTCGTCGAGCAGCGGCAGCAGCCGCTCCCGCACCTGCTTCAGCGCCACGGACCGCTCCCGGCCGCCGGTCGCGCTGCCGGTGTGCACGACCACGCCCAGCGCCCCGATCTCCCGCCCGCGGCGCAGCGAGTGCCGCAGCGACTCCACCGACTTCTCCACGGTCGCCTCGGTGTGCGAGCCGAAGTTGATCAGGTAGGGGGCGTGCACGTACGCCGGGATCGACTCGGCCTCGCAGGCCGCGCGGAACGCCTCGTCCTGCTGTGGGTTCCCGGTCGGTGTGGCCCAGCCGCGCGGGTTGGCGACGAAGACCTGGACGGTCTCCGCCCTCAGATCACGGGCGTACGACAGACCGACGGAGTGCAGCCCACCGGCCACGGGGACATGGCCGCCCACCGGGTTGCGGGAGGGGCCGGACAGCTGATTGTTCACCCGTTCAGGGTGTCATGCGGCCGGCCCCGCTCCGTCCACGGGCTCCCGGCCCGCGCTCGTCACCTGATCTTGATGGTGATCGTCGAACCCTTGGGCGCCGTCTCGCCGCCCTCGACGGACTGTCCCTTGACCTCGTCGCCGAACAGGCCGAGCAGACCACGGTCCTCGTCGACCTGGAACCCGGCGCTCTCCAGCGCTTGCGTGGCGTCGTCGACGTTCTGGCCGACCACGTCCGGCACCTCGATCATCTCGGGGCCCTTGGAGAGCGTCAGCGTCACCGTGTCGCCCTCCGCCGCACGGCCGCCGGGATTCGGGCTCTGCTTGACGACCTGGCCCTTGTCGAACTCGGAGGAGTTGACCCGCTCGGTGGCGACCTTCACCTTGAGCCCGGCGTCCTGCAGCTGCGCCCGGGCGTCGGCCTCGTCCGCGCCGCTGACGTCGGGGATGTCGATGGGGCTGCCCTTGCTGACGACGAGCGCGACGGCCGTGCCCGCGCGCACCTTCGTGCCGTCGGCGGGCCGCGCGGAGATCACCGAGCCCTTCGGCACGTCCTCGCTGAACTCCCGGGTGACCATGCCCGGCTCAAGACCGTCCTCCTTCAGCTGGGCCCGCGCCTTGACCAGCGTCTGGCCCTCCAGGGCGGGCACCCGCACGGTCTCGGGGCCGTCGGAGACGGTGATGCTCACCGAGTCGCTGCCGCGGATGCGCGCCCCGGGCTTCGGGTCGGAGCTGATGATCTGGCCCCGCTCCACGGTGTCGCTGTAGGCGTGCTCGACCTTGCCGAGATCGAGCCCGGCGTCCTCCAGCCGGCTCTCGGCCTGGGACTGGGTCTTGGCCAGCAGCGGGGGGACCTCGGTGAACTGGCCCGAGTTGATGTACCAGATGCCGGCGCCGAGGCCCAGTACGAGCAGCACGGCGACGACGATCGCCAGCGGGCCGCGCCGGGACCCCGGGCGGCGCCGGGACGGCGGGGGTGGCGGGGACTCGAAACGGCTGGTGCGGTTGAGCGCCGCCTCGGACGTCTCGTCGTCCTCGTTGACCGGCAGCGGGCGCACCACGGTCAGCGCGCGCGGGATCACGCTCGTACGGTCGTCGGCGCCGTCGTGATCCGCGGTGAGCGCCTGCGGCGGCACCAGGTCCAGCTGCTCCGTGCTCAGCCCGGCGCGCCCGTCGCGAACGTGGGCGAGCAGCGCCACCGCGTCGTGCGGGCGGACGTCCGGGGTGCGGGCGGTCGCCGAGGCCACCATCTCGTCCAGCTCGTAGGCCAGACCGGGCACGGCGGCCGACGGCGGCGGGACGTCCTCGTGCAGGTGCTTGTACAGGATCACGGCCGGGGAGTCCCCGTCGTGCGGCTTGTCGCCGGTCAGCATCTCGTACAGCATCACGCCGCACGCGTACACGTCGACGCGGGGGTCCGCGGTGCCGTTCTCTATCTGCTCGGGCGCGAGGTACGCGACAGTTCCGAGCACGGTCCCTGTGGTGTTCGTCACCGTGTCCACGGCCCGGACGAGTCCGAAGTCGGCGACCTTCACCCGGCCGTCGTCCCCTATGAGGACGTTCTCGGGCTTCATGTCCCGGTGCACGAATCCGGCGCGGTGGGCGGCGCCCAGCGCGGCCAGCACCGGCTCCAGGATGTCCAGGGCGGCGCGCGGCTGCAGGGCCCCGCGCTCGCGCAGCACGTCCCGCAGGGTGCAGCCCGCGACGTACTCCATGGCGAGATAGACGTACGAGCCGTCGGTGCCCTGGTCGAATACCTGCACCACGTTCGGATGGGCCAGCCGGGCGACGGACTTCGCCTCGCGGATGAACCGCTCGACGAACGAGCCGTCGACGGCGAGCGAGGGGTGCATCACCTTGAGCGCGAGAACGCGGTCCAGCCGGGTGTCCACAGCCCGGTAGACCGTCGCCATCCCGCCGACGGCGATGCGCGCGTCGATGCGATACCGGCCGTCGAGCACCTGCCCGACCAAGGGGTCCTGAAGGGTCGTGTCCACGCAGGCGAGTGTACGAGCCACGACCGACAGCCCGCCGCCCCGTCCGCTCTCGGGCCCGGTACTGCGACTGACCTGTGACGTGTAAGCCGGCGCCTACTGGAAAGCGGGGCGCTCCGGATCCAGCGCGGCCCTTCCCTCCGTCGGGGACGACGCCTCCGCGAAATGCCGCCGCGGGATGCGCCCGGCCCGGTACGCCAGCCGCCCCGCCTCCACGGCATGCCGCATCGCGTCGGCCATCAGGACCGGCTCCTGCGCCCGTGTCACCGCCGAGGCGAGCATCACACCCGCGCAGCCCAGCTCCATCGCCAGCGCCGCGTCCGACGCCGTACCCGCCCCGGCGTCCAGGATCACCGGCACGCGCGCGTGCTCGGTGATCAGCTGGAAGTTGTGCGGGTTGCGGATGCCGAGCCCGGAGCCGATCGGCGAGCCGAGCGGCATGATCGCCGCGCAGCCGGCGTCCTCCAGCCTGCGGGCCAGCACGGGGTCGTCATTGGTGTACGGCAGCACCGTGAACCCGTCGTCGACCAGCGTCTCGGCCGCCTCCAGCGTCTCGATCGGGTCCGGCAGCAGCGTGCGCTCGTCGGCGATGACCTCCAGCTTGACCAGGTCGGTGCCGAGGGCCTCGCGCGCGAGACGGGCCGTGAGGACGGCCTCTCCGGCGGTGAAACAGCCCGCCGTGTTGGGCAGCACCCGGATGCCGAGCCGGTCCAGGACGGACAGCACGGAACCGTGCACCGAGGGGTTCACCCGGCGCATCGCGACCGTCGTCAGCTCCGTCCCGGACGCGACGAGCGAACGCTCCAGCACGTCGAGGCTGGGTGCCCCGCCCGTACCCATGATCAGGCGGGACGTGAAGGACGTACCACCGAGGACAAACGGATCGTCGGCCATGGTCAGCCTCCTTGGACGGCGGTGAGGACTTCCACGCGGTCTCCCTCTGCCAGGGGAGTGGACGGCCACTGCGCGCGCGGGACGACGGTTTCGTTGAGGGCGGCGGCCACTCCGGAGGGCGATGCGGTGAGCGACCTCACGACGGTGTCGAGAGCCGTGCCGGGCCGGACGTCCCGGGGCTCCCCGTTGACGGAGATGTTCATACGGGCTGCTCCGTGAGTGCGGTGGCGGTACTGAAGCGCTTCGGGGTGAAGGGACGGGCCTCCTCGGGGAGTTCGCCCGTCGCCAGGACGTGCGCCATGGCGTCGCCGGTCACCGGTGTGAGCAGGACACCGTTGCGGTAGTGCCCGGTGGCCAGCAGCAGTCCCTCGAGGCCGGTCGGGCCGAGCAGCGGCGCGTTGTCGGGGGACCCGGGCCGCAGCCCGGCCCGGGTCTCGGTGAACGGCAGCTCGGTGACGCCCGGGACCAGCTCGTGCGCGTCGCGCAGCAGCTCGTACACGCCGCCCGCGGTCACGGTGGTGTCCCAGCCCAGTTCCTCGCTGGTCGCCCCGATGACCAGCTCGCCGCTCTCGCGCGGCACCAGATAGACATGGCTGCCGCGCACGACCGCGCGCACGGTCCGGCTCAGGAAGGGCCCGTGCCGCTCCGGCATGGCCAGCCGTACGACCTGCCCCTTCACCGGCCGCACGGGCGGCAGCACGTCCTCCGGGACGCCCGCGAGCCGCCCGCTGAGGCTGCCCCCGGCCAGCACCACCTGCCCGGCGTCCAGCGCGGTCCCGTCGGCCGTGACGACACCCGCGGCCCGGTCCTGTACGACGGTGAGCCGCTCCGCCCACGCCCGGTGGAAGACCACGCCCGCCCGCTCGCACGCCGTCACGAGCGCCCCGGACAGCCGCCGCGGGTCGATCTGGTGGTCGCCGTCGACCCGCAGCCCGCCGCGCACGCCCGGCGCGAGCATCGGCTCCAGGCGACGGCACTCCCGCCCCGACAGCCACTGCGACTCCAGACCGGACTGCTGCTGCAGGGCGTGCAGTTCACGCAGATGGGCCCGGTCGTCGGCGTCCAGGGCCACGGCGAGCGTGCCGCAGCGGCGGTAGCCGAGGTCATGGCCCGTGAGGTCGGTGAGCTCGGCCGCGAAGTCCGGATAGCGCCGGGCGGAGGCGAGGTTCAGCCCGAGCAGGGTCTGCTCTCCGTAGTGCAGTTCCGTGACGGCGGCCAGCATGCCGGCCGCCACCTGAGCGGCCCCGCCGCCCGGCTCGGGATCCACCACGGCCGTGGCCAGCCCGCGTTGTGCGGCCCGCCACGCGGTGACCAGGCCGATGATGCCGCCCCCGATGACGAGGACGTCTGACGTTCGCGTGCGCGACATGGGCGTCCAGCCCCTCCCTTCGCCGGCATGACCCGGATCAGGTTCGTACGGTCGGAGGCCGCCAGCCTCCCTCTCAGCCCGGTGCGTCCGGGCTCCCGCGAGTGCTCTAGGTTGGCCACCCTAGCCCGATGCCGTATGTCGCAGTAAGGGAGCCTCCGTCCATGGCCCGATCCCTCGACGGTCTTCTCCTCGCCCCGGTCGCCGACCAGGCGCCGGGCCAGGTGGGGACCCGCACCCGGTTCACGTACCACGAGAAGGACGGCGAGATCTGGGCCGAGTACACCGGCGGCGACGTCGTACGCGGGCATCTCGTGGGTACCCGGGAAGGTGACCGGCTGGACTTCCGCTACGTACAGCTCAAGGAGGACGGAACCACGTCCTCGGGGCACTGTGTGTCGACGGTCGTGGAGCTGCCCGACGGGCGGGTGCGGCTGGACGAGACGTGGGAATGGGAGTCCCAGCGGGGCAGCGGGACGAGCGTTGTGGAGCAGGTCACTGCGCATGAGCACTGACTGACAGAACGTCAGGTGTCTATGGTGATCAGGTGAGCGAGCAGACACAGGAACCAGGTCCGTCGGCGCCCCGGCGCGTGGTCGTGGCGGGTGCGGGCATGGCCGGTGTGCAGACCGCGGTCGCCCTGCGGGAGCAGGGATTCACCGGCACCGTGATCCTCATCGGCGCCGAACCCCACCAGCCGTATGACCGGCCCCCGTTGTCCAAGGCCGTCCTGCTCGGCAAGGCCGAGGGCTCCGCCTTCGACCTCGACTTCGAGGCCCTCGGCATCGAACTGCGACTCGGCTGCGAGGTGCTGGGCCTGCGCCCCGGCGATCACGAGCTGGACACCGAGGACGGGCCCGTGCCGTACGACGCCCTCGTCGTCGCGACCGGCGCCGAACCGATCCGGCTGCCCGGCGCGGAGGGCGTGCCGGGCGTGCATCTGCTGCGCACCCTGGACGACGCCGAGCGGCTGCGGCCCGTGCTGGCCCGCAAGCACGACATCGTGGTCGTCGGCGCGGGCTGGATCGGCGCGGAGTTCGCCACGGCCGCGCGCGAGGCGGGCTGCGCGGTGACCGTCGTGGAGGCCGCCGAACGGCCGCTCGCCGGGGCCCTGCCCGCCGAGGTCGCGGCCCCGATGGCCGGCTGGTACGCCGACGCGGGGGCGGTGCTGCGCACCCACGCGCGCGTGGAGCGCGTCGAGCCCGGGGCGGTGCTCCTCGACGACGGCACGCGGCTGCCGGCGGGCGCGGTCGTGGTCGGCATCGGCGCCCGCCCCGCGACGGCGTGGCTGGCCGGCTCCGGAGTGGAACTCGGTGCCCAGGGCGAGATCGTGTCCGACCAGCACCTGCGCACGTCGGTGCCGGACGTGTACGCGGTCGGCGACTGCGCCTCCTTCCCCTCGGGGAGGTACGGCGAGCGCCTGCTGGTGCACCACTGGGACAACGCCCTCCAGGGGCCGCGCACGGTGGCCCTGAACATCGTCGGCCGCGCCTCGGGGGAGGCTCCGGCTGTGTACGACCCGGTGCCGTACTTCTGGTCCGAGCAGTTCGGGCGGTTCGTGCAGTACGCCGGGCACCACGCGGGGGCCGACACGACCCTGTGGCGGGGCGACCCGGCCGGGCCGGCCTGGACGGTGTGCTGGCTTCGCGGTGACCGGCTGGTCGCGTTGCTGGCGGTGGGCCGCCCCCGGGACCTGGCGCAGGGGCGTCGCCTGATCGAGTCGGGCGCCGCCATGAATCCGGTGCTGCTGGAGGACCCGGCCAGGCCGCTGAAGGCGGCGACGGCGTAGCCGCCGGGGAGCGGGTGGCCGGCCCGGGCGGGCCGGGCCGACTTCCGACTGTCAGTGGGGGATGGCAGGCTGGTTCCGTGACCGAGATTGACGCAAAGATCGATGCTCTCGTCCCCGCCTGGCTCACCCTCCCCGACATCGCCGAACAGTTCGATGTCGAGGTGACGCGTGTGCGGCAGCTGGTCAAGGACGGCCAGCTCATCGCCGTACGCCGAGGTGAGAACCGCGCGCTGCACGTCCCCGCCGCCTTCATCGACGGGGACAAGGTCGTCAAGGGCCTGTCCGGGACCTTGACGCTCCTGCGGGACGACGGCTTCACGGACGAGGAGATGCTGGAGTGGCTCTTCACCCCCGACCCGAGCCTGCCCGGCACCCCCGCGCAGGCACTGAGTGAGAATCGCGGCACGGAGGTGAAGCGCCGCGCCCAGGCGCTCGCGGTCTGACCCGGCCTCGACGGAACAACCGTCCGGTGCCGTGCGAGCGGGGCCGGACCTGAACACCTGCCCGGAGTACGGGCCGCGGCTCGCGGGGCCGCGGCCCCGGGGTGGCTCGCGCCCGGTTCGGGCGTGGGCCGCCGGGGCGGGCGGTTCCGGACCCCTGCCGGGGGCCTTGGGCTGCCCGGCCCGGGGCGGGTCTCCGCGGACCGTCAGGGCTGGGCTGCGGCCCGGTCCGGGTGACGGACCCGGGACCCGCCCGGGGCTCGCCGCGGTCCCCGAGGGCAGCGACCGACAGCGGGCCGCCGCCCGCACCTCGTCGGCAGAGTGGCCTGGCAGCCGCCCTGCCGGCACCGGCACGGGGCGCTCCGGCGCCCTGGTCGCGCCCCGTACGCCAAGGCGCTTCGGCCGCCCGCCCGGCCCGGACGCCGACACGGGCGCCTGGGCCCGGGATTCCACCGGCTCGGAGGCGTCTCGCACCCGTACGCCACTGCCACTGCCACTGCCACCGCCACCGGCGCGGGTGCCCGCACCCGTACGCCACCGACACCCAGAGGGACACGCATGCCCGCCACCGCCGCCACCACCGCACGGGCTCAGCTCGCCGACGCCCGGGTCTACCTCTGCACCGACGCCCGCAAGCGGCAGGGCGACCTCGTGGAGTTCCTCGACGCCGTGCTGGCCGGCGGGGTCGACATCGTGCAGTTGCGGGACAAGGGCATGGAGGCGGGCGAGGAGCTGGAGCAGCTGGCCGTCTTCGCCGACGCCTGCGCCCGGCACGGGAAGCTGCTCGCGGTCAACGACCGCGCGGACGTCGCCCACGCCGCCGGCTCCGACGTCCTGCACCTCGGCCAGGGCGACCTCCCGGTCCCGGCGGCCCGCGCGATCCTCGGCGACGACGTCCTGATCGGCCGGTCCACGCACGCCGAGTCCGAGGCCGCCGCGGCCGCCGCACAGGACGGCGTGGACTACTTCTGCACCGGCCCCTGCTGGCCCACCCCCACCAAGCCCGGCCGCCACGCCCCCGGCCTGGACCTCGTCCGGTACACCGCCGCCCTGGGCACCGAGCGCCCCTGGTTCGCCATCGGCGGCATCGACCTCGGCAACCTCGACCAGGTCCTGGAAGCGGGCGCCCGGCGCGTCGTCGTCGTACGGGCGATCACCGAGGCCGACGACCCGGGCGAGGCGGCGGCCGAGTTCGCGAAGAGGCTGCGGGAGAAGTAGTACGCCGGTTGGGCTGGATGTCCAAGGCGTGGACAACAAGTACACAAATCGGTCAAATATCGATGCCCGGTTGGGGGACCGACCGCCCCTGGCTAACCTGCCGGTATGGCCCTCGGCACCGCATCCATCAGGTCGGACCACGCACGCACCGTCCGCGACATGCTCGCGTCAGGCAAGACGACGTACTCGTTCGAGTTCTACGCGCCCAAGACCCCGAAGGGCGAGCGGAATCTCTGGAACGCGCTGCGCCGGGTCGAGGCGGTGGCGCCCGACTTCGTGTCCGTGACCTACGGAGCGGGCGGTTCCACCCGTGCGGGCACGGTCAAGGCGACCGAGGCGATCGCCTCCGACACCACCCTCACCCCGATCGCGCACCTCACGGCCGTCGACCACTCCGTCGCCGACCTGCGCAACATCATCGGCCAGTACGCCGACGCCGGGATCCGCAACATGCTCGCCCTGCGCGGCGACCCGCCCGGCGACCCGATGGGCGACTGGGTGCCGCACCCCCGCGGCCTGGCCTACGCCGCCGAGCTCGTCGAGCTGATCAAGGCGTCCGGCGACTTCTGCGTGGGCGTCGCCGCCTTCCCGGCGATGCACCCGCGCTCCAGCGACTGGGACACCGACGTCCGCCACTTCGTCGACAAGTGCCGCGCGGGCGCGGACTACGCGATCACGCAGATGTTCTTCCAGCCGGAGGACTATCTGCAGCTGCGTGACCGGGTCGCGGCCGCCGGCTGCGACACCCCGGTCATCCCCGAGATCATGCCGATCACCAGCGTGAAGTCGCTGGCGCGGATCCCGTCCCTCACCAACGCCGCGTTCCCGGACGCCCTGAAAGAGCGGATCCTCACAGCAAAAGACGATCCGGCCGCTGTACGCTCCATTGGGATCGAATTCGCCACGGAGTTCTGTGCGCGGCTGCTCGCCGAGGGCGTGCCCGGCTTGCACTTCATCACGCTCAACAACTCCACGGCGACCCTGGAAATCTACGAGAACCTGGGCCTGCACCACTCACCGCAGGCCTAGACCGTTCGCACCGGTATACGACACACTGCGTAGCGGCCACTGGGAGAGGGGCGTACATGGGCTGGGCGGTCCTCTACATCGCGTTCGGCGTCGTCGCGCTGTGGCTGCTGGGCGAGGTGCTGCTGCAGTACAAGGCGCGGCTGCGCTGGCGGCTGCTCGCCTTCGGCGGCTTCCTCGGCGTCGTCGTCGGTGTCCTGATCCCGTCGGTCGTCGTGATCGGACTGGGCGCGGCGGCCTTCGCGGTCGGGCAGACCTACGTCACCCTGTCGTTCCGCAGCGGCTTCGCGGCCGGCTGGGCGATGAACGCCCCGATGCTGGGCGGCAGCAAGCGCCGCCGCGGTGAGCGCGGCCGCCAGGAGCCGACCCTCGAGGTCTCCGGCATGGAGGCGGCGGGCAGCGGCTACGGCGACGAGGGCGGCGACTACCGCCGCGACTCCGCCTCCTACGGCCAGGGCGACGACTACGACCGCGACGACGTCTTCACCCCCGCGCGCCCGGTCCAGCCGACGGCCGCCGAGACCACCGCGGTCTACGAGCCGCAGCCCATCCCGGACGACACCGGCTCCTACGGCGTCTACGGCGACACCGGCTACCAGCAGGGCTCACCCCACGACCAGTACGCCGCCACGGCCCAGGGCACCGACCAGTCCTACGCCTACGACTACTCGGGCTACGGCCAGCAGCAGGGCTACGACGCCACCGGCCAGCAGCAGTACGCCGCCTACTCCGACCCGTACATCGGCAACGGGACCTACGGCGGCGGGACCTCGTACGACACCGGCTACGGCGACCAGCAGTACTACGGCCAGCAGCAGGGCTACGGCCAGGACCAGTACGCCGGCACCTACGGCGGCGAGACCCCGCCCGGCGGTGTGTGGGTCCCGCAGCAGCGCACCGACGAGTACGGGCAGGAACTGCCGCCGGAGCAGCCGTACCCCTACCAGGGCAACGGGCAGCAGCCGCAGGGCAACGGCTTCGACGAGCAGTACCGTTTCTGAAGCCTGAATCCCGCCGGGGGCGGCGGGCTCACTGGGAGCCCCGGAACCCCGGCCCCTCCACGATCAGTCCCGCGACCAGCGCGCCCGACATGCCCGCGTGCGGCAGTCCGCCGCCGGGGTGCGCCCAGCCGCCGACGGTGAACAGGCCGGGCACGCGCGTGCTGTTGGACGGGTGCAGCAGTCGCCCGTCGGCCGCCGCCAGTGCCTGCACCGGCACCGCCCCGCCCTCCGCGCCGGTCTCCTCGGCGATGTCGGCCGGGGTACGCACCTCGTGCCAGAGGAGCCGGTCGCGCAGGTCCGGTATGGCACGTTCGGCGACACTGATCATGGTGTCGGCGAGGTCGTCGTAGACCTCGTGGGGCTTGTGGGGTTCGTCGGGCCGGGCGGGCACCACCGTCGTGAGGGTGACCGCCTCGTGATCCCGGTCCGGAACCAGCGCGGGGTCGTCGGGCCGCAGGACCGTGACCGTGGGCTGCGTGTTCGCCGCAGCCGTGCCGAACAGGGCGTCCAACTCGGCCTCCCGGTCCGCCGCGTGCACCACCGTGCGGTGCGCCGTGCCCTCGGGGCGGGCGCCGCGCAGGCCCAGCAGCACCGTGAGCCGACTGGCCGACGCGGGCTGCGGCGGCACCTCGCCGTCGCCCCGCGGCGCGGTCCCGGCCGTCAGCCGGTCCAGGGTGCCGGGCGTGACCCCGGCGACCACGAAGTCCGCCTCCGCGACCGTCCCGTCGGCGAGTTCCACCCCCGACGCCCGCCCGTCCTTCTCCAGCACGCCGGTCACGTCGGCGCCGAAGCGGAACTCGACCTTTCTGGCCACGCATCGCTCGTACACCGCCCGCGCCAGCTCGCGCAGGCCTCCGCGCACGTACCAGACGCCGAAGGCGTGCTCCATGTACGGCAGTACGGCCGCGCTCGCCGGGGTGGTCCGGGGGTCCAGGCCCTGGGTGAGGGCGTGGCCCTCCAGGAGGGCGGCGAGCCGGGGGTCGCGCAGCTCCCAGGCGCCGATCTCGGCGAGGGTGCCGGCCCGGCGGGTGCGCAGCAGCCGCTTGTGGGGCACCGCCGGGTAGGGCTCGCGCTCGGCCAGCACCTGCCAGTTCGGCCACAGCGGCTCCTCCAGGAGCGGGCGGCGGGTCCGGTCCCAGGCCTCGCGGGCCCGGACCAGGAAGTCGCCCCACCGGTTCCCGGTGCCCGGGCCGAGGCCCTCGTCCAGGGCGGTGACGACACCCGCGCGCGAGGCGTTCGGCAGCGACACCCGGGTGCCGTCCGCGAACACGTGCCGGGACGAGGGGTCGACCTGGACCAGGTCGACGCACGCCTCCAGCGGCTCCTTGCCGGTCTTGACGAACAGATCGCGATAGACGGCCGGCAGCGGGAGCAGGCCGGGGCCCGTGTCGAAGGAGAACCCGTCGCGCTCGAAGCGGCGCAGCGCTCCGCCGTACGTGTCCGTCCGCTCGTACACCACCACCCGGTGGCCCGCGACGGCCAGCCGGGCGGCAGCCGCCAGCGCGCCCGTCCCGGCGCCGATCACCGCAATCCGTGCCATGCCGAGGACTCTATCCGCCCCCACTGACAGCGCCTTCTGGTGCCGCGTGCGCAGGGCTGAGTACCCGTACCTAGTGGGGGAGTTGAGTACGCGCGCGGATGGGGGAGGGCCGGCGGGGACGAGAGAGTGGAGGCACGGAAAGGGGCACGGCTCCGGCACCGGCGACACGGGGCGCCGGAACGGGGCCGGCCCGCGATCCGCTCCTTCCGCCGACCGAGTCGGCGGGAGCGAGGCACGGGGGAGAACCGGGGGACGACCGAACGGGGGTCCTGCGGGGGACGCACGGGGGAGCAGGAAAACGGGGGAGCAGGGAAGGCGCCGGTTCGAGGTGGCCCGCGGGGGACGCGGCCACAGCGGACCGGCGCTTTCACGTGTGCGCCGGCCGTCTCCTCAGCGGCAGCCGCTCACCCTCCCCTGGAGCAGCCGGGACAGGGCCGCGTGCACATCGTCCAGGGAGCGCTCCGCCTGGAAGGACTTCCAGTCGAGCGCGGCCACCAGGACCATTCCGACCAGCGCGGACGCCGTCAGCGGGACGTCGATCTCCTCGCTGAACTCGCCGCCCGCCACGCCCTCGCGCAGGACGTCCTCCACGACCGCGACGGCCTGCTGCCTGACCACCATCAGCGTGGACTGCCAGGTCCGGTTGGTGCGCCACAGCTCGGCCACGTAGAGCTGGGTGAAGGCCGGGTAGCGGTCGATGAAGACCAGGCCCGCGCGGATCATCGCGTCCAGCGCGTCGACCTTGCTGCCGCCCTCCCGGGCGGTGCGCTCGGCCGCCTCCTTGAGCGAGGCGGTGAGGAGGCCCACTCCGTGCCGCAGCAGTTCCTCGAAGAGGACGGACTTGCTCGCGAAGTTGTAGTAGACCGTGCCCTTCGCGACACCGGCACGCTCGGCGATCTCGTCCACGGTCGTGGCGGAGAAGCCCTGCTCGGCGATGAGCGTGACGGCCGCCTCGTAGAGCTTCTGCCGGGTGGCCTCGCGGCGTGTGCTGCCGCCCGACGTTGCACTGCTGCTTTCCATGGCCCTGATTGTCACAGGAACCTTTGAGTGAGAGGTGCCGGTAGGGCTCACAGGCTCAGCTCCGGGTGCAGCCGGTCCAGCGTCCACACCTGGCGGCGCCGGGCCGCCACGGCGGTCAGCGCGAGGGCGCCGGCGGTGAACGCCGTCAGCACCACGCACGCGTGCCACACCGGTTCCATACCGCCGCCCGTGATGAGCCTCCTGAGGGCCTCCACGACGTAGCTCATCGGCAGGAAGGGGTGGAGCGCGTTGAAGAAGCCGGGGCTGGTCTGCACGGGGTACGTGCCCCCCGCCGAGGTCAGCTGGAGCATCAGCACGGCGAGGACGAGGATCCGGCCCGCCGCCCCGAAGCGCGCGTTCAGCCACTGCACGATCGACGCGAAGCACGCCGTCACCAGGAACAGGAAGCCCACCGTCCCGGCCGCCCGCGCCATCTCCAGCCCGACCGCCCAGTGCAGCACCGACATCAGGGCGACCGTCTGGAGCACCCCGATCGCCACCACCGGCAGCCAGCCGGACAGCGCGATCCGCCACGCCGAGGCGCCCGCGGCGAGCGCGCGCCGGTTCATCGGCGCGATCAGCATGTACGCCACCATCGCGCCCACCCACAGCGACAGCGGGATGAAGTACGGGGCGAAGCCGGTGCCGTAGTTGGGCGCCTTGTGCAGGTCCTGGGAGGCGAGCCGCACGGGGTCGGCCATGACCTCGGTGCGCTGTTCGCGGTCCTGCTTGTCGTAGTCGGGGATCTGCTCGGCCCCGTCGTGCAGTCCGCCGGCGAGCTTCCCGGAGCCGCCGACGAGCTTGTAGATGCCGCCGTTGAGGTCGACCGCGCCGGTCTTCAGATCGCCGACGCCCTTGTCCAGGTCGGTCGCGCCGGTCTTGGCCGAGCGGATCCCCTGGTGCAGCTTCTTCGCGCCCTTGGCGACCTCGCCCGCCCCGTCGTTCAGCTTGTTGATCTTCTTGACGGCGTCGGCGAGGTCCTCCGAGAGATGCGGCGCGCGGTCGGCGAGGGCCTGGGACTGCTTCTGCAGGGTGGCGAGGTGCTTGTCGAGCTTGGTCAGATCGCCCTTCTGGTCCGCGATCAGCGTGTCGAGGTCACCGGCGATGCCGGCCACGTCGGCGGCCGCGTCCTTGGCCTTCTTCAGGTCGGCGCAGGCGGCGTCGGGCAGCACGGGGTCGTCGCAGCGCCTGGCGTAGGTGCCGTTCAGCGTGTCCGACGCCGAACGGGCCTCCTTGGCGGCGGCAGGGGCCCGCTCCGCCAGGGTGTCCAGGTGCTTGCGGACCGCGCCGGAGGTGTCGGCCACGAACTGGGCCGTGTCGCCGATGGTCTTCTCGTTGCCCTTGAGGAAGGGGCCCACCTTGCCGGCGTTCGTGTTGACCTTGTCGGCGAGGCGCTGGGTGCCTTCCGCGACCTGCTTCGTGCCGTACGCCACGTCGCCCCCGCCCTTGTCGAGCTTCTTCAGGCCCGCGGACAGCTTCCCGCTGCCGTCCTTGGCGTCCTTCAGGCCGTCGGCGAGATCCTTGGAGCCCTTCTCGGCCCTCCCGATGCCGCCCTTGAGCTTGTCGGCGCCCTTCGCGGCCTTCACGGTCTCGCCGTGGATGTCGGAGAACGACACGAAGATCTTGTCCAGGAAGGACCGCGACGTCTTGGTGGACGCGGCCTGGCGCACCTCGCTGAACACCGACCGGGAGATCTGCCCGACGATGTAGTTGTTCGCGTCGTTGGTGCGCACCTGGAGGGCACCGGTCTCCGGGGACTTCCCTGAGCTGGAGGCGATCCGCTCGCTGAAGTCGCCGGGCATGGTGAGCGACAGGTAGTAGGTGCCGTCCTCGACGCCCTCGCGGGCCTCGGCGGCGCTCACCTCGCGCCAGTCGAAGGTCTTGCTGTCGCGCAGCTTCTCCGTGATGTCGTCGCCCGCCGTGACCTTCTTCCCGTCGGCGGTCGCCCCCTTGTCGTCGTTCACGAGCGCCACGGGGATACGGTCCAGCCGGCCGTACGGGTCCCAGAACGACCACAGGTACAGCGCGCCGTACAGCAACGGCAGCACGAGCAGCGCGACCAGCGCCGCGCGCGGCAGCTTCCCCCGGCCGAAGCGGCGGAGCTCAAGCGCGGCCAGTCTCGGCGAGCGCATCGGCCTTCTCCTTGTCCTCGCTCTGATGGATGTCCTGCGGGGTGTCCTGAGAGGTGTCCTGCGGGGTGTCCTGCGAGGTTTCCTCAGGGGTGCTCTGCCGGGTGGACACCTTGACGGCGCCCTCGGGGGCCTCGCTGCACACCGCGACGACCGTCGTCCCGGCCTCGGCAAGGGACCTGAGCAGGGCCCAGACCTCGTCCCGCTCGCCGTCAGAGAGCTTGAGGTCGGTGTCGTCGACCCCGAGCAGCCGCGGCCGGGCCACGAGGGCCAGGGCGACCGACAGCCGCAGCGCCTCAAGCCGCTCCAGATCGCGTACGGCGGTCCGGGGACCCTTGGGCAGCGCCTCCAGGTCCAGTCCGGCCGCGGTCAGCGCGGCGTCGACACGCAGCCTCGCCTCGGCCGCCCGCTCGCCGCGGGGCCGCAGCAGCCCGCGCAGGGAGTCGCCGAACCGCCGGTGGAGCAGGGCCCGTTCGCGCAGGTGCTCGCCGACGGTGAGCGCCGGTTCGAGGTCGGTGACCCCGGGCACGTGGGCCAGGG
The DNA here is from genome assembly GCF_042671245.1 of Streptomyces sp. NPDC057099. Classification (NCBI taxonomy): domain Bacteria; kingdom Bacillati; phylum Actinomycetota; class Actinomycetes; order Kitasatosporales; family Streptomycetaceae; genus Streptomyces; species Streptomyces sp. NPDC057099. Next base: position 62,309 of record NZ_JBHUTX010000024.1, read on the forward strand.
CGCTGACACGGCGCACCGCCGACAGCTGCTTCGGAAGTCCGGCGTCGCCGACGGCCGCGGTGCCCTCCGTGATCTTCATCCGTCCCGTCAGCCCGAGCAGCAGACACGTACGGCCGGACCCGGACGGGCCCTCGACCGCGATGAGTGATCCCGGCTCGGCGTCGAAGGACATCCCGCGGAACGCCCACCCGCGCGGCCCCTTGATCCCAAGGCCCTCGGCGGCGACCCGCACCCCTCCCGTTTGTTCCCCCACGGGGCTCCCCTGAATGTGAGCATGAATTTGAACTGACTGGTCAGTGCAAAAACTACTCCGAACCCACGATCGAAGCAAAACCGCAGGTCAGAACGGATTGTCAGTGCCATACCTCACGATGGGTCACATACGGCACTCCGTGGGAGGAGCCGCCGTCACACGACGACAGGAGGTTCGTCATGGCCAGCTATCACGCAGCAGCCGCCCGCCGGCGCCGCGCCACCGGCCCTGCCCCCTCACTGACCGGCCCCGCGAGCGACGTACACCCCGTGCTCCGCCGGGCCACGGCCCCGCCCGCCGCCCTCGACCTGCTCGCCCAGGCCCGCTCCGGCCTCGAGGAGGCCACCGCCCTGGACACCCCGAACGAGCGCTACGCGACGGCCCATCTCGCCGCCCTCCGCACCGCCGCCGCCGTCCTCGCCGCCCGGGGGAGGCCCGAGACCTCGACCCGGGCCCGGACCAAGATCCGGAGCGCCTGGGAAGTGCTCCCCGAGATAGCACCCGAACTGACCGAGTGGAGCGCGCTGTTCGCCGCGGGCGCCCGGCGCCGGGCCCGCGCCGAGGCGGGCATCCAGGGCGCGGCGAGCGTCCGTGACGCCGACGACCTGATACGGGACGTGTCGATGTTCCTTCGCCTCGTCGAGCGCATGCTGGTCCTCCAGCCGGTCCTCCCGCAGCCGCGCCCGGACCAGGATCGGGACCGGGACCGGGGCCGGCCGGAGGATCCCGGCGCGGAGAGGGGCATGCCGGACGTCGGCTGACCGGCCGGCGGCGCCCCGGATCCGCCCGGCCGGCACCGCCTCCGGTCCAGGGCGGGACCGCTCATGCGGGCCGCCGTGTCCGAGGCAATAGGGTGGGAGACGCCTGAAGTCTTCCCTCCCCGCAGCCGGGGCCGGGGGAGGCACCCCGTTCGCTCCGCCGCGCAAGAGGCGGTGCCGCGCCGAGGAGTCAACTGCCGTGTCGGACCCGATGCGCCCACCCGTCTCCCCTCACCACGCTGAACCGGCGTCGTCGCGCTCCGGCCCTTCCCGGTCGCGTGCCTCACTGCGTACGGCCGTGGTCTGGGAGGTCGTCCAGGACGCCCTGGAACGCCGGGTCAAGGCCACGGGCCGGGAGTCGCTGGACGTCCTCGACACCGGAGGCGGCAGCGGCAACTTCGCGGTGCCCGCCGCCCGGCTCGGGCACCGGGTCACCGTCGTCGACCCCAGCCCCAACGCGCTGTTCGCCCTGGAGCGCCGTGCCGCCGAGGCCGACGTCGCCGACCGGGTGAAGGGCGTGCAGGGCGACGCCCACGGCCTCTTCGACGTGGCCGAGCGCGGCGGCTACGACGTGGTGCTGTGCCACGGCGTCCTGGAGTACGTGGACGACCCCGCCGAGGGCGTCCGCAACGCGGTGGCCGCCCTGCGCCCGGAGGGCGTCCTGAGCCTGCTTGCCGCCGGTCTCGGGGGTGCCGTGCTCGCGCGCGCCCTCGCCGGTCACTTCAAGGAGGCCAAGCAGGCGCTCGACGACCCGAACGGCCGATGGGGCACGGGTGACCCCGTCCCGCGCCGCTTCACCGCCGAGCAGCTCACGGGACTCGTCGAGGGCGCGGGCCTGCGGGTCGGCGCCGTGCACGGCGTGCGGGTCTTCGCCGACCTCGTGCCCGGCGTCCTCGTGGACACCGAGCCCGGAGCCCTGGAAGCGCTGCTGAAGCTGGAGGAGGCCGCGGCCGAACTGTCGGCCTTCCACTCGGTGGCCACGCAGCTGCATGTGCTGGGTGAGACCGGCGGGGCCGCTGGTGCCAGTGGGACCGGCGAGACCGGTGGGGCAGCCGAGGACTGAGCCGCTTCGTGAGGTACCACCCCTGATCAGCACCTTGACTGTGCATGGAGTACGCCACAGGCCCCCCGAATGGGGGCTAGGCGCCGTATGATCGAGGGAGACCGTTCCGGCATGACGGGTCGGCCGCCGGGGAATGGAAGCCTCAGCGAGCCGGGACGTCCATGGCGGGTTCCGGTTGGTCAGTTGGCGCAGAGGGGCGGGTTTCACGGGGGCGATTCCCTGCCTATCCTGAAGAGACCCCCCGGGTCGCCCCGGCGACTGCACGATGAGGAGGACTCCGTGCCGCTCTCGGAGCACGAGCAGCGCATGCTCGAGCAGATGGAGCGAGCGCTGTACGCCGAAGATCCCAAGTTCGCGACGGCGCTCGAGGGAAGCGGGCTGCGTACGTACACCCGGCGACGGGTCTACCAGGCGGTCGCGGGCTTCCTCGTAGGTATTGCGCTCCTCATGGCCGGTATGGTCGCCAAGCAGGTCTGGCTCAGCGTCGTGGGCTTCCTCGTCATGCTGGGCTGTGCGGTGCTCGCCGTGACCGGCTGGCGCAAGGCCCCCAAGCCGGGCGAACAGGCGGCAGGCGCCGCCGGACCGCAAGCCCGCCGCCAGGGCGGCCGGCAACGCCGCTCCATGATGGACCGCATCGAGCAGCGCTGGCAGAAGCGCCGCGACGAACAGGGCGGCCACTAGTCCCCACCGGTCCCGGAGCACAGCTCTCCGGGACCTCGCGAAGACGTGAGTCAGGGGGTGACCACCGACCGGGTGGTCACCCCCTGACGCGTGCCGTTGACGCCTGCCGTGGGTTCTGCGGGCTCAGCCCTGCTGCCCCGACGCCTTCCGCCACGTCGGCCGCATGGCCAGGACGCGTTCCCGCACCCCCGACCACCAGGCCGACGCCGTCCACACCACGCGCACGGTGGAGCGTGGCGCCAGAACCGCACGGAGCCTGGCGCCCCTGCCGACCGCGGCGCTCAGACCCGCCGACGCACGGCGGACGTCGTCCGCGATGCCCGCCGTCGGGCGGGGCAGGGGCGCGTACAGGACCTGCTCCACCGCGTTCGCCACCCGGTGCACCGACGCCGCGGCCGTCGCGTCGAGCCCGCCCAGTCCGACGATGCGGGCGGCCGCCTTGCGCGGGGTCTGTGACTCGTCCGGCGTGATGCCGAAGTCCCACGCGGTGTCGGTCAGCTCCTGCCAGACGGCCAGCGTGTACGGCGCCGCGTCCGCCTCGCCCCGGCCGTGTGCCCCCAGCCGGACCGTGCGTGTCCGCAGGCGCCACAGCATCGGGGCCAGGGGGAGTACCAGGGCGGCGAGGCCTGCCAGGGCCCAGCCCAGGAGCGCGTACCACTTCGGGCCGTCGTCGTCCGTGGGCAGGGCCGCCTGCGGGGACTCGCTCGCGCACCCGCCGTCCAGCTTCTTCTGCTCCGGCGTGCAGCTCTCGCTCGCCGAGGGCCTAGCCGAAGGCGCGGCGGACGACGTCTCGGACGGGCGCGCCGCGTCCGGAACCGAGCTGCCCGTGTCGTCCGGCAGGGTGTACGACGGCATCGAGCCGCGGTTCGGAGTCGGCTCGAAGCGGGTCCAGCCCACGCCCTCGAAGTACAGCTCGGGCCAGGCGTGCGCGTCCCGAAGCCCCACCGACACCGAGCCGTCCGCCTGCGGGGAACCGGGTGCGAAGCCCACCGCGACCCGGGCCGGTATGCCCAGGGAGCGGGCCATCGCCGCCATCGCGAAGGAGAAGTGCACGCAGAAGCCCTGCTTGTCCTTCAGGAAGCGGGCGATCGCCTGCGAGCCGCTGCCGACCTGCACCTGGGTGTCGTACTCGAAGCCGCCCGTCACGGCGAACCAGTCCTGGAGCTTGACCGCCCGGTCGTACGGGTCGCCCGCGCCCTCGGTGACCTTGCGGGCCGTGCTCGCCACCACCGACGGCAGCGAGTCGGGCAGCTTGGTGAAATCGCGCTCGATGGACGCCGGCGGCTTCGGCGCCGAGGCCAGCTGCTCCGCCGTCGGCTCCACGTCCAGGCTCTTGACCTGGTAGGTCAGGCCTCGGGTGTTCTGGCCGTGGTCGCCGACCAGCGTCATGCCCAGGGGCTCGTAGCGCCAGTTGCCCCGGATGTTCACCCCGCTCGGCGGGTACGGCATGGGCAGCCAGTCCTGGGCGTACCAGTCGGCCGCGGTGATCGTGGTGTCGACCTCCGTGCGCTTCACATCCGGGCCGAGGCCGACCGGGGTCGGGAACGTGCCGTCGGGGAGGGCGGTGATGGACCGCCGGGACGGCTTCCAGGTGGTGCCGTCGAAGTCGTCCAGGGACACGATCCGCAGATACAGGTCCGAGACGTCCGGCATCTTGGTCTTCACGGACAGGACCTGCTGGTCCTCGTCCGCGTTCAGGCTGTCGCGCAGCGACACCAGCGGGTTCACGGCGGAGATCGTGCCCCCGCCGCCCGCGCCGGAGCCGGCGCCGGCCCCCACCGAGTCCAGCAGGCCGCCGTTCATCGCGGGCAGGCCGAGCGGAACCACCAGGGCGATGCCCAGCGCGACCACGCCGATGCGCCGGCCGGTGCGGACCGGGGCGACCGGGCCGCTCTGCTCCCCTCCGGCGGTACGCGAGGCCCCGCCGAAGACCCGGCCCCACTGGGAGAGGCGGTCCCGCCCCTCGGCCAGGAGCAGCATCAGATAGCCGGCCGCCGCGACCAGGAACCACAGCCAGTCCGTGCCCCCGTCGGACAGCCCAGCGGCCACCGAGTACAGGGCGAGCAGGGGCAGCCCGGCCGGGGCGGCGCTGCGGAAGGTCACCGCGAGGGTGTCCACCAGCAGCCCGATGATCAGGACCCCGCCGATGAGCATCAGCCGTATGCCGTCGGACTCCAGCGGGGCCGGGATCGCGTACCGCGCGATGTCGTCCCCGCCCTGCCGGAGCAGGATCGCGAAGCGGTCGAGGGCGTCCGGCCCCGGGACCAGACCCGCGAGGGCCTGTTCACGGGCGAACACGAACGTCAGCAGGAACACCGTGACCACGGCCTGCGCCGCGACCGTCAGCGGCCGGGCCAGCGGCACCCTGCGGGTCGCGGCACCCACGCCCGCCTGCACGCCCAGCAGGAAGGCCGCCTGCACGATCCATGTGGCCGGTCTGACGAGGGGCAGCAGGGCGCAGGCGGCCATCAGCGTGGCCGCCCACGCGCCCACCGTCAGTCGTATCCGCCCGCTCATCACGGTCCCTCCCCGCCGCCGGCCGCGGCCACGCCCCTGCGCTCCCGGTCCGCCTGTCGCCACAGGTCGTCCAGGGAGGCCCCCCGCGGCACGCCCACAGTCGTCCAGCCCGCCTCGCGCAGCATGCGCAGCCGCTCCTCGCTCCCGTCCGACGGACCGGGCACATCACTCGGTTCCCGCACCCAGGTCTCGCTGTCCAGCACGAAGGCGACCGCGCCTCCGCCGCGTTGCCGCATCCTGGCCACCACGGCCGCCTGTTCCTCGTCCAGGTCGCCGAGGAAGGCCACCAGCAGCCCCTCGTTCCCGCCGCGCAGCACGTCGTAGGCCCGGGACAGGCCCGCGCCGTCGGAGTGGTCGATCACCGCGAGGGTGTCCATCATCAGCCCGGCCGCGTCCGCCGACCCCTGGCTCGCGCCCGCGAAGCCGTCGCCGCCCTCGCCGGGCACGGCGCTGCCGGTGTCGGTCAACAGCCGTACCGAGAAGCCGCGTTCCAGCATGTGCACCAGGACGGACGCGGCGCCCGCCACGGCCCACTCGAAGGCCGCGTCCGGGCCCGCGCCCTGGAAGGCGATGCCCCGGGTGTCGAGCAGCACCGTGCAGCGGGCGCGCTGCGGCTGCTCCTCGCGGCGCACCATCAACTCGCCGTAGCGGGCCGTGGAGCGCCAGTGCACACGGCGCAGATCGTCGCCGTAGCGGTACCCGCGCGGGATCACGTCGTCCTCGCCGGCCAGCGCGAGCGAACGCTGCCGCCCGTCGCCGTACCCCTTCGCCTCACCGCTGAAGCGCACCGGCGCCAGCGGCTCCACGCGCGGGATCACCGTCAGGTTGTCGTACGTCGAGAAGGACCGGGTCAGCTCGCACATGCCGAACGGGTCGGTCAGGCGCAGCTGGAGCGGGCCCAGCGGGTAGCGGCCGCGCAGGTCGGAGCGCACCCGGTAGGACACCTCGCGCCGGCCGCCCGCCTCCACCCGGTCCAGCACGAAGCGCGGCCGGGGGCCGAGCACGTACGGCACCCGGTCCTGGAGCATCAGCAGGCCCGTGGGCAGCCGCGAGACGTTGTCCATCCGCAGATGGACCCGGGCCTCGCTGCCGGCGGGCACGCGCGCGGGGGAGAGCCTGCGGCTGCCCGCGACCCGGTAGCGCGTGCGGTACAGGACCGTCGCGCACACCAGCGGCAGCACCGCCAGCAGCAGACCCACGCGCAGCAGGTCGCTCTGCCCGAGCACATAGCTGCAGACGGCGGCCGCGACGCCGGCGGCCAGGAAGGAGCGTCCGCGGGTGGTCAGACCGGCCAGGGCGGTGCGGATGCCGCCTTTCTCGTCCCGGTCGGCCTCCGCGTGCCCCGTCCCCGCGGTGGTCATCACAGCCTCCGCGGCGGCTGCTGGGGATACGCCGGCACACCGCGGCCCAGGCCGCCGAGGCCGCTCTGCTGCGGCGCCGCCGGCACCGGGGTGCGCTGCAGGATCTCCTCGACGACCTGCTCGGAGGTGCGACGGTTGAGCTGGGCCTGGGCGGTCGGCAGCAGGCGGTGGGCCAGGACGGCGACGGCCAGCGCCTGCACGTCGTCCGGCAGCGCGTACTCCCGGCCGCTGAGGGCCGCGGACGCCTTCGCCGCGCGCAGCAGGTGCAGCGTCGCGCGCGGGGAGGCGCCCAGTCTGAGGTCGGGGTGCGTGCGCGTGGCGCCGACCAGGTCCACCACGTAGCGCCGGACCGGGTCGGCGACGTGCACGCCGCGCACCGCCTCGATCAGCTTGAGGATCTCGTGCGCGTGGGCCACGGGCTGGAGGTCCTCCAGCGGCGAGACGCCGCCGTGCACGTCCAGCATCTGCAACTCGGCCTCGGCGCTGGGATAGCCGACCGAGACCCGGGCCATGAAACGGTCGCGCTGGGCCTCCGGCAGCGGGTAGGTGCCCTCCATCTCGACCGGGTTCTGCGTCGCCACCACCATGAAGGGGCTGGGCAGCTCGTAGCTGCTGCCGTCGATGGTGACCTGGCGCTCCTCCATCGACTCCAGGAGCGCGGACTGGGTCTTGGGCGAGGCGCGGTTGATCTCGTCGCCGATCACGACCTGCGCGAAGATCGCGCCCGGCTTGAACTCGAAGTCACGGCGCTGCTGGTCCCAGATGGACACACCGGTGATGTCCGACGGCAGCAGGTCGGGCGTGAACTGGATGCGCCGCACCGAGCAGTCGATGGACCGCGCCAGTGCCTTGGCGAGCATCGTCTTGCCGACCCCCGGGACGTCCTCGATCAGCAGATGTCCCTCGGCCAGCAGTACGGTCAGCGAGAGCCGTACGACCTCGGGCTTGCCCTCGATCACGCCTTCCACCGACTCCCGCACCCGCTCCACCACGGCGGTCAGATCAGTGAGGCTCGCTCGATCGTCATAGGTCGTCACCCGGCCCTCCTCGGCCTTTCCCGTGCTCCCAGGGAGCACGGGATACCCCATTTTCCCGGGCCGACGCCGCATGACGCGCGCCGGCCCACCCCGAACCACGGACACCACGCGTGAAACGCTCAGCGTGACGTCACTCCCGCATTCTTGCTGCCGTTACCGATTCGTGTCACTCGACTGTGGATAACTGGCCGCGATATGTCGGCCTTGCGACCCTTTCGAACGCGTGACTGACAGGATTTCGACAGCTGCGGCAGGCCGGCTCCGGGGTGGTGACGGGGCGGGTGACCAGGTCAGGAGGCGGGGTCGACCTCCCGCAGCAGGCCGGTCCCGACGTCGTAGACGAATCCGCGGACGTCGTCGGTGTGCGGCAGGAACGGCGAGGTGCGCACGCGCCGCATCGACTGCCGTACGTCCTGGTCGACGTCCTGGAAGGACTCCACCGCCCAGGCCGGGCGCTGGCCGACCTCGGCCTCCAGCTCGCCCCGGAAGTCCTCGGTGAGGGTCTCCATGCCGCAGCCGGTGTGGTGGACGAGGACGACGCTGCGCGTCCCCAGCTTGCGCTGGCTGATGGCGAGGGAGCGGATCACGTCGTCGGTGACCACGCCGCCGGCGTTGCGGATCGTGTGGCAGTCGCCGAGCTCGAGGCCGAGCGTGGCGAGCGGGTCGAGACGGGCGTCCATGCAGGCCACGACGGCCACGTGCAGGGCGGGCTTGGCGTCCATCCCGGCGTGGCCGAAGTCGGCGGCGTACCGGGTGTTGGCGTCGACGATGCGGTCGGTGACCGTGCCGTTTCCGGCTATGGCGCTCTCCGAACCCGTGGGAACTGATGCAGAAGTCGTCATATCCATGACGGTACTGGTCACGACTGTTTCGGGCCCGCTGTGAGAGAGGACAAAGAACGCCATCGGGCCTTGGAGTGAGGTAACCCACAAGGGTGGTATGCCTGCTGGTCGCGACGCGCAGGCCGGTTGATTGACCGGGCGACACGGTGGACTAAAGTGACGCGAAGCGGGAGGCGAGACTCTCCCCGCTGGACTGATTTCCCCGGAGACCCGGCGACGCCCGGCGATCTCCCCACGTGCGCGGCGCGTACGTACGGCTCGGCCTCCTCCCGCTCCCGGTCGGTTGACGCTTCCGGCGCCGGCAGGCCTCCCCTTCAGCGGCGGGCGGGGACCCGGCGGTGCGTGGGCCCGTGCCGGATCTGAGAGGCCCCTTTGAGCCAGAGTCGACACGTCCCGGTGATGCTCCAGCGGTGCCTGGACCTGCTGGCACCCGCCCTGGAGGGCCCGGACCCGGTGGTCGTCGACTGCACCCTCGGCCTCGGCGGCCACAGCGAGGCACTCCTCGAGCGGTTCCCCGGGGCGCGGCTCGTCGCCCTCGACCGCGACAAGGAGGCCCTGCGCCTGTCCGGCGAGCGCCTCGCGCCCTACGGGGAGCGCGCCACCCTCGTCCACGCGGTGTACGACGAACTGCCCGAGGTGCTGGACAAGCTCGGCATCGCGCGCGTGCAGGGCGTTCTCTTCGACCTCGGCGTCTCCTCCATGCAGCTCGACGAGGCCGACCGCGGCTTCGCCTACGCCCAGGACGCCCCGCTCGACATGCGGATGGACCAGACGACCGGCGCCAGTGCCGCCGAGGTCCTCAACACGTACCCGCCGGGCGAACTCGTCCGGATCCTGCGGGCGTACGGCGAGGAGAAGCAGGCCAAGCGGATCGTGGCCGCGGTCGTGCGCGAGCGCGAGAAGGAGCCGTTCAGCAACAGCGCGCGGCTGGTCGAGCTGATCCGGGACGCCCTGCCGCAGGCCGCCAAGCGCACCGGCGGCAACCCGGCCAAGCGCACCTTCCAGGCGCTGCGCATCGAGGTCAACGGCGAGCTGTCCGTGCTGGAGCGGGCGATCCCGGCCGCGGTGAAGGCGCTCGACGTGGGCGGGCGGATCGCGGTGCTGTCGTACCACTCGCTGGAGGACCGGCTGGTCAAGCAGGTGTTCGCGGCGGGCGCCGCCACCACCGCGCCGCCCGGACTGCCCGTCGTGCCCGAGCGTTACCAGCCGCGGCTCAAGCTGCTCACGCGCGGTGCCGAACTCCCCACGGAAGAGGAGATCGCCGAGAACCGGCGCGCGGCACCGGCGCGGTTGCGCGGGGCGCAGCGCATCAGAGAGGACGTCGAGTGAGCCACGTGCAGGGCGGCCGGTGTGTTCCGGACCCGAGGGAGCGTGCGTGAGCGGCAAACCCGAACTGAAGGGGAGGGCGGCCCGTCTCGCGCGGCTCTTCCCGACCGGTAGGGCACAGGCGGCCCGCATGCCGTTCGTGCTCCTCGTGGTCCTCCTTCTCGGCGGCGGCCTCATCGGCCTCCTGGTGCTGAACTCGGCCCTCAGCGAAGGCGCGTTCAAACTCGACGACCTCCAGCGCGAGACCAAGAGCCTCACCGACGAGGAACAGGCCCTCCAGCGGGACATCGACGCCTACTCCGCCCCCGAGGCCCTCCAGCGCCGCGCCCGCGAACTCGGCATGGTGCCCGGCGGCGACCCCGCCTTCCTCGAGCGCGACGGCACCGTCAAGGGCGTCCCCAGCGCCGCCCCCGGCACCTGGCAGAGCGCCGCGTACACCCCTCTGGTCCTCGCCCCCGAGGCCATGCCCAACGGCCCCGCCCCGACCCCCGGCAGGTGACGGAAGTGTCCGACAGGGAACCCCCGCGCCGCCGCGTGCCCGGCCCCGCCAGGCCCGCTCGGCCCGATGCACGGCGGCGTCCCGGCCCCGGTGCCCGTCCGGCCCGGCGGCCTGGCCAGGCCCGGCCGGGGGCGCCCCGGCCGCTGCGGCTGGGCAGCCCCCGGCCCCGGCTGCGACTGGTCGGGCTCGCGCTGACGCTGGTGATGATCGCCTTCGTCGTACGGCTGTTCCAGGTGCAGGCCGTCGACGCGAGTACGTACGCGGCCAAGGCCGAGCAGAACCGCTACGTCGGGCAGGTGCTGGCCGCCGACCGGGGCGAGATCACCGACCGGTCCGGTGTGGCACTGGCGACCAGCGAGGACGCCTACGACATCACGGCCGACCCCACGATGTTCGCCCCGGACCACCTGAAGATCGGTGACGGGCCCGAGCAGGCCGCCGCGCTCCTCGCGCCGATCCTCGGCCAGGACCAGGACGCCCTGGTCGAGAAGCTGCGGCCGAAGAACAAGAACCTGCGCTACGCGAAACTGGCCTCCCGCCAGACCCCGCAGGTCTGGAAGCAGATCAAGGACCTGAAGTCCGCGCTCGCCAAGAAGGAGCAGACGGACAAGTCCGCGCACAACGTCCTCGCGGGTGTCTTCTCCGTCGCCACCAGCAAGCGCGTGTACCCCAACGGCGACCTCGCCGCCGGGATACTGGGCTGGGTCAACGGCGAGGGCAAGCCCGGCGGCGGCATCGAACTCCAGCTGGACAAGCAGCTGGCCGGCAAGGACGGCAAGATCCGCTACGCCCAGTCCGGCGGCCGTCTCGTCCCCACCGTGGGTTCCACCGAGACACCCGCCGTGCCCGGCAGCGACGTCGAGCTCACCATCGACCGCGACATCCAGTGGGCCGCCCAGAAGGCCATCACCGACCAGGTGAAGGAGTCCGCGGCCGACCGCGGCTACGTCATCGTCCAGGACACCCGCACCGGCCAGATCCTGGCCATGGCCAACTCACCCGGCTTTGACCCCAACGACCTGTCGGACGCCGACTCGGCCGCGCTCGGCAACGCGGCCGTCCAGGACGCCTTCGAGCCCGGCTCCACCGCCAAGGTCATGTCGATGGCCGCCGTCCTCCAGGAGAACACCGCCACCCCGATGACCCACGTCGTCGTGCCCAACCGGCTGCACCGCGGCGACCGGCTCTTCAAGGACGACATCGACCACCCGACCTGGTACCTGACGCTCAACGGCGTCCTCGCCAAGTCGAGCAACATCGGCACCATCCTCGCCACCGGCCAGCTCCGCAAGACCCAGGCCCAGTCGAACAAGGTCCTCTACGACTACCTGCGCAAGTTCGGCCTCGGCAGCTACACCGGCCTCGGCTTCCCCGGCGAGACCAAGGGCATCCTCGCCCCGCCCGACAAGTGGTCGACCTCGCAGCAGTACACGATTCCTTTCGGCCAAGGCGTCTCCATCAACGCCATGCAGGCGGCGTCCGTGTACTCGACCATCGCCAACGGCGGCGTCCGCGTCGACCCCACGCTCGTCCGCGGCACCAAGGGCCCCGAGGGCCGCTTCACCCCGGCCCCCGAGCCCAAGAAGACCAGGGTCGTCAGCGCCAAGACGGCGAAGACCCTCGCCCAGATGCTGGAGTCCGTCGTGGACGACGAGGAGGGCACCGGCACCAAGGCGCGCATCCCCGGCTACCGCGTCGCGGGCAAGACGGGCACGGCCAACCGCGTGGATCCGGCCACCGGCAAGTACCACGGCTATACCTCGTCGTTCGCCGGTTTCGCCCCCGCCGACAAGCCCCGCGTCACCGTCTACTGCGCCATCCAGAACGCCACCCAGGGCAGCTACTTCGGCGGCCAGATCTGCGGCCCCGTCTACAAGCGGGTCATGGAGTTCGCACTGAAGTCCCTCCAGGTCCCGCCGACCGGAGCCAAGGCCGCGAAGCTGCCCGTCTCCTTCCAGAACTGACCGGAACCGAACCACGAGCCCTGCTCAGCACCGAGCACCACCGAGCCACCAGGACCGCCCCCGTGACAACGATCACCCCCGACCCCGGGAACCAGAGCACCCCCGCCCCCTCACTTCGCCCGGAGGCGGGTACGCCCGGTACGCTCACCGCCGTGCCACACGCTGATCAGTCCCAAACCACCCAGAAGGGCCACCCCGTGACATATCCCGGGCCGCCCCGGCCGGTGCAGGTCTCCGCCACACCCCTCGCGGAACTCGCCGATCAGCTGGGTGCTCCAACGCCGGACAGCGCCGCCGAGGTCACGGGCATCACCCACGACTCCCGCGCCGTACGCCCCGGCGACCTGTACGCCGCCCTCCCGGGCGCCCGGCTGCACGGCGCCGACTTCGTCACGCAGGCCGCCGGCCTCGGCGCGGCCGCCGTGCTGACCGACCCCACCGGCGCGGAGCGCGCCGCGGAGTCCGGGCTGCCGGTCCTCGTCGTGGACGACCCCCGCGCGCAGATGGGCGAGCTGGCCGCCACGATCTACGGCCACCCCGGCCGGGACCTGCTCCAGATCGGCATCACCGGTACCTCCGGCAAGACCACCACCGCCTACCTCGTCGAGGGCGGCCTGAAGACCGTCAGGTCCACCGGCCTGATCGGCACGGTCGAGATGCGCATCGGCGACGAGCGCATCAAGTCCGAGCGCACCACCCCCGAGGCCACCGACCTCCAGGCCCTGTTCGCCGTCATGCGCGAGCGCGGCGTCGACGCGGTCGCCATGGAGGTCTCCAGCCACGCCCTGGTCCTCGGCCGGGTCGACGGCTGCGTCTTCGACATCGGCGTCTTCACCAACCTCAGCCCGGAGCACATGGAGTTCCACTCCGGGATGGAGGACTACTTCGAGGCCAAGGCGCAGCTGTTCACGCCGAAACGCGGCAAACTCGGCGTGGTCAACATCGACGACGAGTACGGCCGCAGGCTGGCGAACGAAGCCACCGTCCCGGTCGTCACCTACTCCGCGGAAGGCCACCCCGACGCCGACTGGCGCGCCGAGGACGTCGAGGTCGGCCAGCTGGACTCGACGTTCACCGTCATCGGCCCCAAGGGCGAGCGGATCAGTGCCAAGTCGCCGCTGCCGGGCCCCTTCAACGTGGCCAACACCCTCGCCGCGATCGTCGCCCTGGCCGTCGCCGGCCTCGACCCGCAGGCCGCCGCCGACGGTGTCGCCGCCGTACCCGGCGTGCCGGGCCGTCTGGAGCGCGTGGACGCCGGGCAGCCCTACCTCGCGGTCGTCGACTACGCCCACAAGACGGACGCGGTCGAGTCGGTCCTCAGGGCGCTCCGCAAGGTCACCGAGGGCAGGCTGCACATCGTCCTCGGCTGCGGCGGCGACCGGGACAAGTCCAAGCGCGAGCCCATGGGGGCCGCGGCGGCCCGGCTCGCCGACACCGCCGTACTGACCTCCGACAACCCCCGCTCCGAGGACCCCCTCGCGATCCTCGCCACGATGCTCCAGGGCGCGGCCTCCGTGCCCGCGTTCGAGCGCGGCGAGGTGCAGGTCTTCGAGGACCGGGCCGCCGCGATCGCCGCCGCCGTCGCCCGTGCCGAGCCCGGCGACACCGTGCTGGTCGCGGGCAAGGGCCACGAGCAGGGCCAGGACATCGCCGGGGTGGTCCGTCCCTTCGACGACCGCCAGGTACTTCGCGAAGCCGTCCAGAAGACCCAGGGATGAAAATCCAGAAGACCCAGGGGATGAACTTGTGATCGCCCTCTCCCTCGCCGAGATCGCAGAAGTCGTCGGCGGGCAGACGCACGACATACCGGATCCGTCCGTCCAGGTCACCGGCCCGGTCGTCCGTGACTCCCGCGAGGCGGTGCCGGGCAGCCTGTTCGCCGCCTTCGCCGGCGAGCGCGTGGACGGACACGACTACGCGGCGGCGGTCGTCGAGGCGGGAGCGGTGGCCGTGCTCGGCACCCGGCCCGTCGGCGTGCCCGCGATCGTCGTGGACGACGTCCAGAGCGCCCTCGGCGCACTCGCGCGGCACGTCGTACGACGTCTCGGTGCCACCCTCGTCGCCCTCACCGGCTCGGCGGGCAAGACCAGCACCAAGGACCTCATCGCGCAGGTGCTCCAGCGCAAGGCCCCCACGGTGTTCACGCCCGGCTCCCTCAACAACGAGATCGGACTGCCGCTGACCGCGCTCAGCGCCACCGAGGAGACCAGGTTCCTCGTCCTGGAGATGGGCGCCCGGGGTATCGGGCACATCAGCTACCTCGCCGGTCTGACGCCCCCGAAGATCGGCCTCGTCCTCAACGTCGGCAGCGCCCACATCGGCGAGTTCGGCGGCCGTGAGCAGATCGCCCAGGCGAAGGGCGAACTCGTCGAGGCACTCCCGTCCGAGGCCGAGGGCGGAACCGCCGTCCTCAACGCGGACGACCCCTTCGTACGGGCCATGGCCGCCCGTACGAAGGCGAAGGTGATCTTTTTCGGAGAGTCCGGCGAAGCGGACGTTCGCGCCGAGAACGTGCGACTCACGGACACCGGACAGCCCTCGTTCAGGCTTCACACACCCTCCGGTGCAAGTGACGTGACCATGCGCCTGTACGGTGAGCACCACGTGTCGAACGCGCTCGCCGCGGCCGCCGTCGCCCACGAACTGGGCATGTCCGCAGACGAGATCGCCGTGGCGCTCTCCGAGGCGGGCTCCCTCTCCCGCTGGCGGATGGAGGTCACCGAGCGCCCGGACGGCGTGACGATCGTCAACGACGCCTACAACGCGAACCCCGAGTCCATGCGAGCCGCTCTGCGCGCGCTCGCGGCGATGGGCAAGGGGCGGCGGACCTGGGCGGTGCTCGGCAAGATGGCCGAGCTCGGGGACGAGGCTCTCGCCGAGCACGACGCGGTCGGGCGGCTCGCCGTCCGGCTCAACGTCAGCAAGCTCGTCGCGGTCGGTGGCAGGGAAGCCGCCTGGCTGCAACTGGGCGCATATAACGAGGGTTCGTGGGGTGAGGAGTCGGTGCACGTGTCCGACGCACAGGCGGCGGTCGACCTGTTGCGCAGCGAGTTGCGCCCGGGGGACGTCGTGCTCGTGAAGGCGTCCCGTTCGGTCGGCCTCGAGAGCGTGGCGCAGGCGCTCATCGAGTCCGGTGCCGAGGGTGAGGTTTCCGCCCGATGATGAAGCAGATCCTGTTCGCAGGAGTCATTGGCCTCTTCCTGACCCTGGTCGGCACCCCGCTGCTGATCAAGCTGCTCGCCCGCAAGGGCTACGGCCAGTACATCCGCGACGACGGCCCGCGCGAGCACGCCAGCAAGCGCGGTACGCCGACCATGGGCGGCATCGCCTTCATCCTGGCGACGGTCGCCGCGTACTTCCTGGCCAAGGTGATCACGGGCTATCTGGACCCGGAGGCCGACGCGGCGCCGACCTTCTCGGGTCTGCTGGTGCTCGGCCTGATGGTCGGCATGGGCCTGGTCGGCTTCCTCGACGACTACATCAAGATCGTCAAGCGGCGTTCGCTGGGCCTGAGGGCCAAGGCGAAGATGGCCGGCCAGCTGATCGTCGGCATCGGGTTCGCGGTGCTGTCGCTCCAGTTCGCCGACAACCGCGGCAACACCCCCGCCTCCACCAAGCTCTCGTTCATCACGGACTTCGGCTGGACGATCGGACCCGTGCTGTTCGTGGTCTGGGCGCTGTTCATGATTCTCGCGATGTCGAACGGCGTGAACCTGACCGACGGTCTGGACGGTCTGGCCACCGGCGCCTCGGTGCTGGTCTTCGGCGCCTACACCTTCATCGGCGTCTGGCAGTTCCAGGAGTCCTGCGCCAACGCGCAGACGCTGACCAACCCGGGCGCGTGCTACGAGGTACGGGATCCCCTCGACCTGGCGGTGGTCGCCTCGGCGCTGATGGGCGCCTGCCTCGGCTTCCTGTGGTGGAACACCTCGCCGGCCAAGATCTTCATGGGTGACACCGGTTCGCTCGCGCTCGGCGGTGTGCTCGCGGGCCTCGCGATCTGCTCCCGCACCGAGCTGCTGATCGCCATCCTCGGCGGCCTCTTCGTCCTGATCACCATGTCCGTGGTGATCCAGGTCGGCTCCTTCCGCCTCACCGGAAAGCGCGTCTTCCGGATGGCGCCACTCCAGCACCACTTCGAACTCAAGGGCTGGTCCGAAGTGCTTGTCGTGGTCCGCTTCTGGATCATTCAGGGCATTTGTGTGATCGTCGGACTAGGCCTCTTCTATGCAGGATGGGCAGCGGACAAGTGACCTCCTCGGAGCCCTTCGCCTTCCAGGGCAAGCACATCACCGTCGCCGGGCTCGGCGTCTCCGGCGTCCCGGCGGCCAAGGTGCTGCACGGCCTCGGCGCGATCGTCACGGTCGTCAACGACGGCGCCGACGAGCGCGCCCGGGCGCAGGCGGCCGAACTGGAGGCGCTCGGCATCACCGTGCGCCTCGGCGACGGCGACACGCTGCCCGAGGGCTCCGAACTGATCGTCACCGCGCCCGGCTGGAAGCCGGACAAGCCGCTGTTCGCCGCGGCTCGCGACGCGGGCCTGGAGATCTGGGGCGACGTCGAACTGGCCTGGCGCCTGCGCGGCCCCGACGCCGCTCCCTGGCTGGCCGTCACGGGCACCAACGGCAAGACCACGACCGTCCAGATGCTCGCCTCGATCCTGGAGGCGGCGGGTCTGCGCACCGCCGCCGTCGGCAACATCGGCGTCTCGCTCCTGGACGCGGTGCTCGGCGAGGAGCGCTACGACGTGCTCGCCGTGGAGCTGTCCAGCTACCAGCTGCACTGGGCGCCGTCGCTGCGCGCCCACTCGGCCGCCGTGCTGAACCTCGCCCCCGACCACCTCGACTGGCACGGCTCCATGGAGGCGTACGCCGCCGACAAGGGCCGGATCTACGAGGGCAATCAGATCGCCTGCGTCTACAACGTGGCCGACAAGGCGACGGAGGACCTCGTCCGCGAGGCCGACGTCGAGGAGGGCTGCCGCGCCATCGGCTTCACCCTGGGCACGCCCGGGCCCTCCCAACTCGGTGTCGTGGAGGGCATCCTGGTCGACCGCGCCTTCGTCGAGAACCGGCAGAAGAACGCCCAGGAGCTCGCCGAGGTCGCCGACGTGAACCCGCCGGCCCCGCACAACATCGCCAACGCCCTCGCGGCGGCGGCCCTCGCCCGGGCCTACGGGGTGCCCGCCAAGGCCGTACGGGACGGTCTGCGGGCCTTCACCCCGGACGCCCACCGCATCGCGCACGTGGCCGACGTGGACGGCGTGGCGTACGTCGACGACTCCAAGGCCACCAACACGCATGCGGCGGAAGCCTCGTTGGCGGCCTACGAGCCGATCGTGTGGATCGCGGGCGGACTCGCCAAGGGCGCCGTCTTCGACGAGCTGGTCACCAAGTCGGCGCGGCGGCTGCGCGGGGCCGTGCTGATCGGCGCGGACCGCGCGCTCATCCGGGAAGCCCTCGCGCGACACGCCCCGGAAGTACCCGTCGTCGACCTCGACCGGACCGACACTGGGGCGATGCTCCAGGCCGTCCAGGAGGCGCAGCGGCTCGCACAGCCCGGCGACACGGTGCTGCTGGCCCCGGCCTGCGCCTCGATGGACATGTTCACCAACTACAACAAGCGCGGTGACGCGTTCGCGGAGGCGGTTCGCGAACTCGGCGCGGGCACCTGACGGTCGGTCTCGGCCACGACGGGTGCTTCGGGACCCTTGGAGGGACGCGTGACTCGGATGTGGCCCGAGACCAACCGGCGGACACCCGCCGCCGACCGGGGGCCGACGCCCCCACCCCTCCCACGCGCTTCCGCGGGAGCCGTCCATGCCCGGTAGCCGTACCGGAGGGCCGCCCGCGCAGCGGCCCGTCCGCCGGCCCGCCGCGCCCCGGGCGTCGCGCGAGAGCGGTGTCCTCGGCCTCTACCTGCGGGCGCGCAGGGGCTGGGACCGGCCCCTGACGGCCTACTACCTGATCTTCGGCGGCAGTCTGCTGATCACGGTGCTGGGGCTGGTGATGGTCTACTCGGCCTCCCAGATCACCGCGCTGCAGATGTCCCTTCCGGGCTCGTACTTCTTCCGCAAGCAGCTGCTCGCGGCGGTGATCGGCTCCGGTCTGCTGTTTGCCGCCTCCCGGATGCCGGTGAAGCTGCACCGGGCGCTGGCCTACCCCATCCTCGCGGGCGCCGTCTTCCTGATGACCCTGGTGCAGATCCCGGGGATAGGAGTGTCGGTCAACGGCAACCAGAACTGGATCGCGGTCGGCGGCTCCTTCCAGATCCAGCCCAGCGAGTTCGGCAAGCTCGCCCTCGTGCTGTGGGGCGCCGACCTGCTCGCCCGCAAGCAGGACAGGAAGCTGCTGACCCAGTGGAAGCACATGCTCGTCCCGCTGGTGCCGGCCGCCTTCATGCTGCTCGGGCTGATCATGATCGGCGGCGACATGGGCACGGCGATCATTCTCACAGCCATCCTGTTCGGCCTGCTCTGGCTGGCCGGCGCGCCCACGCGGCTGTTCGCCGGTGTGCTGTCGATCGCCGCCGTGCTGGGCCTGATCCTCATCAAGACCAGCGCCAACCGCATGGCCCGTCTGCAGTGCCTCGGCGCCACCGAACCCCAGTCGGGCCCCGTCGACTGCTGGCAGGCCGTGCACGGCATCTACGCCCTGGCCTCGGGCGGAATCTTCGGCTCCGGGCTGGGTGCGAGTGTGGAGAAATGGGGCCAACTCCCCGAAGCCCACACCGACTTCATCTTCGCCGTCACCGGTGAGGAACTGGGCCTGGCGGGGACGCTGTCGGTACTCGCCCTCTTCGCGGCTCTAGGCTATGCGGGTATCCGCGTGGCCGGACGCACGGAGGACCCCTTCGTGAGGTATGCCGCGGGAGGCGTGACCACCTGGATCACGGCCCAGGCCGTGATCAACATCGGTGCGGTGCTCGGTCTGCTGCCGATCGCCGGCGTCCCCCTCCCGCTGTTCTCCTACGGGGGATCCGCCCTGCTGCCGACCATGTTCGCCATCGGGCTGCTGATCGCCTTCGCACGCGACGAGCCCGCTGCGCGAGCGGCGCTTGCGATGCGGCAACCCCGCTTTGGTAGAAAGCGGGGGACTGGGGGCACCGGTTCCATTCGGAGTCCCCGGAGATGGAACACGATGCGACGGCGTGCCTCGGCGGCGCGCTCGTCCGGAGAGCGGTGAATTTCGGTGCATGTCGTACTCGCCGGCGGAGGAACCGCGGGCCACATCGAGCCCGCGCTCGCCCTCGCGGACGCCCTGCGCAGGCAGGATCCGAGCGTGGGCATCACGGCCCTGGGAACGGAGCGCGGCCTCGAGACACGTCTCGTACCCGAGCGTGGGTACGAACTCGCGCTGATCCCGGCCGTTCCGCTGCCGCGCAAGCCCACCCCCGAGCTGATCACCGTCCCGGGCCGGCTGCGCGGCACGATCAAGGCGACCGAGCAGATCCTGGAGCGCACCAAGGCGGACGCCGTGGTCGGCTTCGGCGGCTACGTCGCCCTGCCCGGCTACCTCGCGGCCAAGCGCCTCGGAGTGCCGATCGTCATCCACGAGGCCAACGCCCGCCCGGGCCTGGCCAACAAGATCGGCTCGCGCTACGCCAGCCAGGTCGCCGTCTCCACCCCGGACAGCAAGCTGCGTAACTCCCGTTACATCGGCATCCCGCTGCGCCGCTCCATCGCCACCCTGGACCGGGCCGCCGTACGCCCCGAGGCCCGGGCCGCCTTCGGTCTCGACCCGAACCTGCCCACGCTGCTGGTCACCGGCGGCTCGCAGGGCGCCCGCCGGCTGAACGAGGTCGTCCAGCAGGTCGCGCCCTGGCTCCAGCAGGCCGGAATCCAGATCCTGCACGCGGTCGGTCCGAAGAACGAACTGCCGCAGGTCCACCAGATGCCGGGAATGCCCCCCTACATCCCGGTAAGTTACCTGGACCGGATGGACCTCGCGTACGCCGCGGCGGACATGATGCTCTGCCGCGCGGGCGCGATGACCGTCGCCGAACTCTCCGCCGTCGGGCTCCCGGCCGCCTACGTTCCGCTGCCCATCGGCAACGGCGAACAGCGGCTCAACGCCCAGCCGGTGGTCAAGGCCGGCGGTGGTCTGCTGGTCGACGACGCGGAGCTGACCCCCGAGTGGGTCCAGCAGAATGTCCTGCCCGTGCTCGCCGACCCGCACCGGCTGTACCAGATGTCCCGCAGTGCCGCCGAGTTCGGCCGCCGGGACGCCGACGACCTGCTCGTCGGCATGGTGTACGAGGCGATCGCCGCCAGTCGTGCACACCGCTAGGACCGTATGACGGAAGGCAGGGGAGCGTGGCCGGATCGACCACCGCCGAGCGCGGTGAACGCCAGCGGAAGTCGTCCGGCCCGCCGCCCCGACCGCGGTCGAGGCGGGCCCGGCTTCGTGTGATTGTCATCCTGGGCCTCGTCCTGGTCTTCCTCGGCTTCCCGACGGTGTGGCTGTTCTACGGCTCCGACTGGCTGCGTGCCGAGCGCGTCTCCGTGTCGGGCACCAGGGTCCTGACACCGGCTCAGGTCCGGGCCGCCGCCGACGTTCCCCTCGGGAAGCCGCTGATTTCCGTCGACACCGATGCGATCGAGTCGCGACTGCGCCGGAAATTGCCCCGAATTGACTCGGTTGACGTGGTCCGATCCTGGCCCGATGGAATCGGGCTGAAAGTGGTCGAGCGGACTCCGGTTCTGATTGTCCAAAAGGGCGGAAAGTTCGTCGAAGTGGACGATGAAGGTGTCCGTTTCGCCACGGTCTCCGAGGCGCCGAAAGGCGTGCCCGCACTGGAATTGGCCCTGTCCCGGTCCGGCTCCGCCGCCGCGAGCCTGCGCCGCTTCGGCGAGTCCCGGCTGGTGCGCGAGGCGGTCGTCGTCGCCCGGGCTGTTCCGGCCGCCGTCGCCCGCGGCACACAGACCGTCAAGGTCCGTTCCTACGACGACATCTCGCTGGAGTTGAGGGACGGCCGCACGGTCGTCTGGGGCAGCAGCGAGAAGGGCGCGCTCAAGGCCCGTACGCTCAGCGCCCTGATGAAAGCCTCGCCCGGCGCGCGCTACTTCGACGTGAGCGTCCCCACCGCGCCCGCGTCATCAGCAAGTTGACGCACATCCGCGCAGGCCAGCACCCTGGTTGGGCAGTGCTACGGCTGATCACATAGGGTGAAAAGAAAAACGGGAGGTTCGGCGTGTTCGTTGAACGTGCGCCACTTGTCGACTTAGTGTCCTGTTCAGAAGACTCCAAGGAACAGACACACTGGTAACCCTAAACTTCAGGGTTAGGGTTCGGGTCGGCGATACGGACCGTCCCATTCGGCATCAGTCGTCGGGTCGCGGGGCGCAGCGCGTCACGGTGATTCGGCGACACGTAACTCGAGGCGAGAGGCCTTCGACGTGGCAGCACCGCAGAACTACCTCGCAGTCATCAAAGTCATCGGTGTCGGCGGCGGTGGTGTCAATGCCATCAACCGGATGATCGAGGTCGGTCTCAAGGGCGTCGAGTTCATCGCCATCAACACCGACGCGCAAGCTCTGTTGATGAGCGACGCCGACGTCAAACTGGACGTCGGCCGTGAACTCACCCGCGGACTCGGCGCCGGAGCCAACCCGGCCGTGGGCCGCAAGGCCGCCGAGGACCACCGCGAGGAGATCGAGGAGGTCCTCAAGGGGGCCGACATGGTCTTCGTGACAGCCGGTGAAGGCGGCGGCACCGGCACCGGCGGCGCGCCCGTCGTGGCCAACATCGCCCGCTCGCTCGGCGCTCTCACCATCGGTGTGGTCACGCGCCCGTTCACCTTCGAGGGGCGGCGCCGCGCGAACCAGGCCGAGGACGGCATCGCCGAACTCCGCGAAGAGGTCGACACCCTCATCGTCATCCCGAACGACCGGCTGCTGTCCATCTCGGACCGCCAGGTCTCGGTGCTCGACGCCTTCAAGTCGGCCGACCAGGTCCTGCTCTCCGGTGTCCAGGGCATCACCGACCTCATCACCACCCCCGGCCTCATCAACCTCGACTTCGCCGACGTCAAGTCGGTCATGTCCGAGGCGGGCTCGGCGCTGATGGGCATCGGCTCGGCGCGCGGCGACGACCGCGCGGTGGCCGCGGCCGAGATGGCGATCTCCTCGCCGCTGCTGGAGGCGTCCATCGACGGCGCCCGCGGGGTCCTGCTCTCGATCTCCGGCGGCAGCGACCTCGGTCTGTTCGAGATCAACGAGGCCGCCCAGCTGGTGAGCGAGGCCGCTCACCCCGAGGCCAACATCATCTTCGGCGCGGTGATCGACGACGCCCTCGGCGACGAGGTCCGGGTCACCGTGATCGCGGCCGGCTTCGACGGCGGCCAGCCGCCCTCCAAGCGGGACAACGTCCTCGGTTCGTCCTCGGCCAAGCGCGAGGAGCCGGCCCCGGCACGGCAGACCGAGAGCCGCCCGTCCTTCGGCTCGCTCGGCAGCGTGACCCCGAAGGAGGACCCGGAGCCCGCTCCGGAGCCGGTCAACGACATCCCGGTCGCCCCGCCGGTCCCGCCGGCGCCGCGGACCTACTCGGACAGCGCGGCCGAGGAACTGGACGTACCGGACTTCCTCAAGTGATCCTTCAGTCGTGATAGGACAGCGCGAAAGCGTGGGCGGCGCGCACTTCGGCTTCACCGACCGGTGGGGCGGAGTGAGCGCCGCTCCGTATGAGGAGCTCAATCTCGGCGGAGCGGTCGGCGACGACCCCGACGCCGTACGCACCAACCGGGACCTGGCCGCCAAGTCCCTGGGTGTCGAGCCGGACCGGGTGGTCTGGATGAACCAGGTGCACGGGGCCGACGTGGCGGTGGTCAACGGACCGTGGGGATCCTCGTCCGAGATCCCGTCGGTCGACGCGATCGTCACGGTGAAGCGGGGGCTCGCCCTCGCCGTGCTCACCGCGGACTGCGTGCCGGTGCTGCTCGCCGACCCGGTCGCCGGGATCGTCGCGGCGGCTCACGCGGGCCGGCCCGGCATGATCGCCGGGGTCGTCCCGGCCGCGCTACGCGCGATGACCGAACTGGGGGCCGAGCCCGCCCGGATCGTCGCCCGCACCGGGCCCACCGTCTGCGGCCGGTGTTACGAGGTACCCGAGGCGATGCGCGCCGAGGTGTCCGCCGTCGAGCCGGCGGCGTACGCCGAAACCAGTTGGGGCACTCCGGCGGTCGACGTGAGTGCCGGAGTGCACGCCCAGCTCGAACGGCTCGGGGTGCGCGACCGGGCGCGGTCTCCGGTGTGCACGCTGGAGTCGGACGATCACTTCTCTTACCGCGGCGACCGCACCACCGGTCGGCTCGCGGGCTATGTGTGGCTGGACTGATGGGGCATGACGGACCGTAAGGACGAACTCGCCGCGAATCTGGCGAATGTCGAGCAGCGCATCGCCGACGCGTGCTCGGCCGCCGGCCGGGGACGCGAGGAAGTGACCCTGATCGTGGTCACCAAGACCTATCCCGCGAGCGATGTGCGGGTGTTGGCGGAACTCGGGGTGCGGCATGTCGCCGAGAACCGCGACCAGGACGCGGCCCCCAAGGCCGCCGCCTGCGCGGATCTGCCCCTTACATGGCATTTTGTCGGTCAACTCCAGACCAACAAGGTGCGATCGGTGGCCGGTTACGCGGACTTCGTGCAGTCCGTCGATCGTTCCAAGCTCGTCACAGCTCTGTCGAAGGAAGCCGTCCGGACCGGGCGCGAACTGGGGTGTCTCCTCCAGGTCGCGCTCGACGCCGGGGAGAGCGCGAGAGGTGAGCGGGGCGGCGTGGCCCCCGGCGGGATCGAGGAGTTGGCCGGTCTCGTGGCCGAGGCGCCGGGGTTGCGGCTCGGCGGACTGATGACCGTCGCACCGCTCACCGGCGAGTATGCGGGACGCGAACAGGCGGCGTTCGAGCGGTTGATGGTTTTGTCGACCGACCTGCGCCGGAGTCATCCGACTGCCACCATGGTCTCGGCAGGGATGAGTGCGGACCTCGAACAGGCCGTGGCGGCCGGAGCGACACATGTGCGCGTCGGCAGCGCGGTACTCGGAGTCCGCCCCAGGCTCGGGTAACGTCGCCAGGAAGTCGGACCACAGCAGAAAATATGGTCATTGCCGCCAATAGGCGGACTCAAGGACCTCGTGGATCGCAGGCACTTGGCAGTCGTCAGCAGATCCACCACAGAGCGGAGGACTCAGAGCATGGCCGGCGCGATGCGCAAGATGGCGGTCTACCTCGGCCTCGTGGAGGACGATGGGTACGACGGCCGCGGATTCGACCCCGACGACGACTTCGAACCCGAACTGGACCCGGAGCCCGAGCGGGACCACCGACGGCACGAGCCGTCCCATCAGCCGCACGTCTCACATCAGCCCCAAAGGGACGAAGAGGTACGAGTCGTACAGCCGTCCGTGCCTCGCGAACCGGCCCCTCGTTCCGCTTCGCTCCCCGCGGAATCCGGCCGCCCGGCGCGCATCGCGCCCGTGGCATCCATCACACAAGAACGCGCAAGTCTGGAGAAGAACGCACCGGTGATCATGCCCAAGGTCGTGTCCGAACGAGAGCCTTACCGGATCACCACACTCCACCCACGGACCTACAACGAGGCCCGTACCATCGGGGAACACTTCCGTGAAGGCACTCCGGTGATCATGAATCTGACTGAGATGGATGACACAGATGCGAAGCGACTTGTCGACTTTGCGGCTGGTCTGGTGTTTGGTCTTCACGGCAGTATCGAGCGGGTGACGCAGAAGGTGTTCCTGTTGTCGCCTGCTAACGTCGATGTCACGGCGGAGGACAAGGCCCGCATCGCAGAGGGCGGGTTCTTCAACCAGAGCTGAGACGCACCACCGGAAACAGCAGTACCCAGCAGGGCACAGGGGAGAGGGAAGCGCAGGTCATGAGCGTGGTTTTGGATGTCATCTACATCGCGCTGATGTGCTTCCTCATCGTGCTCATCTTCCGGTTGGTCATGGACTATGTCTTCCAGTTCGCCCGCTCATGGCAACCCGGCAAGGCGATGGTGGTCGTTCTGGAGGCCACCTACACTGTCACTGATCCACCGCTCAAGCTTCTGCGGCGGGTCATTCCGCCGCTGCGTCTCGGGGGCGTGGCGCTAGACCTGTCCTTCTTCGTACTGATGATCATCGTCTACATCCTGATCTCGATCGTGAGCCGGCTGTGATGAGCGATGTGACCTACCGTCTTGCCGAATGCCGACGACTACGTTGAGGTGAAGAGATGCCGTTGACCCCCGAGGACGTGCGGAACAAGCAGTTCACGACCGTCCGCCTCCGAGAAGGCTATGACGAGGACGAGGTCGATGCCTTCCTCGACGAGGTCGAAGCCGAACTGACCCGCCTGCTCCGCGAGAACGAGGACCTGCGCGCCAAGCTGGCCGCTGCCACGCGCGCTGCTGCCCAGAACCAGCAGAACATGCGCAAGCCTCCGGAGCCCCAGCAGGATCAGCAGCAGCAACAGCAGCAACAGCAGCAGCAGGGCATGCGCGGTCCGGGTGGTCCCGTACCCGCCGGCATATCGGGCCCGCCGCAGCAGCAGATGGGTGGCCCCATGGGTGGTCCGCCCCAGCTGCCGAGCGGTGCCCCGCAGCTGCCCGCCGGTCCCGGCGGTCAGGGTGGTCCGCAGGGTCCCGGCCCCATGGGCCAGGGTCCGGGCGGTCCGGGTCCGATGCAGCAGCAGATGCAGCAGCAGATGCAGCAGCAGATGGGTGGCCCCATGGGCGGTCCTCCGATGGGCGGCCCCGGTCAGGGAGGTCCCGGTGGCGACAGCGCCGCCCGTGTCCTCTCGCTGGCCCAGCAGACCGCCGACCAGGCGATCGCCGAGGCCCGTTCCGAAGCCAACAAGATCGTCGGGGAAGCGCGTTCGCGTGCCGAGGGTCTGGAGCGTGACGCCCGTGCCAAGGCCGATGCCCTGGAGCGGGACGCGCAGGAGAAGCACCGCGTGGCGATGGGCTCCCTGGAGTCCGCTCGCGCCACGCTGGAGCGCAAGGTCGAGGACCTGCGCGGCTTCGAGCGCGAGTACCGCACGCGCCTGAAGTCGTACCTGGAGTCGCAGCTGCGCCAGCTGGAGACCCAGGCCGACGACTCGCTGGCTCCGCCGCGCACTCCGGCTGCCGCGTCCCTCCCGCCGTCCCCGGCGCCTTCCATGGCCCCGGCCGGCGCGAGCGCCCCGTCCTACGGTGGCGGCAACCAGACGATGGGCGGCGCCCCGTCGCCGTCCGGTCCGTCCTACGGCGGTCAGCAGCAGATGTCTCCGGCGATGACCCAGCCGATGGCGCCGGTGCGTCCGCAGGGCCCGTCGCCGATGGGCCAGGCGCCCTCGCCCATGCGGGGCTTCCTGATCGACGAGGATGACAACTGACGGCCTGATGGCCAGTAGTACGGCGTAGACATCGGCAGCGTTCAGGGCGAGGCCCCGGGGTGATCCCGGGGCCTCGCCCTTTGCCATGCCTGTTCGCGCGTACGCAATCGCGTTCGTGCGACACAACGCCGAAGGCCCGGTCCCACCAAGATTTTTGGCAGGGCCGGGCCTTCGGTCCGAGCGTTACGCCTTGCGCAGGCGGAACGTCAGGGACAGACCCTCGTCGCTGAAGGGCTCGCCGTATGTGTCGTCCGCCTCGCCCTGGACGAAGTCCGTCGCCAGGACCTCGTCGGCGATCAGGCCGGAGTGGCCGGTCAGGGCCGCGACCGTCGCCGCGTCCGTGGCGGTCCAGCGCAGCGCGATGCGGTCGGCCACGTCGAGGCCGCTGTTCTTGCGGGCCTCCTGGATCAGCCGGATCGCGTCACGGGCCAGGCCCGCACGCCGGAGCTCCTCCGTGATCTCCAGGTCGAGGGCGACCGTGGCACCCGAGTCGGACGCCACCGACCAGCCCTCGCGCGGTGTCTCCGTGATGATCACCTCGTCGGGAGCCAGCGTGATGGTCTCGCCGTCGACCTCCACCGACGCCGTGCCCTCGCGCAGGGCGAGGGACAGGGCGGCCGCGTCCGCGTTCGCGACGGCCTTGGCCACGTCCTGGACGCGCTTGCCGAACCGCTTGCCCAGCGCGCGGAAGTTGGCCTTGGCCGTGGTGTCGACCAGGCTGCCGCCGACGTCGCTCAGGGTCGCGAGCGACTCGACGTTCAGCTCCTCCGTGATCTGCGTGCGCAGCCCGGAGTCCAGCGCGTCGAAGCCCGACGCGGCGATCAGGGCGCGGGACAGCGGCTGACGCGTCTTGACGCCCGACTCCGCGCGCGTGGCACGGCCCAGCTCCACGAGCCGGCGCACCAGCACCATCTGCTTCGACAGCTCCGGGTCGATGGCCGTGAGGTCCGCCTGCGGCCAGGAGGACAGATGGACCGACTCCGGGGCGCCCGGCGTGACCGGAACGATCAGGTCCTGCCAGACCCGCTCGGTGATGAACGGGGTCAGCGGGGCCATCAGCTGCGTCACCGTCTCGACGACCTCGTGCAGCGTGCGCAGCGCCGCCTTGTCGCCCTGCCAGAAGCGGCGACGGGAGCGGCGCACGTACCAGTTCGACAGGTCGTCGACGAACGCGGACAGCAGCTTGCCGGCGCGCTGGGTGTCGTAGGCGTCGAGCGCCTGGGTGACCTGGTCGGTGAGCGCGTGCAGTTCGGACAGCAGCCAGCGGTCCAGGACCGGGCGGTCGGCCGGGGCCGGGTCGGCCTCGGACGGGGCCCAGCCCGACGTACGGGCGTACAGGGCCTGGAAGGCGACCGTGTTCCAGTAGGTGAGGAGCGTCTTGCGGACGACCTCCTGGATGGTGCCGTGGCCGACGCGGCGGGCCGCCCAGGGGGAGCCGCCGGCCGCCATGAACCAGCGGACCGCGTCGGCGCCGTGCCGGTCCATGAGCGGGATGGGCTCCAGGGTGTTGCCCAGGTGCTTGGACATCTTGCGGCCGTCCTCGGCGAGGATGTGGCCGAGGCAGACCACGTTCTCGTACGACGACTTGTCGAAGACCAGGGTGCCGACCGCCATCAGCGTGTAGAACCAGCCGCGGGTCTGGTCGATGGCCTCGCAGATGAACTGCGCCGGGTAGCGGGCCTCGAAGGTCTCCTTGTTCTTGTACGGGTAGCCCCACTGCGCGAACGGCATCGAACCCGAGTCGTACCAGGCGTCGATGACCTCGGGCACGCGCGTGGCCGTGCCGCCGCACCCGTCCTGCGGGCAGGCGAAGGTGACCGCGTCGATGTAGGGGCGGTGCGGGTCCAGGCCCGACTGGTCGGTGCCGGTCAGCTCGGTCAGCTCGGTGAGGGAGCCGACGCAGGTGAGGTGGTCGTCCTCGCAGCGCCAGATCGGCAGCGGCGTGCCCCAGTAGCGGTTGCGGGAGAGCGCCCAGTCGATGTTGTTGTCCAGCCAGTCGCCGTACCGGCCGTGCTTGACCGTGTCCGGGAACCAGTTGGTGTTCTCGTTCTCCGTGAGGAGGCGGTCCTTGATCTCCGTGGTGCGGATGTACCAGGAGGGCTGCGCGTAGTAGAGCAGCGCGGTGTGGCAGCGCCAGCAGTGCGGGTAGCTGTGCTCGTACGGGACGTGCCGGAAGAGCAGGCCGCGCTCGTCGAGGTCGGCGGTGAGCTGCTCGTCGGCCTTCTTGAAGAAGACGCCGCCGACGAGGGGCAGGTCCTCCTCGAAGGTGCCGTCCGGGCGGACCGGGTTCACGACCGGCAGGCCGTAGGAGCGGCAGACCTTGAGGTCGTCCTCACCGAAGGCGGGGGACTGGTGGACGAGGCCCGTGCCGTCCTCGGTGGTGACGTAGTCGGCGTTGACGACGAAATGCGCCTGCTCCGGGAACTCGACCAGCTCGAACGGGCGCTGGTACGTCCAGCGCTCCATCTCGGCGCCCGTGAAGGTCTGGCCGGTGGTCTCCCAGCCCTCGCCGAGGGCCTTGGCGACGAGCGGCTCGGCGACGACCAGCTTCTCCTTGCCGTCGGTGGCGACGACGTAGGTGACCTCCGGGTGCGCGGCGACGGCCGTGTTGGACACCAGGGTCCACGGGGTCGTCGTCCACACCAGGAGCGCGGCCTCGCCGGCGAGCGGGCCGGAGGTGAGCGGGAAGCGGACGAAGACGGACGGGTCGACGACCGTCTCGTAGCCCTGCGCCAGCTCGTGGTCGGACAGGCCCGTGCCGCAGCGGGGGCACCAGGGGGCGACGCGGTGGTCCTGGACCAGCAGGCCCTTGTTGAAGATCTCCTTGAGCGACCACCAGACCGACTCGATGTACGCGGGGTCCATGGTGCGGTAGGGGTCGTTGAGGTCGGTCCAGAACCCCATGCGGGTCGTGAGCTCTTCGAAGGCGTTGGTGTGCCGGGTCACCGACTCGCGGCACTTCGCGTTGAACTCGGCGATGCCGTACGCCTCGATGTCCTGCTTGCCGGAGAAGCCGAGCTCCTTCTCCACCGCCAGCTCCACCGGGAGGCCGTGGCAGTCCCAGCCGGCCTTGCGGGCGACGTGGTAGCCGCGCATGGTGCGGAAGCGGGGGAAGACGTCCTTGAAGACGCGGGCCTCGATGTGGTGGGCGCCGGGCATGCCGTTGGCGGTGGGCGGGCCCTCGTAGTACACCCACTCGGGGCGGCCCTCGGACTGCTCCAGGCTCTTGGTGAAGATCTTCTGCTCGTCCCAGAAGGCGAGCACCGTGTGCTCTAGGGCGGGCAGGTCGACCTGGGCGGGCACCTGGCGGTACGTCGGCGATGTCATCAGCGGGCTTCCTCCGGCGGACTTGCTGCCTTCCGTCCGGAGGGACGAGAGCTGTGACTGTGCCTGCGCCGTCTGCGGCGCGCTCCCGCGGTACCACCCTCCTTGGCTCTCCGGTGCGGGGTGTGCGCCGGTGAGCCCCCTCATTGGGGTCGCGATGCCGGTTCTACCGGCCGCTGCCGTTCGGCTGCGGCTTTCCTCCGGCGGCTCCGGGGTGATCTTCGCGTCGCGCTCGCCCCCGGGCTTCCACCGTCCCCGGGTCGCTCTGGGCTGCTTACGCCGCTACTCGTCCCCATCCACGCTTTTCGCTCCGCCCAGTGTACGGCGCCGGGCGGACAGGGGCCGACCGCTTTTCGGGGCCGCCGGGGACGGGGAGACGTAGGAGGTGCGGTTTGGGTTTGATGACCCGAATGGCGAGGTATGGGTGTTCGGATCCTGGGACGTCCGGCTCGGCGGATTACCGGGCGGGGAGCTGGGCACAACGGATGCAGGTTCGCCGCGAGGCGTGCGCGAGGCGGGCGAATCGGGCGGTGTGCCCCGTTGCCGCGGGACTCAAGTCGATTTATCGTCCCAGCACGATTCGCGAGCAAGGTCACAATATGTGAAGGGGCCGCGGCCATGGTGGCGAAGAAGACCGCCGTACAGCAGCCGGCGTCCGGCAGGTCCGCGGAGGCCTCCGGCGGTGCGCCCAAGGACCCGGGTGGCAAGAAGACCACCCAGGGAGGCTCGGCGGGGCGGGCGGCGAAGGGGGCGGCCGAGAAGGCGACCGGGGGCACGAAGGCGGCTGTCACCAGGACCAAGGCGGCGGTCAAGAAGGTGACGGCCAAGAAGACCGCGGCGGGAAAGGCCGTGGCCAGGAAGGTCGCGGCGAGGACGGCGGCGGCCAAGGGGTCGGGCGAAAAGGCTGAGGCCGAGAGGGCTGGGGTCGAGGAGGCCGGGGTCGAGAAGGCTGAGGTCGAGAAGGCTGCGGTTGAGAGAACCCCGGCCGAGAGGCCTGAGGCCGAGGAGCCCGAGGCTGAGAGGGCTGAGGCTGAGGGGGCGACGGCCAGGAAGGCTGCGGTCAAGAAGACGGCGGTTCGGAAGGCGACGGCCAAGAAGGCCGCGGCCGGGCAAGCTGCGGGAGCGAGTGCCGTGGCCGGGAAGCCTGGGGCCGAGAGGGCTGAGGCTGAGAAGGCAGCGGTCGGGAAAGCGGCGGTTCGGAAGGCGACAGCCGACAAGGCTGCGGCCAGGAAGGCCGCAGGAGCGAAAGCCGCGGCCGGGAAAGCCGCAGGCAAGAAGGCGGCGGCCGATAGGGCTGCTGCCGGTGAGACGGCGGACCAGACGGCTGCGGGCAGCAAGGCCGCTGCCGGTGGGGCGGCTGAGCAGAAGACCGCTGGTAGGAAGTCCGCTGCCAGTGGGGCGGCGGAGCAGAAGGCCGCCGGTGAGAACGCGGCTGCCGATGAGACCGCGGGGAAGAAGGCAAAGGTCAGGAAGGCGGCTGTCGGCGAGACGGCGGGGAAGAAGACAGTGGCCAAGAAGGCCGCTGTCGGCGAGACCGTGGGGAAGAAAGCGGTGGCCAGGAAGGCCGCTGTCGGTGAGGTCGCGGAGAAGAAGGCCGCGGTCAAGAGGGCGAAGGCCGCCAAGGCCGTCGCCGCGGGGAAGAGCGTCGGGGCCGAGGGCGCGCGCGCCGGAGGCAAGAGCACCACCACGAAGAGCGCGACCGGGAAGGGCACTGCCCGGACCGGCGCGGTCACACAGGACAAGGCCGGGAACAGCACGGCCGAGAAGGCGGGCGCGGCCGAGGCCGCGACGCAGACGGGAGCGACCACGGTGGGTGCGAAGAAGACTCCTGGCACGGCGACGGCGGCCAAGACCGCCGTTCCGAAGGCACGGGTCGCCGCGGCGGAGCCCGGTGAGCTCGCGGTACGCCCCGGAGAGGACCCCTGGACGGAGGCGGAGGTCGAGGAGGCGCGTGCCGAGCTGACGTCCGAGGAGACCCGGCTGCGTGAGGAGATCACGTCGTCGGAGCGCTCGCTCGTCGGTCTGATGCGTGACTCCGGGGACGGCGCGGGCGACGACCAGGCGGACACCGGTACCAAGAACATCACCCGCGAGCACGAGCTGGCCCTGGCCGCCAACGCGCGCGAGATGCTCATCCAGACCGAGCGCGCCCTGGACCGCCTGCACTCGGGCACCTACGGCCTGTGCGAGAACTGCGGCAACCCCATCGGCAAGGCCCGGATGCAGGCCTTCCCGAGGGCCACGCTGTGCGTGGAGTGCAAGCAGAAGCAGGAGCGCAGGTACTGACCGGCGGCCGAATGCCTCCTGAGCACGTGGGGGGCACGGGGTGTGTCGTACCCTCGTCCTCAGTCAAGGACCTAGGTTGAGGGACTCACGTGGCAGAGGCGGAGCGCATCATCGGTACGCCGGACACACCGGATGCCGCCGGGGACGGGCAGGAGCGGCCCGAGGACGCGGCGTCGGGCGAGCGCGCCGACTCCGAGGGCACCCGGGCACCCGGTTCGGGTGAGCCGGAGCCCACGGCCGCGCGGCCCCGGGGCAAGCGCCGTATCGCGGTCCTGTTCGCCGTCGCCCTGTTCGCGTACGCCCTCGACCTGAGCACCAAGATGATCGTGGTGGCCAAGCTGGAGCACCACCCGCCCATCGAGATCATCGGGGACTGGCTGAAGTTCGAGGCGATCCGCAACGCGGGCGCGGCCTTCGGCTTCGGCGAGGCCTTCACGGTGATCTTCACCATGATCGCGGCGGCGGTGATCGTGGTGATCGCCCGGCTCGCCCGCAAGCTGTACAGCCTGCCCTGGGCGCTCGCGCTCGGACTGCTGCTCGGCGGTGCGCTGGGCAACCTCACCGACCGGATCTTCCGTGCGCCGGGTGTCTTCGAGGGCGCGGTCGTGGACTTCATCGCGCCCAAGCACTTCGCCGTCTTCAACCTGGCCGACTCGGCGATCGTGTGCGGCGGCATCCTGATCGTGCTGCTGTCGTTCAAGGGGCTCGACCCGGACGGCACCGTCCACAAGGACTGACAGGCGCCGGTCGGGAGTGTCGGACCCGTCCGGCATACTCGACGGGTGAGCACGATTCCCGAGATCCGCACCCTGCCCGTGCCCGACGGCTTGGAGGGCGAGCGTGTCGACGCCGCCATCTCCCGCATGTTCGGCTTCTCCCGGACCAAGGCGGCCGAACTCGCCGCCGCGGGAAAGGTCGCGGTCGACGGGTCGGTGGTCGGAAAGTCGGAGCGCGTGCACGGCGGCGCCTGGCTGGAGGTCGAGATGCCGCAGGCGCCCGCGCCGGTGCAGGTCGTGGCCGAGCCGGTCGAGGGCATGGAGATCGTGCACGACGACGATGACGTGGTCGTGATCGTCAAGCCGGTGGGCGTCGCCGCGCACCCGTCGCCGGGCTGGACCGGGCCGACCGTCATCGGAGGCCTGGCCGCCGCCGGGTACCGGATCTCCACCTCCGGGGCCGCGGAGCGCCAGGGCATCGTGCACCGCCTCGACGTCGGCACCTCCGGGCTGATGGTCGTCGCCAAGTCGGAGTACGCGTACACGTCGCTGAAGCGCCAGTTCAAGGAGCGCACGGTCGACAAGCGGTACCACACGCTCGTCCAGGGCCACCCGGACCCGACCAGCGGCACCATCGACGCGCCGATCGGCCGCCACCCCCACCACGACTACAAGTGGGCGGTCACCGCCGAGGGCAAGGCGTCCGTCACGCACTACGACCTCATCGAGGCCTTCCGCGCGGCGTCGCTCCTCGACGTGAAGCTGGAGACGGGCCGCACCCACCAGATCCGCGTCCACATGGCCGCCCACCGGCACCCCTGCGTCGGCGACCTGACCTACGGCGCCGACCCGACCCTCGCCAAGCGCCTCGGCCTGACCCGCCAGTGGCTGCACGCGGTGCGCCTCGGCTTCGAGCACCCCGGAGACGGTGAGTGGGCGGAGTTCTCCTGCGACTACCCGGAGGACCTGCAGAAGGCCCTCGACCAGGTCCGGGAGGAGACGTACGCATGAGCACCCCGCGGTATGCGGTGCGTGTCGCGGAGGACCCCGCCGACCGTGAGGCGTGCTTCGCGGTGCGCAAGGAGGTCTTCGTCGGCGAGCAGGGCGTGCCGGAGGACCTCGAGTACGACGCGTACGACGCGGAGGCCGTGCATGTGCTGGCCGTCCGGGAGGACGGCGTGCCGCTCGGGACCGGGCGGCTGCTGTACGGCGAGGCGGCCGTGGCGCAGACCGGAGCCGGCCCGTCCGTGGGCTCCCTCGGGCGGCTCGCCGTGTCCGGCGAGGCACGCGGCCTCGGTGTCGGGGTCGCCCTGGTGCGGGCCATCGAGGACGCGGCACGCGCGCGTGGACTCGCGGCCGTGGATCTGCACGCCCAGACGCACGCCCTCGGCTTCTACGCACGGCTCGGCTACGAGGCGTACGGGCCGGAGTACTTGGAGGCGGGCATCCCGCACCAGGGGATGCGGCGTCCGCTCTAACCGTTCGCCGCGGGTGCCGAAACGGTTTGTCCGTGGAGTTGCGTGGCAGGCTTGAGTTCAGTCGTATGACCGTCTGACCTCCCGGAGCGCTGACCGTGGATCAGTTGGCCCTGTTGTTCGTGCTGCTGCTCGGGGCCGTGATCAGCGTCCCGGTCGGGGACCGGCTGGGGATGCCCGCGCCGGTGCTGATGACGCTCCTGGGCATAGTCCTCGCGCTGCTCGACTTCGTACCGAACGTCGAGATCCCGCCGGACCTCATCCTGCCGCTGCTGCTGCCGCCCCTGTTGTACGCCGCCGTGCGGCGCACGTCATGGCGGCAGTTCGCGGCGAACAAGAGACCCATCTTCCTGCTGGCCGTGGCGCTGGTGTTCGTCACCATGGCCTGCGTGGCCGCCGCGGCCGACGCGATCGTGCCGGGGCTGCCGCTCGCCGCGGCGTTCGCGCTCGGCGCGCTGGTGGCGCCGCCGGACCCGGTCGCGGCGACCGCCGTCGCCGGGCAGCTGGGGCTGCCGCGCCGGCTGGTGTCGATCCTGGAGGGCGAGGGGCTCTTCAACGACGTGACGGCCATCGTCCTCTACCACGTGGCGATCGCCGCCGCCGTCAGCGGGACGTTCTCGCCCTGGCAGGCCGGGCTCGACCTGGTGCTGTCGGCCGTGGTGGGGGCGGCCGTGGGCATCGCGCTGGGCTGGGGCGCGAACAAGCTGATGGAGCTGCTCGGGGACGCGACCCTGCAGATCGGGCTGACCCTGCTGGTGCCGTACGCCTCGTACGTCATGGCCGAGGAACTGCACGGGTCCGGAGTGCTCGCCGTGCTCACCACCGCGGTGTTCCTCGCGGAGTACGGGTCCGACGCCGACGACGTCATGACGCGGCTGGCCGGGCACACGTTCTGGAACATCGTCGACACGCTCGTCACCGGCGTCGCGTTCGGGCTGGTCGGGCTCGAGCTGCACAACGCCATTCGCACCGCGTCGGGCCGGTGGGGCGAGCTGCTCGGCTGGGCGGCGGTGGTGGTGGTCGTGGTCGTGTTCGTACGGCTGCTGTGGCTGCTGCCGGCGACCTGGCTGACCAAACGGCTGCACGCGCGGCGGGACTACGACGAGGACATCCCGGTGAGCTGGCGCGAGACCGTGGTGATGTGGTGGTCGGGGATGCGCGGGGTGGCCTCGGTGGCGCTGGTCCTGGCCATTCCGCTGGAGACGGACGCGGGGGCGCCCTTCCCCAACCGGGACGAGCTCATCTTCATCGCGTTCGGGGTGATCGTGGCGACGCTGGTGGTGCAGGGGCTCACGTTGCCGTGGCTGGTGCGGCGGCTGGGCGTGAAGGCCGACCGGGACCAGGAGAAGGAACGCGCGAAGGACCTGGCGATCCGGGCGTCCAAGGCGGCGAAGCGGCGGCTGCGCGAGATCGAGGAGGAAGAGGACCTCCCGGAGGAGCTGTCCGAGCAGATGCTGCGGCGGGCCTTCGACATCGCGGTCCGGATCAGTCCCGAAGTCGCGGAGGACGAGCGGCGGGAGGCCTCCCGGGAGCGCGCGCGGCGGCTGAAGCAGGTGCGGCGGATCCAGCAGGAGATGCTGAGCGCGGCGCGGCACGAGGTGCTGGCGGCGCGGAGTGAGCCGGGGGCCGATCCGGAGGTCGTGGACCGGGTGTTGCGGCATCTTGATGTGCGGTCGATGCGGTGAGGCGGGTCCGGCCGGGGCTTTTGGGGGCGGCGGCTGACGGGTCGTAGGGTCGTGGGTATGGCACGGAATGTAGTGATCAGTGGTGGAGGAACGGGGATCGGGCTCGCGGCGGCCCGGGTGTTCGCCGCGGGCGGCGATCGGGTGTTGCTGCTCGGGCGGCGGGCCGACGTGCTGGAGAAGGCCGGGGTGCCCGGGGCGTCGACGTATGCGGCGGATCTCGCCGAGCCGGGGGACGTGCGGGGCGTCGCCGGGTTCGTGGCGCGGGAGTTCGGGGCCGTGGACGTGCTCGTGCACAGCGCCGGAGGCAACGGACTGCTGGAACCGGAGGCCGGGAGCGACGATCCGCTGGAAGCCCTCGCGCACAGCTGGAGCGTGAACTTCCGGCTCAACCTCCTGACGTCCGTACTGCTCACCGAGGCGCTGAAGCCGCGACTCGCCGAGCCCGGCGGGCGGGTGCTCTTCCTCGGATCCATCGCCGCCTACCGGGGATCGGGGAGCGGGGCCTACGGGGCGGCCAAGGCGGGGCTGCATCCTTACGCCCATGACCTGGCCCGGGAGCTGGGACCGCGCGGCATCACCGTGAACGTGGTCGCGCCCGGCTACATCGAGGACACCGAGTTCTTCGGGAGCGCGATGGCCGAGGAGCGGCGGGAGCGGCTCATCGCGGAGACCTCGAACGGGCGGGCCGGGACACCCGGGGACGTCGCCGAGACGCTGCACTGGCTCGCCTCCTCGGGGGCCGGGCACGTCACGTCCCAGATCATCCAGGTCAACGGTGGCGCCGAGCGCGGCCACTGAGATCAACCAGGAAGGGGGCTGCCCGCGGTACGGGCAGCCCCCTCCACTTCGCCGGCTCTCGTGTCAGCGCTCCGGCCTCGCCGAGCCGTGGTAGCGGCGCTGCTGGGGCGGGACGCCGTCCTGCGAGGGGCGGTGGCCGTTCCCGTTCCCGTTCCAGGACGGCGGCAGGAGCGCGTCCGCCGTGTTGACCCGGGGGAGGGCGTACGGGTGCTCCTCGGCCAGCCAGCGGACCATCTCCTCGCGGACCGTGACCCGCACCGTCCAGATGTCGTCGGCGTCCTTGGCCGTCACCAGGGCCCGCACCTGCAGGGTGCTCGGGGTGGTGTCCGTGACGCACAGGTTGTAGGCGCGGCCGTCCCAGGCCGGGCACTCGCGCAGGATGTCGCGGAGCTTCTCGCGCATCGCGTCCACGGGGGCCGTGTGGTCGACGTGCCAGAAGACGATGCCGGTCATCTGCGGGGTGCCGCGCGACCAGTTCTCGAACGGCTTGGACGTGAAGTACGAGACCGGCATGGTGATCCGGCGCTCGTCCCAGGTGTGGACGGTCAGGAACGTCAGCGTGATCTCCTCGACCGTGCCCCACTCGCCGTCCACCACCACGGTGTCCCCGATGCGCACCATGTCGCCGAAGGCGATCTGGAACCCCGCGAACATGTTGCTCAGCGTGGACTGGGCGGCGACACCGGCGACGATGCCGAGGATTCCGGCCGAGGCCAGCAGTGAGGCGCCCGCCGCCCGGAACGCCGGGAACGTCAGCAGCATGCTCGCCGTGGCCACCACGCCGACGACCGCGGACACCACCCGCATGATCAGCGTCACCTGGGTGCGCACGCGGCGGACTCTGGCCGGGTCGCGGTGGGCCCGGGCGCTGGCGTACCGGCTGTAGGACGTCTCGACGATCGCCCCCGCGATACGGATCACCAGCCAGGCGGCCGACCCGATGAGCAGCAGTGTCAGCGCCTGGCCGAGGCCCTCGCGGTGGTCCTCCAGCAGGTCCGCCTCGTCGTACGACCCTCTCAGGAGGGCCGCGAAGAGCACGAGCTGGTAGGGGATACGGCCGCGGCGGAGCAGACCCCAGAGCTGGGTCTCGTGGTGCCGTTCGTCGGCCTTGCGCAGCAGGAAGTCGGTGGCCCAGCCGATCACGAGCGTGAGCAAGACCGAGCCACCGACCACGATCAGCGGTCGTAGCAGGTTCTCCATCCCCCGAACCTAACCGGCCACCGGCAGGCATGAACATGTGACTTCCGTCCGGTCCTGGGTACTGCCGCGATCTCGCGGTGTCACACCCGGCTGGCACCATGGGCTTCATGAACATCATGCTCTTTCACTCGACCCAGGGGCTGCGGCCCGCGGTGCTCCAGGCCGCTGACCGGCTGCGCACGGCCGGTCACGAGGTGTGGACGCCCGACCTCTTCGAGGGGCGCACGTTCGAGGCGGTCGAGGAGGGCATGGAGCACCAGGAGAAGATCGGCAAGGACGAGCTGCTGAAGCGGGCCGTGCTGGCCGCCGCGCCCTACTCCGAGCGCGGGCTGGTGTACGCGGGATTCTCCCTCGGCGCCTCGATCGCCCAGACCCTCGCCCTGGGCGACGACAAGGCGCGCGGGCTGCTGCTCCTGCACGGTACGTCGGACATCGCGCCGGACGCCACGGCGGACGACCTGCCGGTCCAGCTACACGTGGCGGAGCCGGATCCCTTCGAGACGGACGACTGGCTCAGCGCCTGGTACCTCCAGATGGGCCGCACCGGCGCGGACGTCGAGGTCTACCGCTACGCCGGGGCCGGCCACCTCTACACCGACCCCGACCTCCCGGACTACGACGAGGAGGCCGCCGAGTCCACCTGGCGGGTGGCGCTCGGCTTCCTCGACAGCCTGTAGGCGGCGATATCCCGGGGGTTACACCGGGTCGTAGACCCGCTCGAGTTTCTGTGTGCCGGTGCGGGTGCGGTAGGAGCGGGTCCACTTGGTGGTGGCGTCGCGGTTCGCGCGGTCGGAGAGGACGTAGTAGTCCATCTGGGCGCGCTCGGGCGTGATGTCCAGGACGCCGTAGCCGTGGCGGTCGGTGTCGACCCAGTGGACGTGGCGGTTGGCGGCGCGGATCACGGGTGAGGCGACCGCGGAGACCGTGCCCTCCGGGACCTTGACGATGTCGTCGAGGTTGTCCGAGGTGACCGAGGTGACGACGAACTCCGTGGCGGCGGACGGGGACAGCGGGTACGTGCCGGCGTCCACCGGTACGTCGTTGGCCCAGGCCATGTGGATGTCGCCGGTGAGGAAGACCGTGTTGCGGATCGCGTTGGCGCGCAGGTGGGCCAGGATCTCGCGGCGGTCGTCGGTGTAGCCGTCCCACTGGTCGGTGTTGAGGGCCAGGCCCTCCTGCGGCAGGCCCAGCAGCTTGGCGAGGGGCTTCAGCAGATCGGCGGAGAGCGAGCCGATGGCGAACGGCGAGATCATCACCGAGTTGCCGATCAGCCGCCAGGTCGTGTCGGACGCCTTCAGTCCCGCCTTGAGCCAGTCGAGCTGGGCGCGGCCGGTGAGCGTGCGGTCCGGGTCGTCGACCTCGCCGTTGCCCACCTTGACCTGCTGCGAGCGGAACGACCGCAGGTCCAGCAGCGAGAGGTCGACCAGCTTGCCGAAACGCAGCCTGCGGTAGGTGGTGCCCGCGACCGCCGGACGCACCGGCATCCACTCGAAGTAGGCCTGCTTGGCGGCGGCCTGGCGTGCGGACCAGGCGCCCTCCGTGCCCTCGGTGTGGTTCTCGGCACCGCCCGGCCAGGCGTCGTTGGCGAACTCGTGGTCGTCCCAGATCGCCACGACCGGGGCCGTGGTGTGCAGGGCCTGGAGGTCCGGGTCGGTCTTGTACCGCGCGTGCCGTATGCGGTAGTCGGCGAGCGTGACGATCTCGTGGGCCGGGGCGTGCGGGCGGACGACCGTGCCCCGCGTGCCGTACTCGCCGGTGCCGTACTCGTAGATGTAGTCGCCGAGGTGCAGCCAGGCGTCCAGGTCGCCGCGGGCCGCGAGATGGCGGTACGAGGAGAAGTAGCCGGCTTCCCAGTTGGCGCAGGAGACCACGCCGAAGCGGAGGTTCGTGACGGCCGCGTCGAGGGCCGGGGCGGTGCGGGTGCGCGCGGCGGGGGAGTCGGTGCCGCCGGAGGAGAAGCGGAACCAGTAGTCGGTGGCGGGCCTGAGGCCCCGGATGTCTGCCTTCACCGTGTGGTCGGAGGCGGCCGTCGCGGTGGTCGAGCCCTTGGCGACGATCGTGGTGAACGCCCGGTCCTCGGCGACGACCCAGCTCACCTCGGTGTCCGGGCCCAGCCCGGAGCCCGGTATGGCCTCCGGGACGGGGGTCACGCGGGTCCACAGCAGGACGCCGTCCGGCAGCGGGTCACCGGAGGCGACGCCGTGCAGGAAGGCGGGAGCCTGGCCGGCGGCGCGCGCGGGCAGGGAGGCGGCGAGCGGCCCGGCCAGGACAGCGGTCGCCGCCGCGGCCTTGACGACCGTACGGCGGCGGGGGTTGAGGGAGTTGAGGCCCTCGGATGTCTTCGATGATCTGTATCGACTGGTCACGGACAATCAGGTTACTGATCAGTATGCACCAGAGCGGGCGAACTCCGGAAAGTTCGCCCGCTCTTCACGCGGTGGCCCGTACCGGACCAGCCGTCACTTCTTGAGGGCCTCGCCGACCACCCTGTTGAAGTCGGCCACGGTCATCAGCGGCGTGCCCTGGCTGTCGGCGGTGAGCTGCTTGCCGTCCATGGCGAAGCCCGGCGTGCCCTTCACGCCTTCCTTGTTGTCGTCGAAGGTCTTCGACATGGCCATCGCCCAGGCGTCGTAGGTGCCCTTCTCGACCGCGTCCTGGAACTTCTTGTTGTTCTTCAGCTCGGGGACGGTGTTCGCGACCTTGATGAGGTAGCTGTCGTCCTTGAACTCGTCGGTCGTCTCCTCGGGGTGGTACTTCGCCGAGTACAGCGCGGCCTTGTAGTCGAGGAACGCGTCGTCGCTCACGTTCAGCGCGGCGCCCAGTGCGCTCAGCGCGTTCTTGGAGCCCTCGCCGTTGTCCTTGTTGTCGATGAACGTGGCGCCGATGAACTGCATCTTGTACTTGCCGTCGTCGATGTCCTTCTTCACGGTCGGACCGACGGTCTGCTCGAACTGGGCGCACACGGGGCAGCGCGGGTCCTCGTAGACCTTCAGGGTCTTCTTGGCCGAGTCCTTGCCGATGACGACCGTGGTGCCCTTGGCGCCCGTGGTGTTGGCCGGCGTGACGACCTTGGCGTCCTTCTGGCCCTCCCAGTAGCTGGGCTTGTTGGCCTGGACGACCGCGTAGCCGATGCCGCCGGCTATCGCCAGGACGCCGACGATGGAGCAGGCGACGACGATCTGCCGCTTGACCTTCGCGCGCTTGGCGTCGCGCTCGCGCTCGGCGCGCAGCCGCTCGCGGGCCGCCGTCTTCGCCGCCTGGGTGTTCCGCTTGCTCATGGTGGTGTTCTCCGTAAGGGGACGCGCACACGTGGGTGTGCGGAATGCGTAGGGGGGACTGCCTGTGCTCGAAAACCTCGAAGGCTCGAAAGCTCTGAAAGTGCGGGAGCGCCTCAGACGAAGGCGGGCGAGCACGGCGGTCCACGCCGTCCCAGGGAGTACGTGAGGATCCGGTCGCGGGCGGTGGGCGTGCGGTCGGCGGCCCGCGACGGCAGGCACCGCCCGGCCGGAGCCCGCTCCACCGCGACCGCGGCGACGGCCAGCAGCAGCGGCCGGAAGGTCGTGGCCGCCACGGCCCGCAGCAGCTGGGCCAGGGCCCGCTCGCCGCGGCGCAGCCAGACGGCGGCGACCAGGCCGACGCCGATGTGCGCGCCGAGCAGCAGCCAGGCGGTGGCCGGGTCGGCGTGCGCGACCGCGGCCGCGAGCCGGTCGGTGCCGGTGGCCCCGGCCATCCGGGCCAGCGGGGTGCCGACCTCGCCGCCCCCGCACAGCACGTCCAGGCCGACCGAACGCAGGGGACCCGCGACCGGGCCGCCCGCCTTGCCGTAGCAGGCGTGCTGACCTGTGGTGAACACCGTGTCGGCGGCCAGTTCCAGCGGGATCAGCAGGGCCGCGATCCGCCCGGAGGAGCGCTCGCGGCCCGCCAGGGTGTACGCGATCACGAACACGACGGCGGCGACCGCGGCCACCGTGCCCATCGGCAGCGGGACCTGGGACAGCAGCACGTGCGACGCGGTGCTGAGCGTCACGACCACGGCCGTGAACAGCGCCGCGCGTACGGCTCTGAGCTGGATCCCGGATATGTCCATAGCGAAGGGAGAGTCTGTCATGGGGGCCTGTAAGGGACCCCTAAAGGATGCCTGTGAGGGTGCGGATGGCAAAAGCCCCGGCTACAGGCCCGGGATCCGGCCGTTGCGGAACAGGTCCACGAAGGTCTGGTGGTCGGCACGCGCGCGTGCGCCGTAGCCGTGCGCGAAGTCGACCAGCAGCGGTGGGAAGCCGTCCTCGTCGGCCGCGATCGCCGCGTCGATGGCCCGCTCCGTGGAGAACGGAACCAGGGACTCCCCGGACTGGTCGTCCGCCGCCGAGTGCATCGTGGCCGTCGCCCGGCCGAGGTCGGCCACCACCTGGGCGATCTCCTCCGGGTCGTCGATGTCGCCCCAGTCGAGATCCACCGCGTACGGCGAGACCTCGGCGACCAGCTGGCCCGAGCCGTCCAGCTCCGTCCAGCCCAGCCACGGGTCGGCGTGGGCCTGGAGGGCGCGCTGGGAGATGACCGTGCGGTGCCCCTCGTGCTGGAAGTAGTCGCGGATCGACTGGTCCGTGATGTGCCGGGAGACGGCCGGGGTCTGGGCCTGCTTGATGTAGATCACGACATCGTTCTCCAGGGCGTCGCTGTGGCCCTCCAGGAGGATGTTGTACGACGGCAGCCCCGCCGAGCCGATGCCGATGCCGCGCCGGCCGACGACGTCCTTCACGCGGTAGGAGTCCGGGCGGGCCAGCGAGCTGTCCGGCAGCGTCTCCAGGTAGCCGTCGAAGGCGGCGAGGACCTTGTAGCGGGTGGCCGCGTCCAGCTCGACGGAGCCGCCGCCCGGCGCGAAGCGGCGCTCGAAGTCGCGGATCTCCGTCATCGACTCCAGCAGGCCGAACCGGGTCAGCGAGCGGGCGTCACGCAGCGCGTCCAGCAGCGGGCCCTGCGCGGTGTCCAGCGTGAACGGCGGCACCTCGTCGCTCTTCGCACCCGTGGCCAGGGCGTGGATCCGCTCGCGGTAGGCGACCGCGTAGATCGTCACCAGCTCGGAGATCTGCTCGTCGCTGAGCGCCTTCGCGTACCCGATCAGCGCGATGGACGCGGCGAAGCGCTTCAGGTCCCAGGTGAAGGGGCCGACGTAGGCCTCGTCGAAGTCGTTGACGTTGAAGATCAGCCGGCCGTTGGCGTCCATGTACGTGCCGAAGTTCTCCGCGTGCAGGTCGCCGTGGATCCACACGCGCGAGGTGCGCTCGTCCAGGTACGGCCCGCCCCGCTTCTCCGCCTCGAGGTCCTTGTAGAAGAGGCACGCCGTGCCCCGGTAGAAGGCGAAGGCGGAGGCCGCCATCTTCCGGAACTTCACACGGAACGCGGCCGGGTCGGCGGCCAGCAGCTGGCCGAAGGCGGT
This sequence comes from Streptomyces sp. NPDC057099, assembly GCF_042671245.1. NCBI lineage: Bacteria > Bacillati > Actinomycetota > Actinomycetes > Kitasatosporales > Streptomycetaceae > Streptomyces > Streptomyces sp. NPDC057099. Next base: position 105,898 of record NZ_JBHUTX010000024.1, read on the forward strand.
GTCGAAGACGGCGAGGATCTCCTCGCCGCGGTGCTCGTCGTCGAGCGGCGGGAACGACATCGCTGGGTGCCTCCTGGTGCAGATGTTCAGGGCGGCAGTTCCGCCCCTTGACTAACGTGCGGCGGGTCGCGGGAGTGCCCGCGACCCTCGCATGAAGGTACGCGGGTCAGCCCTCGGAGTGTCAGTGCCGAGGCATAGACTTCGACGCTGTCCCCCAGACTGTGCGCAGCCTGCCGGACCCCCGTTCGACCGATGCTCTCCCTGGAGGCCGAAGCCGTGTCAAAGCCGCCGTTCACGCACCTGCACGTCCACACCCAGTACTCGCTGCTGGACGGTGCCGCGCGGCTGAAGGACATGTTCAACGCGTGCAACGAGATGGGCATGTCGCACATCGCCATGTCCGACCACGGCAACCTCCACGGGGCGTACGACTTCTTCCACACGGCGCAGAACGCCGGGGTCACGCCGATCATCGGCATCGAGGCGTATGTCGCGCCCGAGTCCCGCCGCAACAAGCGCAAGATCCAGTGGGGCCAGCCGCACCAGAAGCGGGACGACGTCTCCGGTTCCGGTGGTTACACCCACAAGACGATGTGGGCGGTGAACAGCACCGGCCTGCACAACATCTTCCGGCTGTCCTCCGACGCGTACGCGGAGGGCTGGCTCCAGAAGTGGCCCCGGATGGACAAGGAGACCATCTCCCAGTGGTCCGAGGGCATCGTCGCCTCCACCGGCTGCCCCTCCGGCGAGGTCCAGACCCGGCTGCGCCTCGGCCACTTCGACGAGGCCCTCAAGGCCGCAGCCGACTACCAGGACATCTTCGGCAAGGAGCGCTACTTCCTGGAGCTGATGGACCACGGCATCGAGATCGAGCGCCGGGTCCGCGACGGCCTGCTGGAGATCTCCAAGAAGCTCGGCATCCCCCCGCTGGTCACCAACGACTCGCACTACACCTACTCGCACGAGGCGTCCGCCCACGACGCCCTGCTGTGCATCCAGACCGGCAAGAACCTCTCCGACCCCGACCGCTTCCGGTTCGACGGCACCGGCTACTACCTGAAGTCCACCGACGAGATGTACGCCATCGACTCCTCGGACGCCTGGCAGGAGGGCTGCGCCAACACCCGGCTGGTCGCCGAGATGGTCGACACCACGGGCATGTTCGAGAAGCGCGACCTCATGCCCAAGTTCGACATCCCCGATGGGTACACGGAGGTCAGCTGGTTCCGCGAGGAGACCCTGCGCGGCATGGAGCGCCGCTTCCCGGGCGGCATCCCGGAGGACCGCATCAAGCAGGTCGAGTACGAGATGGACACCATCATCTCGATGGGCTTCCCGGGCTACTTCCTCGTGGTCGCCGACTTCATCATGTGGGCCAAGAAGCAGGGCATCGCGGTCGGCCCCGGCCGAGGCTCCGCGGCCGGCTCGATCGTCGCCTACGCGCTCGGCATCACCGACCTCGACCCCATCCCGCACGGCCTGATCTTCGAGCGGTTCCTCAACCCCGAGCGCATCTCCATGCCCGACGTCGACATCGACTTCGACGAGCGCCGGCGCGTCGAGGTGATCCGGTACGTGACGGAGAAGTACGGCGCCGACAAGGTCGCCATGATCGGCACCTACGGCACCATCAAGGCCAAGAACGCGATCAAGGACTCCGCGCGCGTGCTGGGCTACCCGTACGCGATGGGCGACCGCCTCACCAAGGCCATGCCCGCCGACGTCCTCGGCAAGGGCATCAACCTCGACGGCATCACCAACCCCGAGCACCCCCGCTACTCGGAGGCGGGCGAGATCCGGGGGATGTACGAGAACGAGCCGGACGTGAAGAAGGTCATCGACACCGCCAAGGGCGTCGAGGGCCTGGTCCGCCAGATGGGTGTGCACGCCGCCGGCGTGATCATGTCCAGCGAGACGATCACCGACCACGTCCCCGTCTGGGTCAGGCACACGGACAAGGTCACCATCACCCAGTGGGACTACCCGAGCTGTGAGTCGCTCGGCCTGCTGAAGATGGACTTCCTCGGCCTGCGCAACCTGACGATCATGGACGACGCCGTCAAGATGGTGAAGTCCAACAAGGGGGTCGACATCGACCTCCTGAGCCTCCCGCTCGACGACCCCACGACCTTCGAACTGCTCCAGCGCGGCGACACCCTCGGCGTCTTCCAGTTCGACGGCGGCCCGATGCGCTCCCTGCTCCGGCTGATGAAGCCGGACAACTTCGAAGACATCTCCGCCGTGTCGGCCCTGTACCGCCCGGGCCCGATGGGCATGAACTCCCACACGAACTACGCCCTTCGAAAGAACGGCCAGCAGGAGATCACGCCCATCCACAAGGAGCTCGAAGAGCCCCTCAGGGAGGTCCTGGACGTCACCCACGGCCTGATCGTGTACCAGGAGCAGGTGCAGAAGGCCGCCCAGATCATCGCCGGCTACTCGCTCGGCGAGGCCGACATCCTCCGCCGCGTCATGGGCAAGAAGAAGCCCGAGGAACTGGCGAAGAACTTCGTCCTCTTCCAGGAGGGCGCCCGCAAGAAGGGCTTCAGCGACGAGGCCATCCAGGCCCTGTGGGACGTGCTGGTCCCCTTCGCCGGCTACGCGTTCAACAAGGCGCACTCCGCCGCGTACGGCCTGGTCTCGTACTGGACCGCGTACCTCAAGGCGAACCACCCCGCCGAGTACATGGCCGCCCTGCTCACCTCGGTGAAGGACGACAAGGACAAGTCGGCCGTCTACCTCAACGAGTGCCGCCGCATGGGCATCAAGGTGCTCCCGCCGGACGTCAACGAGTCGATGTCCAACTTCGCCGCCCAGGGCGACGACGTGATCCTCTTCGGCCTCTCCGCCGTCCGCAACGTCGGCACGAACGTCGTCGAGTCGATCATCAGGTGCCGCAAGGCCAAGGGGAAGTACGTCTCCTTCCCGGACTACCTGGACAAGGTGGAGGCGGTGGTCTGCAACAAGCGCACCACCGAATCGCTGATCAAGGCCGGCGCCTTCGACGCCATGAACCACACCCGCAAGGGCCTGACCGCGCACTACGAACCGATGATCGACAACGTGGTGGCGGTCAAGCGCAAGGAGGCCGAGGGCCAGTTCGACCTCTTCGGCGGCATGGGCGAGGCGGCCGAGACCAGCGAGCCGGGCTTCGGGCTCGACGTGGAGTTCTCCCCCGACGAGTGGGACAAGACCTATCTGCTCGCCCAGGAGCGGGAGATGCTCGGTCTGTACGTCTCCGACCACCCGCTGTTCGGCCTGGAGCACATCCTGTCCGACAAGGCCGACGCGGGTATCTCCCAGCTGACCGGAGGTGACTATTCCGACGGTTCCGTGGTGACCATCGGCGGCATCATCTCCGGCCTCCAGCGCAAGATGACCAAGCAGGGCAACGCCTGGGCCATCGCCACCGTCGAGGACCTCGCCGGCTCGATCGAGTGCATGTTCTTCCCCGCGACCTACCAGCTCGTCTCGACCCAACTGGTCGAGGACGCCGTGGTGTTCGTCAAGGGCCGCCTCGACAAGCGCGAGGACGTGCCGCGGCTCGTCGCGATGGAGCTGATGGTCCCGGACCTGTCGAACGCGGGTACCAACGCGCCCGTGATTCTCACCATCCCGGCCACCCGGGTCACCCCGCCGCTGGTCAGCCGTCTCGGCGAGGTGCTCAGCCACCACAAGGGCGACAGCGAGGTCCGGATCAAGCTCCAGGGACCGACCAAGACCACCGTGCTGCGTCTGGACCGGCACCGGGTGAAGCCGGACCCGGCGCTCTTCGGTGACCTGAAGGTGCTGCTCGGGCCGTCCTGCCTGGCCGGCTGAGGGCTCTCGATGCGCGTGAGGGGCGTACCCGGTACCG
>NZ_JBHUTX010000025.1:0-107558 GCF_042671245.1 Streptomyces sp. NPDC057099
TACATGCTGGACACTGCCCCACCACCAGCCCGAACAGCCCCACCCACCATCACGCCAGGGCCCGCGACCAGCCGAAATCAAGATGGCGGAGGCTCTCCGGTGCGGACGCCGCAGCGGCCCTGCCGTGGAACAGTGGAACAGAGGCGGCACGGGCCGTGCGGTTCCCGCCGAGGTGCACGCCGTGCGAAGGAGGACACGATGCGTCACCCTGTGCTGGCGGGTATCGACGGGTCCGCACACAGTTCGGCGGCAGCGGACTGGGCAGCGCGGGAGGCCGCTCTGCGGGGCGTTCCACTGCGCCTGATCCATGCCTCCCCGCCCCTTCCGGGCACCGCCGTACCGGTCCCGGCCGTGGACAGGTTGCGCCACGTGGGTGAGCGGATGCTCCAGCGGGCGGTCACCGACCTCAGCGAGCGCTACCCGGACCTCGAAGTACGGGGTGAACAGACTGATGACGCCCCGGTCTCGGCGCTTGTCGCCGCCGCACGCGCGGCCGGGCTCCTCGTCGTCGGCATGCGCGGGACGGGTGGCTTCGAGGGCCTGGCGGTCGGCTCGGTCGCCTTGCGGATGGCGATGGCCGCCCCTTGCCCCGTCGTGCTGGTGCCCCAAGGGCGTGCCGGCGCCTTCGGAGAAGGGATGCACGTGGCCCACGGCGCTGCCCGGGTAGTGGTGGGGTTCGATGCGCATCACCCGGTCAGTGAGGTGGCGGACTTCGCGTTCTCGGCAGCTGAGGCAAGGGGAGCAGGTCTGCGGGTGATCCAGGCCTGGGCCTTTCCCGCCGACTCCGTGTCTCCCCGGACACTGGCGGTGACCGAGGAGGACCGCGCCACCTGGGAGGATCAGGAGGTCTTGCAGCTCTCCGACGCCCTGCGCGCGTGGCAGGAGAAGTATCCGCGGGTTCCGGTCCGTCCCGACGTCGTGCTGCTGCACCCCGCGGAAGCGCTCTTGAACACGTCCCGCGGCGCGGAAGTGCTCGTCGTGGGCCGCTGTACTGATTCGCGGGCGGCCGAGGGGAGACTGGGGCCCATCACCCACGCCGTGCTGCACCACTCCCGCTGCCCGGTGGCGGTCGTGCCGCACGGCCGCTGACGGCGGATCAGCGGGCTGATCGCGATCCGGCAGGTGCCCGGGACGGTCAGCCGAAGAACACCTCGAACTCGTCGTACAGCGACCGATCGACCCGCTTGGTCTTCTCCGTGGCATCGGCGAGGGGGACCCGGACGATATCCGTGCCCTGCAGGGCCACCATCACGCCGAAGTCACCGTCCTTGACGGCGTCGACGGCATGCAGCCCGAAGCGGGTGGCCAGCCACCGGTCGAAGGCGCTCGGCGTACCGCCGCGCTGGATGTGTCCCAGGACCGTGGTGCGGGCATCCGTGCCGGTGCGTGCCGAGATCTCCTGGGCCAGCCACTCGCCGATGCCCGACAGCCGCATATGGCCGAACTCGTCCAGCGTCTGGTCCTTGACGGTCATCTGACCCTCGTGAGGGACGGCCCCCTCGGCCACCACGACGATCGGCGCATAGTTGATCTTGAATCGGCTCCGCACCCACCCACAGACCTGATCGATGTCGAACGGCTGCTCCGGGATGAGGATCACGTTGGCACCGCCCGCGACGCCGGCACGGATCGCGATCCAGCCCGAGTGCCGTCCCATCACCTCGACCACCAGGGTGCGCATGTGCGACTCGGCGGTGGTGTGGAGGCGGTCAATGGCCTCGGTCGCGATACCGACGGCGGTGTCGAAGCCGAAGGTGCAATCGGTGGCGGAAACATCGTTGTCGATGGTCTTCGGTACACCGACCAGATTGATCCCCTGACGGCTCAGCTCAGTGGCCACACCGAGCGTGTCCTCGCCACCGATCACGACAAGCGCGTCCACGTCGTGAGCCGCGAGGGTGTCCCGCACGCGTCGCAGCCCGTCCTCGTGCTTGAACGGGTTGGTACGGGAGGAGCCGAGGATGGTACCGCCGCGGGGGAGGATTCCGCGCACACTGGAGATGTCGAGCGGCACGACATTGCCCTGGAGCGCGCCGAGCCAGCCGTCTCGCAGTCCGACGAAGTCAAAGTCGTACTCCTGGACACCCTTGCGGACGACACTGCGGATCACCGCGTTGAGGCCGGGACAATCACCGCCGCCCGTCAGCACTCCAACCCTCATGGCTTCCTCCCATCGACCGCTCACCAACCAGGTGGCGGCCTTCTCGGCGGTCGAATCCACTGCCGGGGACACGGATCACCTCCCTCCAGACTCCCTCCGTTCGGTTCATGGTGGCCACTCGACGGACGCAGCATCTCAGTCGTGCGCGACGACGGTGACGGGGGCGGTGAAGTGGTGAAGGACAGCAGGCGTGACCGAGCCGATGTGGACACCCCGGCGGATGCGCCGGCCCACCACGACGAGGGAGGCGTCCCTGGAAGCGTCGACCAGGTCGATGGCGGGGCTGCCGGAACGTGAAACCTCGACGACCTCCACGGCCGGGTACTTCTGTCACCACGGGCGCAGCGCCTAGAGGTGGCGGCGGGCGGAATGCCGGTCAGATCCATGGCGTGTTCGTCAGTGGCCTGCTCCCCGCCCGAGGAGGGGCGCCTGTGTCATGGGCTCGGGTACGGGTCCCAGAAGTGCACCAGCCACAGAGGCGGGCCGCGCAGCTTGGCTTCCCGGGCCGCCCACTCGGCGACCGCTTTCAGGAGAGCCGTGAAGACCCACGGTGATGTTGCGGGAGATGCTGACTGGTGACAGCTACCGCGTCCCGTCAGCGTTGCCGAGCACCCGTCGGGTCTCGGCGGCGATCTGCTGTGTCTCGCCGGTTGCGACCACGAGGACCGGGACACCTCCCACCGCCTGATCGATGCGTCGGAGGCCTTCCCGCATCAAGTCTTCCAGTTCGGGGACGAGCAGCCCGCCTCGTACACCGAGAACAGTCAGGGCCGAGCAGATCTCCTCGCGTACCTCGGGTTGGTCTTCGCCGATCTCCCCGGTGAAGACCAGCGCGTCCAGCCGGTCCAGCGAGGCGGCCATCGAGGCGATGCCCTTGCGGCAGCTGAGTGTGAACGTCGCCAGCGCCAACGCGGCCGCGGCATCACCCTCCGCGCGGGCGCGCACCAGGTCCCGGGTGTCTCCCGAGGTCCCGGAGAGGCCGAGCAGACCGGAATGCCGGTGGAGTGTGTCATCCAATTCGTCCGTGCTCAGACCGTGCCGCCGCTGCAGCCACAACAGCGCGCCGGGGTCGAGGCTGCCGCTGCGCCGGCTCATCACCAGGCCTTCCAGCGGAGTGAGGCCCATGGTGGTGTCCACGCTGCGTCCGTTCCGGACGGCGCAGGCCGAGCAGCCGCCGCCCAGGTGCACGAGCACGACCTGGAGGTTGTCGACGGGTCGGCCCAGGGCCCGCGCCGTCCTCTGCAGTGCCCACGAGTAGGAAAGCCCGTGGAAGCCGTACCGGCGCAGCCCGTATTCGGCTCGCCATGGCTCCGGCACGGCGTACGTGCGCGCCTGTGCCGGCAGATCCTTGTGAAAGACGGTGTCGAAGCAGGCGACATGAGAAACGTCGGGCAGGAGTTCTCGTGCGGCATCGACCATCCGCAGGGCAGGAGTCACGTGCAGCGGCGCGAGATCGGCGACGTCCGCCAGCAGAGCCCTTACGCGTGCGTCGATCAGCGTATGGCCGGTCAGGTGCGGACCGCTGTGGACGATGCGGTGACCGACCGCCGCAGGAGCGGGCACCTCGCTGAGGAAGTTCCGCAGTTCCGCCGCAGCAGCAGGCCCCGGGGGCTCCGAGGCGTCTCTCTCCGCCACCCGTTCACCGTCCGCCGCGAACAGAGCGATGTGAAGGCTCGAAGAGCCGGCGTCGAGGACCAGTACGTGACCACGGCTCTCGTGGGAGCGGTCAGCACTCATCACACACCTCCAGTGCACCCGCGTCCTCGGGCATGGTGCGCCGACCACGGAGTGCGACCAGGCCTCGGTGATGTCGCGCCCCGCCGCTTCCCCCAGGCTGCCACCACAGGGAGGGATCCGCCCGTCCACCCGTTCGCCCAGCACGCAGCGCCTGCGGGCCGGGGCGCCCCTAGCATGCTGACTGTGCGACCCATTCTCCCGAAGATCGAGGGCGGCCGGGTACAGGGCCTCCTACAGCTCATCGAGGACGGCATCCACCTCGTCGTCGCGGCGCTCCTCGTACTGCTCGCGGGGATCCTGACCGTCGGGGTCGCCCACGACGTCATCAGGTCGATCCAGGGGCCGTACCGCGAGGAGACGGTCGTTCTCTCCGCCCTGGACAGCGGCCTGGTGCTGTTCATCGTGGCCGAGCTGCTCCACACCGTCCGCCTCACCATCAGAAACCGGACCCTCGACGCGGAGCCGTTCCTCGTCGTCGGCCTGATTGCCGGCATCCGCAAGGTGCTCATCGTGACGGCCGAGGCGAAGAAGTCCTTCCGGTGGAACGTCGAGGGGATCGAACTGCTCATCCTGGCGGGGCTGATCCTCGTGATGGCGACAGCGGTGTACGTGTGGCGGCGCTCGACGCGGCCGGGAGACTACTTCCCGCTCCAGGGGGCGCGGCGCTCCCCGTCGCCGGAGCCGTCACCCACCCCGGTGCGCGGGTGATGATCCGTCACCTTCCGCGGCCACGGCCGCCCGCACCCGTTGCCCCTCGCGAGCAGAGCCGACGTCCCGTTCCAGGGGTGTGCGGCTCACGGCTGTCGCGAGGTGGTCCAAGGCCCGTTTCTGCAGTTCCGCCCCGCACCGCAGCACCGGGCTCCGGTCCCCGGCGGCGCCCTCCCACGCTTGGAGCGCCTCCTCCACGCGCCCCCAGTCCGGATTCCTGTGCTCGCGCACGTCGTCTGCCGCCTGCGCGGTGTCCGCCTCCAAGGCCTCGGCGAACCTCTCCGCCTCGGGGGCGAAACGACTGTCGGCCCGCGGGACGTGGCTCTCCATGAGCATCGCCGCCCGGTCGAACCCCTTGAGCGCCTCCTGCGCATCCTCCGCCTCGCGCGACGTCAGACCCCTGGGGCGGACGGGTTCCTGCCTCGCCTGGTCGTAGGCCTCCTGCCAGGCGGCACGTGCCTCCCTGCTCGCCAGCAGGGCCCTGCGCATGTCGGCGCGACGCTCCCGGGTCGGTTCGGCGTAGCCGCGGAGCACAGCGGCCGCGTAGCGGCCGTTGGCGGCGAGCCAGTCCGCCAGCCGGCCCGGCAGCCGGGGGGTCTCCCATGCGGGGAACACCACGTACGCCAGCATGGCCAGGGCCCCGCCGAGCAGGGTGAGCACCACCCGCTCCGGGACCGTCTGCTCCCATGCCTGGCCGCCCATGCCGAGCAGGAAGACGACGTACGCGGCAGTGAAGCACTGGGAGTAGGCGTAGCCGGTACGGAGCAGCGTGTACGACAGGGCAGCCGAGACCACCGCCAGCGCGCCGAACACATGGGCGTCCGGGCCCAGGGCCCGCACCATCCCGGTGGCGAGCGCGACCCCTGCCATGGTCCCGGCGAGACGGCCCACCGCACGCGCGTACGTCCGGTGGAAGTCCGGCCGCATCACCATCACCGAGGCGATGGGCGCCCAGTAGCCGTGGCCCACGGGTAGCCGGGAAGCGATCAGATAGCCGAGCGCGGCCACCGCCGCCAGGCGGACGGCGTGCCGGAACACGGGCGAGTCCCGGCGGAGCTCATGGCGCACCGCCCGGACGACGACCGGGAGCAGCCGGAACATGGTCGGGCGCACCAGGAGCTGGGCGCTCGCGGGGCCGGGCGGCGTAGGCGCCTTGTCGCGCGCCCCGCCGCTCCCGGCGATCTCCAACGCCTCGGCGAGCAGTTCCACGAGCCGTTCGGCGGCCTGCCGGGCGGGCCCCTCCAGCACCTCGTGTTCCGCGTCGACGCGCAGGACGTCCGCACTCCCGGGCGGCACCTCGGCGGGAGTGCCGCGACGGATCGAACGGGCGGCCGCGTCCAGGACGTCGGCGGCCGCGCCGAGCAACTCCCGTGCGCGGTCCCGCCCGGGTCCCTCCGCCGGGGCGCCGACGTCCGGGTCGGCGAGCGCGGCGACGACCGGCAGAATGCGCTCGGCGAGGCCCCGGGGGCCGTGGAGGACGGGGGCCGGGTGCGGGCCTGTGATGGTGTCACGGCGGCCGCGTCCCGGGCCGTCATCAACGGCTCAGGGTCGAACGGCGCGGCCGGGTCGTGCCGCAGCCGGCGGGCGTAGTCCGCCACGGCGGCCAGCGCGTCGGCGAGCGCGTCACGATGCGCCCCCCAGCGGCGAATCGGGAACAGCAGGATCAGCACGGCCTGCGCCACGCCTCCGAGCGCGATGACCCCGGCGTGTTCCAGGGCCCGCCCGACGCTGGTGGGCAGGGTGATGGTCACCAGCATGCTGCCGACCGTCGTCGCTGCGACGATCCCAGCGGTCGATCCGAGGGACCACGCCATCCCCGCGGCAAAGGCCCATACGGCCAGCAGCGGGAGAAACGTCACGAGTCGCCCCGCCACCAGGTAGCCCACGAAGGTACCGAGCGCCAGACCCACGCCCGCGCCGAGCGCGATCACCTTGCGCGGACGCCAGGTGCGCTGGAAGGTGGCCGCACCCGCGGAGTAGGCACCGAGGGCGGCGGACGCGGCGTACGCGGGGGAGACCAGCCACAGCGCCGGCCCGATGACGAGCGCCACCCCAGCAGCCGTGCGCAGCGCGAGCAGGGGCTCCAGCCGCGTCTCCTCGATCGTGAGCCCGGATCGCACGACCTCCCCGAAGGTCCGCAGCCACCTCACTCATGTGAGCCTAGCCGGAACGCCCTGCCGGGGCGCGTCGGCCGCCTCCTGACGGCACCGCGCCGGTATCGGTCACTTCGAGGGCTGGTCACCGTCGTCTTGGAGCGTGTGACGACGTTCCTGTTCGCGCTTGGAGTAGGCGGCTGCCCGGATCGCATCGTCGCTCTCCAAACCAGATCCCAGCGCGCCGCCCACGGTGGCGACCGAAGCGACGAACCAGGACAGCGTCAAGTACTCCTCGGCGTCCAGTGGGGTTCGTGTCACGGAAGCGAACGCTTGGTCGTTGAGGATGAACAGCGCCCACACCCAGTTGATGACCATCAAACCCACGTAGCAGACGAGCACCCCGATACCCACGGTCACGACCGTCGAGGCGTTGTAGAGCCGCGCCCTCTGCCTCGCCTCCGGCGAGCTCTCCGCTGATCGATGCCACAGCTCCGCGTCTATGATCAGCCAGCCGATCATGAGCGCGACAGATCCGACCGTGGCGATCACGAGGCGTGGCACGCTCAGGGTCTCAGCCAGGCTCCAGACGGTGGAGTTCACGGTGGCGACTGCTCCTGTGGCGAGTGCGGCCGCCAGGGCTTTCGACAAGCCCGGCACCAACCGCCACGGCCGGTTGGCGCGGACCATACCGACGAGCACCCGCAGATATCCGCGCGGCCCGCTGACGACGTACCGAAGGTCGTCGGTCTCCTTCTCACCGATGGGGCCCGGATGAATAGGCGCGAGACGATTGGCGAGGGGCCCCAGAAGCGGCTGACTTCGCGGAGGTCCTTCAGCCCCGGTGGTTCGCGGACGCGTCAAGCCGAGCACGGCTTCTTCGACGGCCCGCCGGGCTCTCGTCTGCAGCCGCAGGCCCCCCAGTGAAGGAAGAGAGAGCAGCGCCAAGCCGTGTTCGTGATTCAGATTCACAGCGAGCCTGCGCCCGTGTGAGTGCAGCGGAAGGTCGGTGAGGGCCACGACGATGTCCCAGTTCTCCGCACTCCCGCGGTTCATGATCCGGCGCATCAAGGTGGGCGGATCCTCCGTCCCCGAGGTGAAGGGCTCGCTGACCACCTCGACGTCGAACCGTCGCCCCTGGCCCGACTTGTCGGCGAGCCGAGCGGAAAGTGTCCGGGCCATGCGCTGCGCGATCTCCGTCGGCGCGTCCGGATCCGCCAGGAGAGCCACGACCGTAACGCCCTGAGACGACACCCGCATGACTGGACCTCTCGTCGGCTGCCCCGCGATCCCAAGTGCCCACAGACGCCGCCGAGGTAACGTCGACGCCGCGTGACACGAGCCCTGCAATCCCAGAACGCCCGCGAGGCACAGCGCTACGTCCCTGCCCGGCGCCGGGGCGGCTGGTGGGCGGGACGGGCCGCGTCAACCGGCCCTGGCCGCTGCTCACCGGCCTCTCCCGAGCGCTCTCCGGCCATGCTGTCGGTCCGCACGCCCGTGCGACACCCCGGGCAGTCGGACGCATGGGCCTGGCAGGGCAAAACAGGGAGGCTAATTGGGCCCGGCATACGCATGCGTTCGCGCGCCCCCGTCGGCCAGGCTGACTGGGAAGCCCAGGGGCCGGGAGCCGGCCGGCTCCCGCAGCCGGAGGTTGCCGTCATGACCGTGATGTCCATCGCCAGATTCGAGAGGTTCTTTCGCGCGGCCGCAGGACTGGACGTCGACAAGAACGATCTCAAGCGTTACAGCGACTTCGTCGACGCCAAGCTCTACGATCTGCTGACCGTCGCCCAGGCCACTGCCAAGGCCAACGGGCGCGACATCATCCGGACCTGTGACCTGCCGATCACGAAAGGCCTGCAGGAGAGCATTCACCACTTCCGGAAGATCGACCAGGAAGTAGAAATCAAGCCGATCCTGGAACAGCTCGCCACGCATCCCGCTCTGGACCGCACGCCCGATGAGGAGACCGAGGCGGCCTATCCGGACATCATCGGCGGGCTCAGTATGGCCCTTGCCCAGAGCTTCAAGATCCTCCACCCCGACCTGAAAAACCCCCAGACCCAGCACTGGGACGAGGCTCGAGCCGTCTTCGACCTCCTGCTGTAGGTGGCTCCCGGAACAGGCGGTGCAGGCCACGGCGGCTCGTCCTCGAAGGGATCATCGAAGGCATGGACAGGAACGTGTCCGCCGGGCCCGGGGAGCGGCTGCTGGATGAACTGGTCAGGGCGGCCCAGCTGGCATCACCCGCGGAACTGCCCGTGGTTCTGAACCGGTATGCCGAGGCCATGGGCTTGGGCAGGGCCGTTGTCCATCTGGTCGACATCCAGCAAAGACTGCTGGTGCCGCTCGTCGAAGGCGAGCCGGAACTGGAGCTCGACACTTCGCTGGCCGGATGGGCCTACCGCACCGACTCGCTCCGAGTGGAAGAAGGCCCCTCCGACGGGCTGACCGTATGGCTGCCCCTGGCCGACGGGGCGGAGCGGCTGGGCGTCGTGGAGCTGAACATGAGCACCCTGGACGAGCTCAAGCTGCGGCGCTGCCGAACGGCGGCACTGCTCCTCGCACTGATCATCACATCCAAGCGCACCTACAGCGACACCATCGCGCAGCGCATGCGTACCAGGCCGATGCACCTGCCCACGGAGATGGTGAGGGCTTTTCTCCCACCCCGGTCGATCGGCACCGGGCGGGTCGTGTCGACGGCGGTCCTGGAGCCCGCGTACGAACTGGGCGGCGACGCTTTCGACCATGCGTTCACCGAGGACGTTCTGCACGCCACAGTCCTCGACGGCATGGGGCACGATCTGGCCTCCGGACTTGCCACCTCGGTCGCCATGGCAGGCTGCCGTAACGCCCGGCGCAGCGGGGCAGACCTCAACGAACTCGTGGGCACCATGGACGAGGCGTTGGCGAAGTGGCTTCCGGAGCAGTTCTGCACGGGTGTCTTCACCCAGTTGCACATGCCCACCGGTGTGCTGCGCTGGTGCAACTGCGGCCACCCGCCTCCGTTGCTCATCCGTCGCCACCGCCTGCTCCACAAGGCCTTGGAGCGGCCACCTGAGCCTCCTTTGGGCCTGCCCGCCCATCTCGCCGGGACCGCCCGTCAGACGCACGACGTCAACCTCGAACCCGGTGACCGAATACTGCTCTACTCGGATGGCGTCGTGGAATCACGCGACGAGGCAGGCGAAGAGTTCGGCCTGGAGCGCTTCACCGACTACATCATCCGGTCGACCGCGGCAGGGCAGAGCGCACCGGAAGTGCTGCGCCTGCTCATCCATGCCATCCTCGAGCATCAGCACAACGAACTCAGCGACGACGCCACGATCTTGATGTTCGAGTGGCAGCCCCCTGATCCGTGACCGCAAGAGCCGGAAGGCGCAGCCGGGCCGGGGTCACGGCAGGAGCGCGGCGAACGAGTTCGGCACCCGGGATTTGAGGTGCTGCCATTCGCCGGCGCTCACATGGCGCTCCAGAGTTTTCAGTACGGTGCGCACCAGCTTCTCGCTGCCACCCTCGACCGCATAGGGGAATTCACTCCGGACCCGCGTGAGGAACTCCTCGTTGCTCATCTTCACGGGCGTTTCTGCCGGTTTCCAGCCGTCGCAGTAGACGCCTCTGACAAGGGTCGGCAGTTGGGCGCCGAACTGTACGGCCGTCTCGACCGGGAGACGGTCCCGAAGCGGGTGCAGCACGGCCCGCAGTGCCGCGTACGACTGCTTACGCCGTTCCTTGGGCCACCCGAAAGCCTCCTCGACGTCCTTGAGGAGCCGATTGGCCTTGTCCACCATGGTGTCGAACGAGGAGAAACCTGTATCAACCATTTTCGTGGGCCTTTCGTTCTGGGCGCCTCACGGGCTCAGTCCGCGAGGTCGGCCTTGCCGAACAGGACCGCGTAACTGGAGGGGAGTTGGCTGATGATCTGATTCAGTTCTCCGCCGGTGACAGCGTCGGCAACGGTGGTCAGGACCGCGCTGGCGTCCCACTGCGCAGTACGCGGCCGGGCATGAGTGCGCTCGGCGACCCGGCGGTAGAACTCTTCGATCCCGAAGCTCTGCGCCTGCTGCGGCGTGGCATGGTCCAGAACCTGTCCCAGCGGGCCGGGCATCTGGGATGCGAGGTCCTTGACCTCTCCCGGGCTGATCCGTTGGGCCAGCACTTGCAGCACGGCGTTGGTGACGTCCGCGGCTTCGTTCTGGTCCTTGTATTCGCCTCGCTCGCGTACATGGGCGAGGAATCCGTCGTATTTCATCGCTGCCTCCTTCTGCGCGGTCACCGCTGGTCATGGGGTCCCCCTGGTGCGCTCTCGGGCCGGCCGGGTCCGTCCGCCGGCGCGTAGCTGCCGTTCGCGAGGCTCTTGGCCCGGGAGTCCCGCTCGGACTCCCGCAGGGCACGGCGGAAGCGTCCGGGGCCCCAGGAACGGCCGCCCACGGCCTGTTCGAGTTGGTCGCGGCTCGTCGGGCCGGATTCTTGGAGCGCGTGGGTGATCTGTTCGACCTCGTCGTCGAGGCGTTGTTCGGCCATGGCGGACGTACGGCTTGCCGTGCCCGCGGTGCCGGCCATCCCCGGCGAGTACATCCTGTTGCCCGGTCCGGTGCCCGGGCGGTAGCGGCGGGCTCCGGCGCGCTCCCGCTCCCGGCGGCGGGCGGTGCGGTCGGCGATCCGCAGGTCCCGCTCGTGCGCGGCCCGCCGGACGTGCTCGGGCCGGAGGCGGTCTCGTGCGTCCTGTGGCGCGGGCTCGTCGCGCCAGGCCGCCTCGGCTTCCTCAGCGGTGAGCGGCTGGGCGATGTTCTCCAGGGACTGTTGTTCGGCCCGGACACCGAAGAAGACCTCGGCCAGCCCGCCGAGCGCCATGGCTGCCGCTCCGACGAGGAAGCCGATGGCCACCAGGTCCGCATCGCCACTGTGAATCAAGTGGCCGAACAGCAGCGGGCCGGTGATTCCGCCCACGGCCGTGCCGATCGCGAAGAACAGCGAGATGGACAGGGCTCGGGTCTCCATGGGGAAGACCTCGCTCACCGTCAGGTAGGCCGAGCTCGCTCCCGCCGACGCCACGAAGAAGGTCAGCGAGACCAGCAGGAAGAACCACCATGTCGTCAGGGAGCCGTTGGCCAGCAGGACGGCGAGGACGACTGCCACGGCTGCCGAGCCGAAGTAGGTGCCCGCGATCATCGGCTTTCTGCCAACGGTGTCGAACAGTCGGCCGAGAAGGAGTGGTCCGAGGAAGTTGGCGATGGCGAAGAGGGCCAGGAAGTAGGGGATCGAGCCGGAGCCGATGTCGAAGAAGCCGTTCAGGATCGTGCCCAGGTCGAAGACGATCGCGTTGTACAGGAACGCCTGTCCGACGAAGAGCGCCAGACCGAGAACGGCACGACGCGGGTACCGCCGCAGAGCCACGCCGGCGATCTCCCTGAACGGGATGACGTCGCGCTGCCGTACGGTGACCGCCTCGCCCGGTTCCGGCAGCTCGCGGTCGGTCTCTTGGCGCACCTCGGCCTCGATCCGGTCGACGATGCGTTCAGCCTCGGCTTCGTGCCCGTGGATGAACAGCCAGCGCGGACTCTCCGGCACATGGCGGCGTACCAGCATGATGCCCAGCCCCAGGACGCCGCCCAGGCCGAAGGCCAGCCGCCAGCCGAGGTTGTCTGCCAGCAGACTCTCGTTGAGAAGCAGCACGGCGACCAGGCTGCCGAGCGCCGCACCGACCCAGTAGCTGCCGTTGATGGCCAGATCCACCTGCCCACGGTTGCGGGCCGGAATCAGCTCGTCGATGGCCGAGTTGATCGCGGCGTACTCTCCGCCGATGCCCATTCCGGTGATGAAGCGGGCGAGGTAGAGGTACAAGGCGTCGTGGGCGAACGCGGTCGCGACGGTGGCGAGGATGTAGACGCCGAGTGTGAGCATGAACAGCTTCTTGCGCCCGTAGCGGTCGGTGAGTCTCCCGAACAGGAGAGCGCCCGCGCATGCGCCTGCCACGTAGATGGCGGCGGCAGTGCCTATGTCGGCGCTGGTCAGGTTGATGCCGCTGCCCGGCTCGGTCATACGGGCGGCAACCGCCCCGACGATCGTCACTTCGAGTCCGTCCAGAATCCAGACGGTTCCCAGACCGATGACGATCCGCCAGTGGAATCGGGACCACGGCAGCCGGTCGAGCCGGGCGGGGACCTTGGTGGTGACGACACCGAGTTCGGCGGTGGCGGTCATGCCATGCCTCCTCGTTCAGGGCCGTGGGCTGTTGCCTGGAGAGGGTCAGAACAGGCCGGAATGGAGCGGTCCGCATAGGGTGGTCTTCTGTGCTGCGCTGCCACCTTCTGGGACACCGTTTTCGCTTTCTCCATGAGGGCGACACGATGCTCTGGCACTGCGAGCGTGGGTGCGGAGCGGAGGGAAGCAAGCGATATCCGACGGCCCAGGACGCCGAGCGTTACGCACGGGTGTTCGACCGCGAGGACCAGGCGGACATGGGCCGGCGAGCACCGCTGGGACTGCTCCCCCTTCGGCTGCTGCGCGCCTGGCGTCTGCGGCGCCGAAAGGAAGCCGGGGGCGAGCCGCGTGCCGAGTCTCCGCCGCCGTGAGGGGTTGTGATACGGGACGTCGTTCATGAGTCACCCCGGGTGTCGAGCCTCGCCGGCCCGGCCGCGGCGCCGTACGGATGTCCGGAACCGCGGCGTTCGCGTCTCAGCCGCCGCTCCCGGTGCTTTCACTCGTCTCGCTGATCTCGACGTGCCGGGGCTTTGCGACCTCGGCCTTGGGGACGGTGATGGTGAGCACCCCGTCCGACATCTGCGCATTGATCTTTTCGGTGTCGACCTCTCCGGGCAGCCGCAGCCGGTACTCGAAGGCTCCGGTGCGGCGAGTGCTCCGGCGCAGGACGCCTTTGCGTTCCTTCTCCTTGATCTCTCCGGTGACCACCAGCTCCTGGCCGTTCGCTTCGACGTCGATGTCCTTGCTCTTGACGCCGGGGAGTTCGATCTCGATGCGGAAGGCGTCGTCGGACTCCGTGACATCCGCCAGGGGCGTCCACGCGACTGCGGGCGCCGCGCCTCCCACCGTGGATTCGATCAGTCCGCTCATCTCGCTGAGCAGTTGGTCGAACTCCGTCAGCGGATTGCGTGCCCAGCCAACGGGCCTGTCCTGCATTGCGCCACCGCGGTGGCGCCTGACGGGCGTGGTCATTCCCATCGCCTCCTCCTTCTCGTGATCTCGTCGCCCGCTGGGTGTCATGCGAGCCAAGCGGACTCCTTCCGACGGGTGTGCGGGGAGCTGTCGGTGCCGCCGGGCGCGGCCGTGTGGCCCAGATAGCGGTGCACGAAGTGGATGCTCATCGCGCCTTCGCCGACCGCGGAGGCCACGCGTTTCACCGAGCCACTGCGGACGTCGCCGGCGGCGAAGACGCCAGGCAGGCTGGTCTCCAACGTCAGGCAGTCCCGGCCCTGGCTCTGCCACAGTCCGGGGACGGAGCAGGCCTGCGCCTCCGCGCCGGTGAGCACGAAGCCGCGCGCGTCGAGGGCGAGCGCCCCGGACAGCCACTCGGTGTGGGGGTCGGCGCCGGTGAAGACGAACAGGGCCCGCACCGCGAGGTGGCGATGCTCGCCCGTACGGTGGTCGACCACGGTGACCGCCTCCAGCACCTTGTCGCCGAGTGCCTCGGTCATCTCGGTGTGCTGCAGCACGCGCACCCGCGGGTGGCGCTCGACCTGATCGATCAGGTAGCGGGACATGTGCGACTCGAGGCTCGGCCCACGGACGAGCAGATACACCTGCGGTGCGTACCCGGCCAGGAAGAGTACGGCCTGGCCCGCGGAGTTGCCTCCGCCGACGACGGCCACCGGGTCGGTGCGGCACTGCTGGGCCTCGTAGACGGTCGCCGAGTAGTGGACGCTCGTTCCCTCCAGGCGTTCGATGCCGGGCACCCGGAGGCGTCGGTAGCGAGCGCCGGTGGCCAGGACGACGGTACGGGCGGTGATCTCGCTGCCGTCGGCGAACCCGACGGCGTAGTGCCCGTCCCGCGGTTCGAGCCGAGCCGCCTCCGCCGGGACGCTGATCCTGGCGCCGAACTTGTCGGCCTGGAGCACAGCACGTTCGGCGAGTTCGGCGCCGGTGATGCCGGAGGGGAAGCCGAGCAGATTCTCGATGCGGGACGACGTGGCGGCCTGGCCGCCGCTGGCCATGGCCTCGACCACGGTCGTGCCCAGGCCCTCTGAGGCGGCGTTCACCGCGGCGGCGAGGCCAGCGGGTCCCGAGCCGACGATCAGGAGATCGCCGTGATGGTTTCCGGCAGGCAGCGACGGCAGGCCCATGAGCCGGGCCAGTTCCGCGTTGCTGGGGTTGCGCAACAGAGTGGTGTCCCGCCAGATGACGAGCGGAGTCTCCTCCGGGCCGACGCCGAAGCGGCGCAGCAGCTCCTCGGCCTCCTCGTCGGTCTCCAGATCGATCCAGCGGTGCGGCAGCCGGTTGCGGGCGGCGAACTCGCGCAGCCGCCGGGTGTCAGGCGAATAGCGCGAGCCGATGATGCGGAAACCGGCGCCCTGCCCGACGAGCAAAGCACGACGGCCCAGGCAGGCGCGCAGCACCATATCGCCAAGGACGGAGTCCCGGGTCACCAGGTCACGCAGCTGATCCATGGACAGGGCGAGGACCTCACCGGGGTCCCTGACCTTAGCGGTGTAGAAGGCCACCTGCCCGTTCAGGAGGCCGAGTTCGCCGATGAAGCGGCCGGGGCCGTGCACACGCAGCAGACGTTCGTCGGGCGTGCCGTAGCCCTCGACGATGGCGACCGAGCCACTGAGGACGACGTAGAACGTCTCGCACCGCTCCCCCTCCCTGATCAGCACGTCACCGGCGTCAACCGCGCGCCGCCGGCCGTGCTGCGCCAGGCGGGCCATCTGGTCGTCCGGCAGGCGGGGATAGGCGCCGTAGATGTCGGCGGTCTCGAAGGGGACGCTCTCCTCCGCCTCGTCCGGCACGGGCGCCGGGCTCGGCCGCGTCTCGTCGCGGGGCATCACACGAACGCCTCGTGGACGAAACACCACCGCCAGTCCTCGCCGGACTCCAGTGACGCCACGATCGGATGGCCGTCGGCGGCGGCGTGACGGCGCGCGTGCCGGTTCGGCGAGGAATCGCAGCAGCCGACGTGGCCGCAGGTCAGGCAGAGCCTGAGGTGGCCCCACGGGGAGCCGAGCAGCAGACACTCTTGACACCCTTCGGGGGTCAGTGGCTGGACCGGCCGGACGAGCGCGAGGTGGGGGTCGGTTCGTACGGTCATGGCTGATCACCCTTTCCCGGCCTGTTCGCGGCCCGCGATCGACTGCTCCACCCACCGCCGCAGGGCTGGGGCAGGTGCGGCACCCGCCTGCCTGGCGATGGTCTGTCCTTCGTCGAGTACCAACAGCGTCGGCACCGCCTGGACCTCGAACCGCTGCGCCAGGCGCGGGTTCTTGTCGATGTCGACCTTGACCAGCTTGATCTTTCCCGCGAGATCGGCGGCGACCTTCTCCAGCGCGGGGCTCACCATGCGGCAGGGGCCGCACCAGGTGGCCCACAGGTCGACGACGACGGGCACGGTGGCCTGCTCGACGACCTCGGTGAAGTCGTCGTCGCCGGCGTCGGCCATCCACGGCAGAGGCTGCTTGCAGTTGGCGCACCTGGGGCGGCCCTCGGCGGCCACGGGTACCCGGTTGGTGCGCCCGCAGTGCGGGCAGGTGACGTTGGTGGCTTGCACGGTACTCATGCCGCCCTCGCTCCCTTCACGTCCTCGGGCTGGTCGTAGGTGACCACCAGCTCTCCGTGCTCGGCGTCGACGCGGATCTTCGCGCCGTCCTGGACGTCGCCGCGCAGCAGGGCGCGCCCGACCAGCGTCTCGACCTCGTGGGAGATGTAACGCCGCAGCGGCCGGGCACCGTACACCGGGTCGTAGCCCTGGTGGGCGATCAACTCCCGTGCCGCGTCGGTGAGTTCGACGGTGATGCGGCGTTCGGCGACCCGCTGCCGCAGCTCGTCGAACTGCAGCTCCACGATCCGCTCGATCTGAAGCTCACCGAGCGGCTTGAACAGCACGATGTCGTCGACGCGGTTGAGGAACTCCGGGCGGAAGTGCCCGCGCAGCTCCCCCATCACCAGGGCGCGGGCGTCCGGCTTGATCTCACCCTCGGCGGTGGCGCCGTCGAGGAGGTGCTCGGAGCCGATGTTGGACGTCATGATGATCACGGTGTTGCGGAAGTCGACGGTGCGGCCCTGGGCGTCGGTGATGCGGCCGTCGTCGAGGATCTGCAGCAGGGTGTTGAAGACATCGGTGTGCGCCTTCTCGATCTCGTCGAACAGCACCACTGAGTACGGCTTGCGGCGTACGGCCTCGGTGAGCTGGCCGCCCTCCTCGTAGCCGACGTATCCGGGCGGGGCCCCCATCAGCCGGCTGACGGTGTGCCGCTCCTGGTACTCGCTCATGTCGAGGCGGACCATGTTCTCCTCGGAGTCGAACAGGGCCCGGGCGAGGGTCTTGGCCAGCTCGGTCTTCCCGACGCCGGTGGGACCGAGGAAGATGAACGAGCCGATGGGGCGCCGAGGGTCGCGGATTCCGGAGCGGGCGCGGATGATGGCGTCGGCGACGAGCTTGACGGCCTCGTCCTGGCCGATGACGCGCTCGCGCAGGATCTCGTCGAGGCGCAGCAGCTTCTCGCGTTCGCCCTCCTGGAGGCGGGCCACGGGAACGCCGGTCCAGGCGGCGACGATCTCGGCGATCTCCTCCTCCGTGACGACCTCGCGCAGCAGCCGGTTCTCCCCTTGCTTCGCGGCCAGTTGCTCCTCCTCCGCGGCGAGCCGGCGCTCCAGGTCCTGGAGGCGGCCGTAGCGGAGTTCGGCGGCGCGGTTGAGGTCGTAGGCGCGTTCTGCCTCCTCCGCCTCGTGGCGGACCTGCTCCAGTTCCTGGCGCAGTTCCTGCACGCGGCGGATGGCCTGCCGTTCGGCCTCCCACTGGGCGTGCTTGGCGTCGGCCTCGCCGCGCAGGTCGGCGAGTTCCCTGCGCAGTTCCTCGAGGCGGGTTTTGCTCGCGGGGTCGGTCTCCTTGGAGAGGGCGGCCTCCTCGATCTCCAGGCGGGTGACGCGGCGGGTGATCTCATCGAGTTCGGCGGGCATCGAGTCGATCTCGGTACGCAACCGTGCGCACGCCTCGTCGACGAGGTCGATGGCCTTGTCGGGCAGGAACCGATCGGTGATGTAGCGGTGGCTGAGGGTGGCCGCGGAGACCATTGCGGTGTCCTGGATCTTCACGCCGTGGAAGATTTCCAGGCGTTCGCGCAGTCCGCGCAGGATGGAGATGGTGTCCTCCACGCTCGGCTCTTCGACCAGGACCTGCTGGAAGCGGCGTTCGAGGGCGGCGTCCTTCTCGATGTGCTTGCGGTACTCGTCGAGGGTGGTGGCGCCGATCATGTGGAGCTCGCCGCGAGCGAGCATCGGCTTGAGCATGTTGCCCGCGTCCATGGCTCCTTCGGCGGCGCCCGCGCCGACGACGGTGTGGAGTTCGTCGACGAAGAGCAGGATGCGCCCCTGGGCGGCCTTCACCTCGGACAGCACGGCCTTGAGGCGCTCCTCGAACTCGCCCCGGTACTTCGCCCCGGCCACCAGGGAGCCCATGTCGAGTGCGAACACGGTCTTGTCGCGCAGTCCTTCGGGCACATCGCCGCGGACGATGCGCTGGGCGAGGCCCTCGACGATGGCGGTCTTGCCGACGCCGGGGTCGCCGATGAGGACCGGGTTGTTCTTGGACTTGCGGCTGAGGATCTGGGTGACGCGGCGGATCTCGGCGTCCCGGCCGATGACCGGGTCGAGTTTGCCGTCCCTGGCCTCGGCGACCAGGTCGCGGCCGTACTTCTCCAGGGCCTCGTACGCCACCTCGGGGTTGGCCGAGGTCACGCGCTGGTTGCCGCGGATCTGGGTCAGCGCGCTCAGGAACGAGTCCCGGGTGATGCCGTGTTCCTTGAGCAGTCGTCCGGCGGCGGTGGACGAGCCCTCCTCGGCCAGGGCCAGCAGGAGGTGCTCCACGGACACGTACTCGTCCTTGAGGCGTTTGGCCTCCCGCTCGGCCGCGTCCAGCAGCCGGGACAGGCGCTGGGTGACGAACACCTGGCCCGGCGCCGCGCCCGGGCCGGTCACCTTGGGCCGGCGGGAAAGCTCCTCACGCACAGCCGCACGGAGCTCCTCGGGCTCCCTGCCCGTCTGTTGCAGGAGCCGGGGGATCAGGCCGTCCTCCTGGTCGAGGAGCGCGAGCAGCAGGTGCTCACCGTCTACCTCGGTCTGGCCCATGCGGACGGCGGCGGTCTGCGCCTCCTGGAGGGCTTCCTGTGACTTCTGGGTGAGACGGTTCATGTCCATGGGGGTGAGTCACTCCTCCTGCCGCGGTCGCGCAGTGCGGCTTCGAGCAGGCTGATGCGGTCGAGCAGGTCGAGCACCAGACCGATGGATGCGTAGTTGAGGCAGAGTCCGGAGCGCAACCGCTGGACGCGGGCGAGGACCGCCGGGGCCGCGGGGTCGAACACCAGGTGCCCCGCGGCGTCGCGTTCGGCGTCGACCAGGCCGAGGGCGACGAACCGGCGGACCAGGTCGGGGTGGAGGCCCGAGCGGCGGGCCACGGTGTCCAGGGAAAGCCTGGGCACGGGGACGAGCGCGTACCGCACGGCCGTGGAGCCGGCGCTCGTCCGTACGGGACGCCCGCCCGCGTCGGCCCGGGCGGTCCGGCCGCCGGTCGCCGCCCGTGAGGGTCGGTCGCTCATCACGTCCTCCTGGGGTCGTACGAAGAGGTGGCGGCGAGCTCCTCGAACAGCTCGCGCTCCCGGTCACCGAGGGCGGGCGGCACCATGACGCGGAGTTCGGCGTACAGGTCGCCGTTCGCGCCGCGCGGGTTCGGCATGCCCTCGCCGCGCAGTCGCAGTCGCCGGCCGCTGGATGACCCCGCGGGCACCGTGACCTTGGCCGTGCCGCCGCCGGGAGTGGGCACCGGCACGGTCGCACCCAGGGCCGCCTCCCAGGGGGTGACGGGGACCTGTACGTGGACGTCGCGGCCGTCCAGCCGGAACCGGGGGTGGGGCTGGATTCGCACCCGCAGGTACAGGTCGCCCGCAGCGGCGTCACCGCTGCCCCGGCCGCCCTCGCCCGCGAGCCGGATGCGCTGCCCGTCGGTGACGCCGGGCGGTACATCGACCTCGTACCGCCGCGGCTGCCCGGTGGGGCCGGCGAGCGTGACGGTGCGGCGGCCGCCCCTGTACGCCTCCTCGACGGTGAGTGGCAGCTCGGCCTCCTGGTCGGCTCCCGGTACGCCGCCGGGGGCGGCGCCTGCTCCGAAGAGCGAGCCGAGCAGGTCCTCGATGTCGACGCCCTCCGCTGCGAAGTCGTCGCCGAAGCCGGTGGTGTACCGGACACGAGGGCCGCCCGCGCCCGCGGTCCTCCGACCGCGGAAGCCGCCCCCGGGTCCCGCGCCGGCACCGACCCGCTCCTCCCAGTCCTCGGGCACCTTCCGGAAGTCCTCGCCGAAGCGGTCGTAACGGGCCCGGGTCTTGGGGTCCGACAGGACGCTGTACGCCTCGTTGAGGTCCTTGAAGCGTTCCTCCGCCCCCGGGTCCTTGTTGACGTCGGGGTGGTACTTGCGGGCGAGTTGGCGATATGCCTGCTGGATCTCGTCCTGGCTCGCGGTCCGTGACACGCCCAGCGCCTCGTAGAAGTCCCGTGCCATGGCCGGTCACTCCCGCTTCGCGACAGTCACGGCGGCGGGCCTGAGCTGGCGTTCGCCGTCACCGTAGCCCGGGCGCAGCACCTCGACGACCGTGCCCGGTGGGGCGTCGGGGTCCTGGACGACGCCGACCACCTCGTGCCGGGCGGGGTCGAAGGCGACGCCGGTCTCCGCGTGCCGCGGGTAGCCGAGCAGTTCGAGGACGTTCACCGCCTGGTCGCGCACCGCCCGGACGCCCTCCACGATCGCGCCGGGATCGGATCCGGCATGGGTCAGGGCGAGTTCGAGGTTGTCCAGGACGGGCAGGAAGGCGGCGGCCGTGCGGGAACGCTCGGCCGTCCGCTCCCGCTCCAGTTCCCTGGTGTGGCGTTTGCGGAGGTTGTCGAGGTCGGCGAGCGCGCGCCGCCAGCGGTCCTCGAGTTCCTTGAGCTCCGCCGTGTGCTCGTCCTCGGACGGTGCGGGGCCGCCGGCCGCGTCGGGGCCGGGTTCCTCGTCCGTGTCGGGCCCCGGCCCGGTAGGCGGGACCGAGCCCGGAAGATCCCCGCTGGGAGGGCGTACGGCGCCTTCCGGAACCGGGTCGGCCGGCTCGGATTCCCTGGGATGGATCGGCATGGCGGTTCCTCAGTCCTTGTCGAACTCGGCATCGATGACGTCGTCGTCACCGCCATCGCCGCTGGTCGCGCCACCCCCGGTGGTGTCCTGGTCGGGACCGCCCGTGGTGGCGCCGCCCTGATGCGCCGCCAACCCTGTCAGCACCTGCTGGAGTTCGGAGGTCAGGGGCCGCACCCGCTCCACGCCCGCCTCCTCCTTGACCGCCGCCTGGGCATCCGACACCAGCATCTCGGCGCGTGCCTTCTCGTGCGCGGGTGCGGCGTCGCCCAGCTCGGCGAGGCGCTTGTCGACCTGGTATGCGACGGCGTCGAGCTCGTTGCGGGCGTCGACGGCCTCGCGCAGGGCCTGATCCTGGCCCTGGTTGCGCTCGGCCTCCTGGACCATGCGCTCGACCTCGCCACGGTCGAGGTTGGAGCTCTCGGTGATGGTGATGCCCTGTTCCTTGCCGGTGTCCCGGTCCCGGGCCTTGACGTTGAGAATGCCGTTGGCGTCGATGTCGAAGGTGACCTCGACCTGCGCTTCGCCGCGCGGCGCCGGGCGGATGTCGGTGAGCTGGAAGCGGCCGAGCACCCGGTTGTCAGCGGCCCGTTCGCGCTCGCCCTGGAGGACGACGATGTCGACGGCGGGCTGGTTGTCCTCGGCGGTGGAGAAGGTCTCGGTGCGGCGCACGGGGATGGTGGTGTTCCGCTCAATGATCTTCGTCATCACGCCGCCGCGTGTCTCGACACCCAGCGACAGGGGCGTGACATCGAGCAGCAGGACGTCCTTGACCTCGCCCTTGAGCACTCCGGCCTGGATCGCGGCGCCCAGGGCCACGACCTCGTCGGGGTTGACGCTCATGTTGGGGTCCTTGCCGCCGGTCAGCCGGCGCACGAGGGCCTGGACGGCGGGGATGCGGGTGGAACCGCCGACGAGGATGACCTCGTCGATGTCGCTCTCGCCGACCTTGGCGTCGGCCATGGCCTGCTGGACCGGTCCCAGGCACCGCTCCACCAGGTCGCTGGTGATCTGATCGAACGTGGACCGCATGACCGAGTCGGTGAGGTGCTTGGGCCCCGAGGCATCGGCGGTGATGAACGGCAGGCTGACCTGCGTCTGCGTCACCGAACTCAGCTCGGTCTTGGCCTTCTCCGCCGCCTCGAACAGGCGTTGCAGGGCCTGCGGATCCTTGCGCAGATCGATGCCGTTCTCCTTCTGGAAGTCGTCCGCGAGGTAATCCACCAGACGCCGGTCGAAGTCGTCACCGCCCAGGTGACTGTCGCCCGCCGTGGAACGCACCTCCACCACGCCGTCGCCCACGTCGAGGATGCTCACATCGAACGTGCCGCCGCCTAGGTCGAAGACCAGCACCGTCTCGTGCTGCTTCTTGTCCATGCCGTACGCGAGGGCGGCCGCGGTCGGCTCGTTGATGATCCGCAGCACCTCCAGTCCCGCGATCCGTCCGGCGTCCTTGGTGGCGGTGCGCTGGGCGTCGTTGAAGTAGGCGGGCACGGTGATGACCGCCTCCGTGACCCGTTCCCCGAGCTGCTTGGACGCGTCGTCGGCGAGTTTGCGCAGTACCTGGGCGCTGATCTCCTCGGGGGCGTAGAGCTTGTCGCGCACCTTGAAGCGGGCGACGCCGCCCGGGCCCTCGACGACGTCGTACGCCACCGCTCTGGCCTCATCCGGGATCTCGTCGAAGTGCCGGCCGATGAACCGCTTGGCCGAGTAGATGGTGCCCTTGGGATTGAGGATCGCCTGGCGTCGGGCCAGCTGGCCCACCAGCCGTTCCCCGGTGTCGGTGAAGGCCACCACGGACGGTGTCGTACGGTTGCCCTCGGTGTTGGGCACGACGGAAGGTTCGCCGCCCTCCCACGCGGCGATCACCGAGTTCGTGGTGCCCAGGTCGATGCCCACTGCCTTGGCCATGAGGAGCTCCTCCCGGTGCGGCGGCATGCGCCGGCACTGCGGATCCGGTCGTTCATGTATGGGTGGGACGTCCGCCGGCGCCGATGGTCTGCAACCCGC
Source organism: Streptomyces sp. NPDC057099 (assembly GCF_042671245.1). Classification (NCBI taxonomy): domain Bacteria; kingdom Bacillati; phylum Actinomycetota; class Actinomycetes; order Kitasatosporales; family Streptomycetaceae; genus Streptomyces; species Streptomyces sp. NPDC057099. The sequence goes on from NZ_JBHUTX010000025.1 coordinate 23,039, forward strand.
CGAGCAGCCGCACGGCCTCGTCGGCGACCGCTTCGTCCACGACGACGTCGTATCGGCTGGGCTGCATCGAGCGGACGGAGGCGAAGTCCCGGCGGCCGCCCTGCAGGGTGTACAACAGCAGGCCGAACAGCGCGCCCACGATCGCTCCGAAGATCAGGCCGTAGAGGGCGACGAGCAGGGCGGAGACGAGCGGGTCCACCCAGTCGAGCAGGCCGAAGAGCCAGCCGATCAGCGCTCCGGGAAGGGCCCCGCTCGCCGCTCCGTGCAGGGCGGCCCTGCCGTAGTCCATACGGCCGATGACCTGCTCGACGAGGCGGACGTCCTGGCCGATGATGGCCACCCTCTGCACGGGAAACCCCTGGTCAGAGAGGTGGTCGACGGCGCGTTCGGCTTCCTGGTACGTCTCGTACGTGGCAACGGGCCTACGAGGCTGCTCGGTCATCGGCCAGTCCTTCCATACCTGTGTGCACGGCGGTCCCCGGCACGCCCCAGACTCGCGAACCGAGCAGCTCTGCACCTGCACCCGGCAGGTCAAAGAACAACGGAGCCCGTCGCCCCGCGAGCACGAGACACAGACCCCGAACACCTCAGGTAGGTTGGTCTGAGAGGCGTACAGAAACGGCCGCTGCCACCCCTCTGAGGACGCGGGCGAAGGGAGCAATCCCATGGCCAGCTGTTGGGCCCGGAACAAGTACCGACCCTGTCCCGACCAAGAAGGCGGCCTCCCGCAGGGCCGTCCCGGGCGGCACCCCACGACGTCGCGGAGAGGGCCCCGTACACCCCTTCCCACCCCGGCCGACCAGGCATCCCACGAACTGCCGGCGGTCTCCCGTGCCCTGTTCGACGCCCGGGACGAAGGCGAGATCCTGCGCCTGGCCATGGACCACGTGTCCGCCGCCGGCCCCTACAGAGCCGAGGCCGGATACCTCAGGGAGGACGGCCACATGGTCGCAAGCCCGCAGCTCGGGCCGGGCCATACGTCAGCCGTCGACCGGACGGTGCGAGAGCTGACGGGGCGGGACGTCCCCGTAACCGTTCCCGGTCGGTCCTGGGGCCGGGCCTTGGCCCTGCACGGGCCCGGTGGACTGCACGGCTACCTCGTGGTGACGTCTGGCTCCCGACCCACCCATGCCCAGCACTTCCTGCTCGCCATGCTCGTACGACTCACCGCCGCGGCCCTGTCGGTCGCCGTCGCGCACCGCCGCCAGCGGGAAGACGCCCTGGAGCTGCGCCGACTACGACAGGAACGGGCAACCCTCCAGCGGCGGCTGATCTCCATCGTGGTCGACCTGGGATATCAGCGGGCCGTGCACGAGGCCCTCGCCGAGGTCGCGGCCGCGGGCGACGGCGAGGAGGCCATCACCAGCGCACTGCATGAGCTCACCGGATTTCCCGTGCTGGTGGAGGACCGATTCGGCCGACTGCGGTCCTGGACCGGTCCCGGCCGGCCCGACCCCTATCCGGAACCGGACCCCGCACGCCATGAGGAGATGCTCCAGGGGGTCGCCCGGAGAGGCGGCCCCGTGCGGATCAAGGACCGGCTGATCTCCGTGGTACGCCCCCGCGGCGAGGTCCTCGGAGTGCTGGCCCTGGTCGATCCCCGGGACGAGGCAGACGAGTACACCGTGTTCGCACTGGAGCACGCCGCCACGTCACTCGCCCTGGAACTGTCGCACCTGCGCCATCTGGCGGAGGTGGAGCTGCGACTGCGCCGCGAACTGGTCGACGATCTTCTGGGGGGCACGGACGAGGCGAGCGCCTACGCCCGGTCCGAGGCGTTCGGACACGACCTGCACCGCATCCAGTACGTGGTCGTCGTGCAGTGGACGAGCCGGGCCGTGAACGACGCTTTCGCGCGGACGGTGGGCCGGGCGGCTACGGCCGTGGGCATGCCGTCGCTGGTGACTCGGCGTTCCGACCACGTCGTCCTGGTCGCCGAGGGCAGCCCTCACGACCACGCCTTGTACGAGACGCTCGCCCGGGAGACCGGAACACCTGACGGGACGATCGGGGTGAGCGCCCGCTGCGACACCCTGGACGGTATCCCCGGCCACTACCAAGAGGCACTGCGTGCCCTGGAGGTACGCCGACGGTCCCGAAGGCCGTACGGCACAACGTTCTTCGACGATCTTGGCCTCTACCGCATCCTGGGGCCCGGAAACGAATACCGGGAGCTGGAGGCATTCGTACGGGAATGGCTCGGACAGCTCATCGACTACGACGGCCGGCACCGGACGGCACTCGTGGAGACCCTGTCCCGGTACTTCGACTGCGGCGGCAACTACGCCGAGACCGCCGAATCCCTCGCGATCCACCGCAGCACGCTCCGCTACCGGCTCCAGCGCATCCGTGAGATCAGCGGCCATGACCTCTCGAACGTGGAGGGCCGCCTCAACCTGCAGGTCGCGACCCGGGTGTGGAAGATCATGCTGGACGGACCGAGTTGAGGCGCCCACGCACCGTGAGCCGCTCCGCTGGCCCCCGCGAGCGATCAAACGCAGCCCGGGCAATTCGGTCAGCGCCGCACTCGCGGCATCCCCAGCCCGATCCACGAGATGATCTCCCGCTGGATCTCGTTGTTGCCGCCGCCGAAGGTGAAGATGACCGCCGAGCGGTAGCCGCGTTCCAGTTCGCCGTGCAGGACCGCGCCCGCCGAGCCCTCCTTCAGGGCTCCGGGGGCGGCGACGATCTCCATGAGCCAGGCGTAGGCGTCGCGCCGGGCCTCGGAACCGTAGACTTTGACGGCGGAGGCGTCCTGCGGGGTGAGGGTGCCTTCCTGGACGGAGTTGACCATCTGCCAGTTGAGCAGCTTGAGGGCGTCCAGCCTGGCGTGGGTGCGGGCCAGGAGGCGGCGTACCCAGGGCAGGTCCGCGACCCGGCGGCCGTCGGCGAGCTTGGTCTCCGTCGACCAGCGCTGCACGTCGTGCAGGGCGCGGATCGCCATGGTGCCGTGGGCGGCCAGGGTCACGCGCTCGTGGTTGAGCTGGTTGGTGATCAGCCGCCAGCCCTGGTTCTCGGCGCCGACCCGGTGGGAGACGGGGACGCGGACGCTCTCGTAGTAGCTGGCCGTGGTGTCGTGCGAGGCGAGGGTGTTGATCAGGGTGCAGGAGTAGCCGGGGTCCGTGGTCGGAACCAGCAGCATGGTGATGCCCTTGTGCGGCGGGGCGTCCGGGTCGGTGCGGACCGCCAGCCACACCCAGTCGGCCGTGTCGCCGTTGGTCGTCCAGATCTTCTGGCCGTCGACGATGTACTCGTCGCCCTCTCTCACCGCACGGGTCCGCAGTGACGCGAGGTCGGTGCCCGCGCCGGGCTCGCTGTAGCCGATGGCGAAGTCGATCTCGCCGGAGAGGATCTTCGGCAGGAAGTAGGCCTTCTGCTCGTCGGTGCCGTACCGCATGATCGTCGGGCCGACGGTGTTCAGCGCCATCAGGGGCAGCGGGACGCCGGCCTGGGCGGCCTCGTCGAAGAAGATGAACTGCTCCATGGCGGTCAGGCCGCGCCCGCCGTACTCCTCGGGCCAGCCCACGCCGAGCCAGCCGTCCGCGCCGAGCCGCCGGATCGTCTCGCGGTAGAACCGCTTCTGGTCGGCGGGGTCGCCGTGCCGGGCGTAGGCGCGATCCGGGACCAGTGCGGCGAAGTAGGCGCGCAGTTCGGTGCGCAGCCGTTGCTGCTCGGGCGTGTATTCGAGGTGCACGGCGCCTCCAGGCTCCCCAAGGCCGGTCCTGTCGGCGCACACCGTAGAACGTGTTGCAGAAATAAGGAATGGAGGTGTCGGTTCAGGTGTCAGTTCAGGGTGGCGAGGAAGTCCGTGCACGCCCGCGCGCACGCACGGCACACCGCCGCCGAGTCCTCCGCCCCCGGCTGCCGGTCGAAGGCGTGGGCGGCCTCCAGGCACACGGTCCGGCACCACTCCACCTGGGCACGGATGCTTCCCTCGTCCACCTGGTTCTGCTCGGACAGCACACGGCAGGTCGCGTCGCAGACCTCCGCGCACATGATGCCCTTGCGTCGTACGAGTTCCTGGTTCTCGGTGCCCTCGGGATCCACAAGGCTCGCGCGCAGCGCGCACGCCCGCGCGCACTCTGTACACGCCTGCGCGCAGGCGAAGCGGTCCTCCAAGAACCGGAACAGCTCCTGCTGTGATGTCGTCGGAGTCACACCGTGCGGGTAGCCCCGGTCGATGCCCGTCAAACCCGGTGTTCCCAAGGGGTGCGCCGAGGTGAGCAGGTTCATGGTGAGGACCAGGGGTACTCGCGGTCCATGCATACCGCATGGATGGAGATGGCCGCGGGCCGTGGCGCCCTCGGCATCGGGCTGGTCGTGGCAGGTGTGGTGGTCGTGGCCCTGCTGTTGGGGGCCTTCGTCCTCGGCGTTCGCATCAAGCGCAGGGAGCTGCCCACGCCGCGCCCCGAGGAGCAGCCGCGGCTGCCCGACGGCGGCCCGGTCGGCGAGGTCAGTGAACGCCGGGCGCCCGAGGAGGTGCCGAGAAGCCAGGACCGGCTGACGCCGCACCGGCTGAAGGCCCACGGCAACGTGAGCGACCGGAGGAGCGCGTCACAGGAGCGCCCGCGGTGGGACGAGGGCAGCAGCGGTTCGTTCGGCGGCGGCGGCCCGGGCGGCAGGTGATTCCGCGCGGCATCGCCGTCCCCGGGCGTACATCGGAAGGGCTCGTGCCTGTGCACGGGCCCTTTTCCATGCCCGGGCCCGGCCGGGGTGAGGTGGATCACAGGATCCGGGTGCAGCGTGGGGCGGGGTCCAGCGTCTTTTCAGAGGTGTAGAAGGCCACTGAGACGCGGGACGGTGAGGATGGAGCAGGTTCGGGCGGACGGCTTCGACGAGTTCGTGGCCGCCCGTTGGTCGGCGCTGCTCCATGTCGCGCGGCTGCTTACCGGGGGCGACCGGCAACGGGCCGAGGACCTGGTGCAGGAGGCCCTGGTGAAGCTGTGGTTCGCCTGGCCGAAGGTCGCGGAGCAGGCCCCGGAGGCATACGTCCGCACGGTGCTGGTGCGGATGGCGGCACGCTCGGCGCGGCGGCGCTGGTGGGGCGAACGCCCGGTGGAGCAACTGCCGGACCGGGCCGAACCGGGCGATGTGTCGTCCACCGTGGCGGAACGCTCGCGCCTGGAGGCCGCGTTGGCGCTGCTGTCGCCGAAGCAGCGGGCGGCGGTGGTGCTGCGCTACTACGAGGACCTGCCCGAGGCCCAGGTCGCCCAGGCGCTGGGCTGCCCCGTGGGCACCGCACGGTCCCATGCGTCACGCGGAGTGGCACGGCTCCGCCAGATCCTGTCCGACGCCGTCAGGCCCGTGGGGTGAAGGGAGAAACGATGGACGACTTCGAGCGGGACCTGTCGCGCCTGATGCGCGACACCCAGCAGCACACCCCCTACGAGCCCTCGCAGCGGCAGCGGCTGCATCAGGGCATCCGGGCCCGCCGCCGGTCGCGGATGCTGTGGAAGGCGGGCGGCTCGGCCGTGGCGGTGGCCGGGCTCAGCGTCGGGCTCGCCCTGCTGCCCAGCATGCTCACCAAGGCTCAGCCCGCCGATCCCCGGCCGCAGCCCGCGACCAGCCCGACGCCCACGCACGACGACGGGCCCACGACCGGCACCCCGGATCCGAGCCCGACTCCGACCGGGTCGGCGGCGTCGGTGCCCGCGACCTCACCCGGCAGCAGCGCCCCGACCGGGACCACGAGCGAGCCGACCGGCCCTCCGCCGACCACCACGCCCTCCGAGAGCAGCACCACCACGACACTCCCCTCATCGCCCCCTCCCCCGACCCCGACGACGGCCCCGCCGTCCGCCCCGGAGACGACGCAGGAACCCTCCGCATCGGTCAGTACCGAGTAGCCGCCTGAGAGGCGGTTCCCGCCAGGGGCGTCATCGCCCCGAACTCCCGTCACCGCACCACCGACACGGGCGCCTTCGGCATGCCCTGAACCGGCGCTCGCGCATGCCGCGCGCCAGAAAGAGACCGGTAAGCAGCCATGAGTACCGAACGGCGGTCGGCCCTGATCGACCGCCCGACCTCAGAGCTCGCCGCGTTGCCGCGCCGGGCTCCCCTGCCCGCGCACCACCCGGACCCCGTCCTCGACGTGGTCGTGCCCGTGTACAACGAGGAGAACGATCTGGAGCCGTGCGTCCGGCGCCTGCACGCGCACCTCGGGGAGACGTTCCCCTACTCGTTCCGGATCACCATCGCCGACAACGCCAGCACCGACGGGACCCCGCGGATCGCCGCGCGGCTGGCCGCCGAACTGCCCGGCACGGACTGGATCCGGCTGGCCGAGAAGGGGCGGGGCCGCGCGCTGCACGCCGCCTGGTCGCGGTCCCGCGCACCGGTGCTGGCGTATCTGGACGTGGATCTGTCCACCGACCTCGCGGCGCTGCTGCCGCTCGTCGCGCCGCTGATCTCGGGGCACTCGGACATCGCCATCGGCACCCGCCTGGCGCGTGGTTCGCGGGTGGTACGCGGGCCGAAACGGGAGCTCATCTCCCGTTGCTACAACGGGCTGTTGCGCTCGACGCTCGCCGTGGGCTTCTCCGACGCGCAGTGCGGTTTCAAGGCGGTGCGGCGGGACGTCGCCGAGCGGCTGCTGCCGCTGGTGGAGGACCAGGGGTGGTTCTTCGACACCGAGTTGCTGGTCATCGCCGAGCGCGCGGGGCTGCGGATCCACGAGGTGCCGGTGGACTGGGTGGACGACCCCGACAGCAGGGTGCGGATCGTCTCCACGGCGCTGGCCGATCTGCGGGGCATGGCGAGGCTGGGCCGGGCCCTGGCCTGCGGCAGGCTGCCGCTGAGCGCACTGCGCCGCAGCGACGGCGACCTCGCGCGGGAGCTGCCGGCGGGTCTGGCCCGGCAGGCGGTCCGTTTCGCCGCCGTCGGTGTCGCCAGCACCCTGTGCTACCTGCTGCTCTACCTCGGACTCAGACCGGCGACGGGGGCGCAGGCCGCCAACGCGCTCGCCCTGCTCGCCAGCGCGGTCGCCAACACCGCGGCCAACCGGCGGCTCACCTTCGGGGTGCGGGGGCGCGGCGGCGCGCTGCGCCACCATCTCAAGGGCCTGGCGGCGTTCCTGGTCGGGCTGGCCCTGACCAGCGGTTCCCTGGCCGCCCTGCACCACAGCGCGCCCGGGGCCGGCCGCGAGGTCGAGCTCGTGACCCTCGTCGCCGCCAACCTGGCCGCGACACTGCTGCGCTTCCTCCTCTTCCGGGCCTGGGTGTTCCCCGCCCGCGACAACGACCGCCGTACGACAGGATCCTCATGAGCACCGTCGAGCTGAGCCGACCGCTGTCCGGCCACGAGCCTCCTGAAGTCCCGCGAAGGTCCGCGGAGTTCCGTCGGCGGCTGCGCTGGGCCGTCGTGCGCTACGGTCCCGTGCTGCTGACGTACGGGGTGCTGAAGCTGGCCGGCTTCGCCGTCTTCATGTACCTGCTGGACTCCGCGGGCGACTTCCGGAAGAAGAACCCCCGCTTCGGCGGCGGCGAGCACGCCTGGGACGTCCTGGCCAGCTGGGACGGCTGGTGGTACCAGCAGATAGCCGAGCACGGATACGACCCCGCCCTGGAACCCGTCCCGGGCGCGACCGGTCTGATCACCCTGGAGGGCAACTCGGCGGCGTTCTTCCCGCTGTACCCGGCGCTGATGCGCCTGGTCTCGGAGTGCACCGGGCTCGGACTGTTCGGCGCCGGCCTGACGGTGTCCGTGATCGCCTCGTTCGTCGCGGCGCTCGGCATCTACGCCGTGGCGCGACGGCTGGGCGGCGACCGGGCCGGTCTGGTCGCGGCCGGGCTGTGGGCGGTCTGGCCCGGCTCGGGCACGGAGTGGTCGGGCTACTCGGAATCCCTCTACACCGCTCTCGCCGTGTGGGCCTGCCATGCCGTCATGTCCCGCCGCTGGCTGACCGCCGGCCTGCTGACCTGTATGGCCGGGCTCTGCCGACCCACCGCCGCCGCGCTGATCGCCGCCCTCGCCGTCGCCGCGCTGCTGTCCCTGCGCCGGCGCGCGGACGGTGTGCTGCGTCCGCTGGCCGCCGTGGCGATCGCACCGCTGGGACTGTTCGGCTATCTCGCCTGGGTCAACTACCGCATGGGCGACATCAACGGCTACTCCAAGCTCCAGGACGGCGCGTGGGCCCACAAGTTCGACTGGGGAGTCCACACGTTCAAGGTGCTGACGTCCCTCCCCGTCGGGCACTTCGACTATCTCTTCGCCAGGGCCTTCGAGGACGTCATCGGCGTCTGCGTCGTGCTGGCGGTGCCGGCGCTGACGGTGCTGCTGCTGCGGCTGCGCCCGCCGGCCGTGCTCGTCGTGTACACCGTGTTGTCGTACCTCATGGTGATGACCACCCAGCAGATCTTCGGCAACGTCTCGCGCTATCTGCTGCCCCTCTTCCCGCTGTTCGTCCCCCTCGCCCTCGCGATGAGCCGACTCGGATGGCCGTCCCTGGTCACGGTCCTCGGCACGGCCGCGCTGGCCTCCGGGTCGTACGCGGGGTACGTGCTCTTCGAACTCGGAGTGCCCTAGACGGCCGCCGTCGGCCCGCGAGATGCCTCCGAAACACTCCCTTCACGCAGGAAGTATTTAGGGGTAACGCCCGCTGCCTACCGTGCCTGCCTGGTCGTCCCCAACCCGCAGCGAGGAGGCGTGACATGAGTACCGAGCCACGACTGGCAGAAGTCACCGACCCGGAACCGGCGCAGCAGGCGGCGCCGGGTTCCGACCAGGCCGTCAAGGAGACCCTGGAGGACTACACCCTCCGCTTCGCGCCGCGCAGTTACCGGCGCTGGACTCCGATGGTGGTGGCGACGACCGCGCTCGGCGGCATCGCCTACATGGCCGACTTCTCCATCGGCGCCGGCATCGGCCTGGCCCACGGCACCGGCAACGCGCTCCTGGCGATCGGCGTCGCCGCAATCGTCATCTTCGTGACCGGCTTCCCGCTCGCCTACTACGGGGCCCGCTACAACATCGACCTGGACCTGATCACGCGCGGCTCCGGCTTCGGCTACTTCGGCTCGGTCCTCACCAGCGTCATCTTCGCCAGCTTCACCTTCATCTTCTTCGCCCTCGAAGGCTCGATCATGGCCCAGGGCCTGAAGCTGGGCCTCGGGCTGCCGCTGTGGCTGGGCTATCTGGTCTCCACCCTCATGGTGATCCCGCTGGTGATCTACGGCATGACGGCGCTGAGCAAGCTCCAGGTGTGGACCACCCCGATCTGGCTGCTGCTGATGGTCGGCCCGCTGGTCTACCTGGTCGCCACCGACCCGGGGACCGTCGACCGTTTCCTCGCCTACGCGGGCACCGACGGGGACGGCGGGGTCAACACCGCCTCCGTGCTGCTGGGCGCGGGCGTGTGCCTGTCGCTGATCGCGCAGATCGGTGAGCAGATCGACTATCTGCGCTTCATGCCGCCCAAGACCGAGGCGAACAAGCGGAGCTGGTGGACGGCCGTGGTGATGGCCGGCCCGGGCTGGGTGGTGCTGGGCGCGCTGAAGCAGGCCATCGGTGTGTTCCTCGCGGTCTACATCATCGCCGAGGTCGGTCCCACCGCGGCTCCAGAGCCGATCCAGCAGTTCAAGCACGCCTTCGACGCGATGATGCCGTCCTGGATCGTCCTCCCGCTGGCCGTGGCCCTGGTCGTGATCAGCCAGATCAAGATCAACGTGACGAACGCGTACTCCGGCTCCCTCGCCTGGACCAACTCCTTCACCCGGGTCACGAAGCGCTACCCGGGACGGATGGTCTTCGTCCTGGTCAACCTGGGCTTCGCGCTGGCCCTGATGGAGGCCGACATGTTCAGCTTCCTCAACAGCATCCTGGGCTTCTACTCGAACTGCGCGATCGCCTGGGTGGTCACCGTGGCCACCGACATCGGCATCAACAAGTACGTGCTGAAGCTGTCCCCGCACGCCCCCGAGTTCCGCCGCGGCATGCTGTACGCCGTGAACCCGGTCGGTGTCGTGGCCTTCGTGGCCGCGTCCGGGCTGTCCATCGCCATGTACTTCCACGCGCTGGGCGACACGCTCCAGCCGTACTCCCCCGTGGCCGCGGCCGTCATCGCCTTCGTCCTCACGCCGCTGATGGCCGTGGTCACCAAGGGCAGGTACTACCTGCGCCGCACGGACGACGGCATCACCGAGCCGCTTCTGGACGAGGACGGCAACCCCAGCGCCGTCACGTACGAGTGCCATGTGTGCCGGCAGCAGTTCGAGCGGCCGGACGTGGCCGCCTGCCGGACGCACGACGCCGTGGTCTGCTCGCTCTGCCTGAGCACCGACAAGGTCGGCGACCATGTCCTGCCGGCGGCGCCCGCCGTGGTGTGACGCCTGATTTCCCCCTCTCCGGCGAAGCCTTTCGCTTCGCGGGGCGGCATACTGATCTTGCGCTGCGCAGTGATCAGGCCAAGGGTCGGAGAGGGGATGGCGGACATGACCACCGAAGGACCGGGCGGGCGGGGAAAGCCCGACCAGCCGGACGGCGTTCCCTCGACCCCGGAAGAGGTCTGGCTGAAGTTCCTCTCGGACAGCGAATGCGCCATACGCGCCTCCGCCCCCAGGGAGCCCTCCGCGAAGGAGCGCGCGGCGGGGCGGCGGCTCCAGCCCCCGCACGCCGTCGGCGACCTGTGGCAGCCGGAGGAACTGTGGGTCCGGGTGGCCTGGCGGGACCTGGACCGCCGTGCCAAGGCCCGGCGCGTGGGACGTGTCGTCGCCACCGCGGCCGCCGTGGCCGTGGCCCTCGGCGCCTGGTCCCAGCTGTCGACCGGCGCGGGCACGGGCAGCCAGCCGGGAACGGGCACCGTACGGCAGGTGGAGGGGGCGACCGCGAGGCTGCCCTCGGCCACTCCCTTCCCTTCCGGATCGCCCCTCCCGGAGCAGCCCAGGTAGCACACGCGGGACGGGTGCCCTTCCGCCCCGCCGCCTAGGATGAGCCCACAGGCCGGATCCGGTCGCTCGTCCGGGAGCGGCCCCCGCAGGCGAGTCTCCGGAACGCGCACGCCGACCGAAGGGGGCAGGGATGAGCGCGCCACGCCTCAACAGTACGCCGTTGCCGGGCATCGGGGTCCGCTACGACCTGACGACACGGGACAGCCGCCGTCTCTCGGTGGTCGCCCACCGCGACGGCCACCGGACGATCAGCGCCTACCGCAGGGACGACCCGGACGCCTGCGACCTCTCGGTGCGCCTGACGACGGAGGAGACGGCCACCCTCATCGACGCGCTGATGCCCGCGCACCACACGCCGAACCTGCTGTCCACCACCGATCTGGGGCTCGTCGCCGAGCGGATCGAACTGCCCGGCTCCTCGCACTGGAACGGCAGGCTGCTGGGCGAGTCCCGGATCCGCACCGACACCGGCGCGTCCGTCGTGGCGGTGCTGCGCCGGGCCGAGGCGATCCCCTCCCCCACACCGGACTTCCGGCTCGCCGGCGGGGACACCCTCATCGTCATCGGGACCCGTGAGGGCGTGGAGGCGGCCGCCGAGATACTCGGGCGGGAGTGACCCGCCATGCACTCCTCCGCGGTCTTCCTGATCGAGTTCGGCTGTCTCATCCTCGGGCTCGGACTGCTCGGCCGGCTCGCCGGGCGCTTCCGCTTCTCGCCGATCCCCCTCTATCTGCTGGCCGGGCTCGCGTTCGGCAAGGGCGGACTCCTGCCGCTGGGCGCCAGCGAGGACTTCGTCGCCATCGGCGCCGAGATCGGCGTCATCCTGCTGCTGCTCATGCTTGGCCTGGAGTACACGGCCGCCGACCTGGTCTCCAACCTCAGAACCCACTATCAGGCCGGGGTCGTCGACGCCGTCCTCAACGCCCTGCCCGGCGCGGCACTGGCCCTGCTGCTCGGCTGGGGCCCGGTCGCCGCCGTGGTGCTGGCCGGCGTCACCTGGGTGTCCTCCTCCGGCGTCATCGCCAAGGTGCTCGGTGACCTGGGACGGCTCGGCAACCGGGAGACCCCGGCGATCCTGAGCATCCTGGTCCTCGAGGACCTCTCCATGGCGGTGTACCTGCCCATCGTCACGGCCCTGCTGGCCGGGGTGGGCCTGGCCGCGGGCGCCGTCACGCTGGCCATCGCCCTGGGCGTGGCCACGGTCGTCCTCGTCCTGGCGGTGCGCTACGGCCGCCATGTCTCCCGTTTCGTCTCCAGCGACGACCCCGAGAAGCTGCTGCTGGTGGTGCTCGGCGTCACCCTCGTGGTCGCCGGGCTCGCCCAGCAGCTCCAGGTGTCCGCCGCCGTGGGCGCCTTCCTGGTCGGCATCGCGCTGTCGGGCGAGGTCGCCGAGGGTGCGACGAGCCTGCTCGCGCCGTTGCGGGATCTGTTCGCCGCGGTGTTCTTCGTCTTCTTCGGCCTGCACACCGACCCCGCCAGCATCCCGCCCGTCCTGCTGCCCGCCCTCGCCCTGGCGGCCGTCACCACCGCGACGAAGATCGCCACCGGCTACTGGGCCGCGCGCCGGGCCGGGATCGGACCCAAGGGCCGCTGGCGGGCGGGCGGCACACTCGTGGCCCGAGGCGAGTTCTCCATCGTCATCGCGGGACTCGCCGTCACGGCCGGCATCGAGCCGTCCCTGGGTCCCCTGGCCACGGCGTACGTCCTCATCCTGGTCCTCCTCGGCCCGCTGACCGCCCGCTGGACCGAGCCCGTGGCGACGCTCCTGACGGGACGGGTGCGACGGAGGAAGGCCGCGCCCGTCGCTCTCGGCGCTCACGAGAGCATCGAGGGCCAGGACCCCGTCGGCCGTGCCTGACGCGCATCGGCGGTAGCACAGCTGCGGCACACGGCGAGCCTGATGTCCCTCGTCGGCCGTAGCTCCCGGTCAGCCGGTCTTCCACCCCCGCCGTGCGTCGATCCGCTCCCATTCCGCGTCCCACTGCGCCATGCGCCGCCGGTCCAGGGACAGCCGTATCAGCCAGGCGGCTCCCAGCACCGCCCCGCCGGCCAGGGCCCCGGCCAGCGCGCCGCCCATGGTCGTGTGGAGCCAGGCCTCGCCTTCGGACACCGGTGGGGTCGTGATGTCACCGCTCTTGTTCACCCACACGGGGACCGTGCTCCCGGCTGAAGCCCGGGGCGGCACCCGTGCCTCGTCCTTGTGCGTCGAACCGTCCGGCGCGGTCCACCGCACCTCGCCCCACACCCGGTGGTCGCTCGCCGCGCGGGCCGGTGACGGGCCCGGCGCGTCCTTGACGACGACCGCCGAGACCTGGTGGCTCCCGGCCCGCTGCCGTTCGACGGCGTGCTCGACCGCGCCCGCCGCCATCAGTCCCCCGGCCAGCCCGCCCAGCAGGGCGAACACCCAGCCGGCGAGCACGACCCAGGCTTCGACGACGTCCACGCGCCGCTTGAGCGCGTTGCGTCGCCACCGCCACCACCGCATGGTCGTACGCTCTGACGCTTCCATCGGCCGACACCCCCTCGTGAGCACCGGCAGCACCCTTCCAGTGTGCGCCTGATCGGTGCCCCTGTCGGCGTGGCGCTCAGCCGGGGGACGCCGCGATCCGTACCCGGTCGCTGTCGCCGCCGGAGAGGAAGGACGCCAGTGCCCCTCCCTCCTCGGCTAGGGCGGTGCGGTCGGCACGGGTGAAGCGGCCCAGCGGGGTGATCAGGACGGTGTCTCCCTCGACGATCCAGGTCGCGGCGACCCGGCCGTCGACCAGGACGACACGGGCCCCGGCGACCGACAGTCCGCGATGGGCGTCGTCGATGATCCGGCCGCGGTCGTGGTAGCCGAGGATCGCGTTGTCGAAAGCCGGCAGGAACCGTACCGGGGCGGGGGTGTCGGGGTCGGGGCGCGGCGCGCCGGGGAGGTCCAGCAGTTCCCGGCCGCGCTCGTCGCGGAAGGCGACCAGTTCCTCGCGCAGGGCGGAGACGGCGGCGGGCAGTCCGGCCAGGCCGCACCAGGCGCGCAGGTCGGCCGAGGCGGCGGGGCCGAACGCGGCCAGGTAGCGCCGTACCAGTGTCTGCCCCACGGGGTCGGAGCTGTCGGGGTCCGGTGGGTCGATCTCGCGGCCCAGCCAGGAGGAGACCAGCTCGTAGCGCGCTCCTCCCGTCGTGCGCCACAGCCCGCGCGGGGGCAGCTGCACTGTCGGGAGCAGGCCTGCGACGAGCATCTCGCCGAGTGGCCGGGGACCCGCCGCCGGCCAGCGGTCGACGACGGCGCGCGCGAGGTCGCCCATCGCGCGGGGTTCGCCGTCGGCCATGACGGACCGCCCGGCCGCCGCGAGTTCGCCGAGGTCCACCCCCTCCAGCTCGCGACGGTAGGTGCCGAGCACCCGCTGGCGCAGCATGGCGTCGTGGCGCGCCCGCCAGGCCACCAGGTCGTCGGCGGTGACGAGGTGGACGGTGCGGCGCATGAGGTGGGTCCGCACCACACGCCGCCCGGTCAGCAGGTCCGACAGCACCGTGGGCGCGAAGGCCCGCAACCGGGACCAGAGCCCGATGAAGGGCTCCTGCGGCTCCTGCGCCTGGAGACCGCACAGATGCGCGACGGTGTCGAGCACCGGCATGTCGGCGCGGTCGAGGAGCAACTGCCGCGCGAGGGTGGCGCGGTTGAGCGCGCGGGCGTCGAGAACGGTCAAGGGAGCACCTCGGCCTTCGGGTCGTGTGCCGACCCGTGGTTCGAGTGGTCCGGGCGGCTTGCCCGGTCACCGTCGCACGGGATGCGGTCAGGTCGTGACCGCATCCGGTGTCGCGCCGAGGTGTCGCGCCCTCAGGACTCGGACTGCAGCAGGGCCAGCTCGGCTTCGAGGTCGGCCATGGCCTCGCCGCCGGCCATGAGGTCGGTGATCTCCTCCCGGGTGCGTTCGCCCTCGCGGAAGTCGTCGGCCTTCTGGCCGCGGATGAGGACGGCGAAGTGGTCGCCGACCATCATGGCGTGCCGGACGTTGTGGGTGACGAGGGTGACGGCGACGCCCTTGGCGCGGGCCTGCATGATGATGCGCAGGACGTGCGCGGCCTCCTTGACGCCGAGCGCCGCGGTGGGCTCGTCGAGGATGAGGACGTTGGCGCCGAAGTAGACGGCACGCGCGATGGCCAGGGCCTGGCGCTCACCGCCGGACAGACTGCCGACGGGACGGGCGCCGTCGGTGACACGGGTGATGCCCAGGGACTGCATCTCGCGGACGGCGATCCCGCCCGCCCGCTTCTTGTCGAACAGCTTGAACGGGCCCCACCCCTTGGTGGGTTCGGCCCCGACGAAGAACGAGCGGCCGACGCCCATGAGCGGAAAGGTGCCGCCGAACTGGTGGACGGTGGCGATGCCGTGCGCGGACGCGTCCCGGGGGCTGTCGAAGGCGACCTGCTCGCCGTTGACCTCGATGGTGCCGGTGGTCGGCTTGTGGACTTGCCGGCGCCGTTGTCGCCGAGCAGGCACAGCACCTTCCCGGCGTCGACCGCCAGGGAGATGTCCCGTAGGGCGTGGGTGCCGAGGAAGGACTTGCTGATGTCGGTCAGACGCAGCAGGGGCGCGGTCATGGTCAGGCCTTCTTCGGGGAGCGGGGGGTGGACAGGGCGAGCCGGCGGAAGGTGTTGTTCATCAGCACCGCGACAAGGATGAGGATGCCGAGGATCAGCGCGGCCCAGTCGGAGTTCCAGCCGGTGTAGTAGATGCCCTGGTTGACGATGGCGAAGGTCAGCGTGCCCATCACGACGCCGACGACGGAGCCGTAGCCGCCGGTGAGCAGCACGCCGCCGATGACCACGGCGATGATGGAGTTGAAGACGAAGGCCTGGCCGTTGGCGACCTGGGCGCCGTTGTAGAGGATCGTCTGGATCACGCCGACGAGGGCGGCGCCGAACCCGCTGGCCATGTACAGGGCGATCTTCACCTTGGCGACCGGGTTGCCGGTGGCGCGGGCGCTCTCCTTGTCGCCGCCGATGGCGAAGATCCAATTGCGGTACGGCATCATCTGCAGCAGCACCGTGACGCCGACGGCCACGGCGATCCACCAGAAGATCGCGACCTCGAACTGGCCGCCGATCAGCTGGCCGAAGAGCGCCTTCGAGGTGGGGTCCGGGCTTCCCGGGACACGCCGGTCGTCGCGCCGTCGCTGGTCCTGGCTCCTGGCCCCGTGCCGGTGTCGATCTACGCCGACGAGGTGTGGTCGCTGGTCCCGCTGGTCGCCAACCCCAGCGCCGCCCGGCCCGGGTTGGACTGGGCACGGTTCCCGGACGCGGTGCGGTCCCGGGTGCAGCTAGCCGCCTGGATGATGATCAACACCCCGCTGCCGGCGAGCGTGCTGGTTGGCCATCCAAGCTGGCACTCCCGCCTGGGTCCTCCCGGGATCTACCACACCGTACTGCGCTGGCAGCGCTTCACGGTCTGGCTGCACGAGCAGGGTCTGGGCGATCTGCACTCGGTCACCGAGGACGTTCTGGTCTCGTGGGCCGGTCATCTGGCTCGGCAGCCAGGCGCCAGCCGCGGCAGCTGCCCGGCCCGCTCGCCGACGGACTGGCCCGGCGCCGGACAACGAGAGGCGGTTGCGCCAGCAGGTCCGACGGCTCAAGGAACTGCGGGCCGCAGACGCCGAAGAGATCGCCCATTTCAAAGCCGACGTCGAGGCACTGGTCGGCGCCCTGCACCGGGACACGATGGCAAACAGCCACCTGCGCCAGCAGCTCGCCGACCGCCATGGCACGGTCCACACACTGCCGACGCAGGCCCCGCTTGGCAGGTAGCAGGCCCTCCGCCACCGATGACACGTCGCCGGCCTCGCGCGTGGCCTCCCTTGTCGTGGCCGTGCGCGAGCGCGGCCTACTCGTGCAGCGGCAAGTGGCCGATCACCTTCTCACCCACCGCCGCGGACATCCGAAGAGCCTTGTACGCGTAGGCACGCATGGCCTCTTCGTAAGCGCCGATACCGTCCAGCAGCTTCTCGTCGCCCCGCGCGACGGCGAGCAGTTGCCCTCCGAGGACGTGCGCGTCGCGCAGCGCGGTGTTGGCACCGATGCCCAAGGACGGGCTCATGGCATGGATCGCGTCTCCTAC
Organism: Streptomyces sp. NPDC057099; assembly: GCF_042671245.1. NCBI lineage: Bacteria > Bacillati > Actinomycetota > Actinomycetes > Kitasatosporales > Streptomycetaceae > Streptomyces > Streptomyces sp. NPDC057099. The sequence goes on from NZ_JBHUTX010000025.1 coordinate 40,016, forward strand.
GACGGTAACGTTCGAGGGATCCCAGGCACTGACGGGCACACAGCTGCGCAAGGTCAGCGCCTGCACCGTGGTGGTATCCCACAGCCGGACCGTCTCCACCAGGGCCGGATGCCAAGAGGCCACGCGTTCCAGCGCGTACGCTTTCAGCTGCTCGGGCGTGGCGGTGAACAGCTCGGTGTCGGGCATCATGCGGCTCGCGACGGAGTTGAAGATGCTCAGCGCGTAGTTCTTGGTGGCCTCGTCCTGGAAGTCCCGGTCCTGTTCCTTGATCAGCGGAGAGGCGGGGTTGCTGCGCTCCAGCGGGCCGAGTGTGAGCCCGGTCCAGTCGGAGGCGAAGGCCAGCGAGAAGGTGTTGAACAGCTCCGCCGGCAGCTTGGCCTTGGTCTCCTCGGTGATCGGGACCTTCGCGGCGATGTGCCGCGCGGCCAGGTCGGCGACCTTCACCTGCGGCAGCCTCTGGGCCCGCACGCCGGAGTTGATGCCGTCCGCGGCGATCAGCACGTCGGCCTCGACGGTTTCCCCGTTGCCCAGGAGCACGGTGACGGTGCCGTCCGGGTTGGAGCGGTATCCCGTGACCTTGGCACCGAAGTGCACGGCCTTCTCCAGACCGAGGTAGAGGATCCGGCGCAGCGTCGAGCGGCACACCACCAGGTGCTCAGGGATGTCGGTGGGCACCCCGATGCCTTCCGTGGCGGACTTGTCGCGGCCCGGGCGGGGGTTGAGCTGTTCGTCGAACAGCAGCATGTCGTCGTTGGGCATGCCGGAGGTCGCGAGGAACAGCTCCCACAGCCGCGGCTCCAGGGCAGCGTGCAGCGAGGAGGTGCCGGTGGAGTTGATGTGGATCCGGTAGCCCGCCTCGCGGGCAGCGATGCCGGTGTCACGCTCGTGGACGGCTACGTCCAAGCCGTGCCGGTTCAGGTAGTGGGCCAGCGTCATCCCGGCAAGACCGCCGCCGGCGATGACGATACGCATCCCAGACAAAAGTACTCCCAGTGGATTTTATTTCGTACAAGGGAGCACACTGGGCCTCTCCCTAAGGAGAGGAAGATTGACACAGCCAAGCGATTGGGCGATGACTGAGCCCCGGACTACCAACCGGGATGCAATTTCGTGTGCATGAGGTTGTTCACCGGCCTTCTGCCGGTGGGCGCCAGACCAATTCACGGTCGCAGCGCTTCTTATGCTTCAGCGCATCAGAGCGTGCGCGCGAACAGGTCCAGCAGGGCCGCCCAGTGGCGTTCCGCGGCTGCGAGATCGTATGCGGCGGTGTCGGCCTGCGTGAAGCCGTGGTGTGCGCCGGCATACACCTCGCAACGGTGATGCACGCCCGCCGCAGCAAGGACCCCGTTCAGGCGCTCGATCTGTTCGGGCGGCAGTGCACGATCCTGGTCGGCGTGGCCGAAGTACAGCTCGGCCTTGATCCGGGCGGCGAGCAGGTGCGGGCTGTCGGCCGCGGTGGAGGCGAGGTTCGCGCCGTGGAAACCAGCCGCGGCGGCCACTCGGTCCGGATAGGTGCCGGCCGTGCGCAGTGCCAGGCCGGCACCCATGCAGTAGCCAGTGACGCCGACCGGCCCTCCCTTGACCATCGGGCATTCGGACAGCCAGGCCAGGTAGGCGTCGGCGTCCCGCATCGTCGCCTCCGGCGTCAGCGACTGGATGATCGGCCCGAGCCGCTCGAAAAGCTCCGGGCGCTCGCCCGGGTCCACGAAGTCCGGCAGATCGATCACCGGCGCCCGCCCATGGCGGTAGAAGACGTTGGGCACCAAGACGGTGTAACCGGCCGACGCCAGCCGGTCGGCCATCTTCTTCAATTGCGGACGCAGTCCGAAGGCGTCCATGTAAAGCAGAACGGCGGGAAACGGGCCGCCTCCGTCAGGGTGCGCCAGGTAGGCATCAGCTGTGCCGTCCCGCGTCGCGATGTCCTCGGTCGTTCCATGAACAGCACCCATACGCACACCTCCCTTTCTTTCGAGCAGAAATTGACCGAGGTGTCCAATCGGAAACGACTCGGTATTACCGACTGCAGGCCATAACGGCCTCGACGACCGATTCTAGCCCGCGATGTGGCCGCAACAGCGGGCCTGAAGCAAGTGACCCTTCCCCCACTCTCAATCCTTGACGCGGCCCAGGAAAGCTGGTCAGACCAAACCCGAATTGACAGAAAGCGAGAAATCTGCTCACCCGAATACAGCCCGAATTGATTCCGCCAAGACTCACTCACCACGCTGCGGGGAGAGGGGAAGCACAACACTGCGCACCAGGCCCACGTTCTTCAGCCCCCCTCCAGGTACGCCCAGGAAGCAAGTGTCTTGAGCGATCCCGGACCTGGACTGATGCCCTACACGCGACCTCACATCAACACGCTGGACTTGACAGAGAAGTCACGGCTGAGGGGTTGCCGAAGTTCGAGGAGGGAAGGGGCAGTTGCTTGGACTTGGCGCCCTTGGTCTTGGCACCGTCGGCGATGCCGTCGCAGCGGGCTTCGGAGTTGGCAGCGCCGGGCACCGTGTTCACGCAGAGGATGTTCTTGGCGCCCTCGTCGGCGAACTTGGCGCCACCGGCCTTGCCCGCCTCATAGTCGTCCGACCCGATGTCCTTCAGGGCTCCGGTCCGCCTGGCCGCGTCGACGCCGCCCGCGTTGCAGATGAAGACCGGGATGCCCTTCTTCACGGCCTGCTCGATCGCGTCGTCCTGGTTCTCGGGCACCCAGTCCGGCACGACGATGGCGGACGGGTTCTGCGACAGGGCCGTCTGCGTCAGCTTGGCGGCGTCGGGGCCGAGGTTGTCGTAGGTCTTCGGGCCAAGGAAGGTCACCGAGCCGCCCTTCGCCTTGACCAGCTTGCCCGCGTCCTCGCCGCCGCGCTTGATCGCGGACCAGAAGGGGGCGTCGGGCTTTCCGCCGATGACGTAGATGGAGTTCTTTCCGTTGTTCATGCCGGTGTTCTTCGCCCCGCCCGTCGAGTCGGTTCCGCCCGACACCTCCGTCTGCCCGTCGCTGGTGCCCGTGGCCTTGCCGCTGGCAGCCGGTCAGCGCGGTCGCCGCCAGGGCCAGCAGGCTCACCGCGGTCAGGGCTCTGCGGGAGAGTCCGCGGCCCAACGGGCGCCCAGGCATGGTGCGTTCCATGTGCGGGGTCCCCTTCGTGCAATACCAGGCGGCGGCCTGGGCGAGGCGAGAGATGAGGCCGGAGAACCGGGCGCGGGCAGGCGAAGAGAGGAGGCGTGCCCGCCCCGGCCGGGGAATGGTGACGAAAAGCCCTGCGATCTTTTAAATCGCTTTAATTGGGTGCCGCAGAGCATGCTTCTGTCTCGGAGAGGTGTCAAGGGTTCGACTCCGAATTGCGAGCCTGGTCATCTACACCCGCGGCGTTGTCCGCGCCTGCGGCACGCGACGGTCAGCGCGGCTCTGTCGTGGTCCCGCGCGTGACCAGGGAGGGAGCGAGGACGATCTCGCGAGGTTCGGTACGCCCCTGGTCGAGGCGTTCGACGGCGGCGGTGACGGCCTGCCGGGCCTGCTCCTCGGCGTTCTGGCTGACGGTGGTCAGATCGAAGGCGTCCAGCCGGGACAGGGTGTCGTCGTCGTAGCCCGCGACGGACACCGTGCCGGGGACATCGACCCCGGCGCGCCGGAAGGCGGTGAGGAGACCGATGGCGCTCTGGTCGTTGTACGCCACGACGGCGGTCGGCAGTTCGCCGCCGCCGACCAGCTGCCGGCCCGCCTTCTCGCCGGCCTTCTCCGTACTGTCCCCCTGGAGGACCCTGATGTGCTCGTCGAGCCCGTGCCGGCGCATGGCGCTCCGGTAGCCGCGGCGCCGGTCCGTGGCGATGACGCCCTTGCCGCCGTCCACGTGCACGATGGAACGGTGGCCGAGCCCCACCAGGTGGTCGACGATCTGGCCCACACCGTCGTCGTCCGCACTGCGTACGACATCGAGGTCCGCGTCGGCGATCCGGCGGCCGACGGAGATGACGGGCGCCTTGCGGTCGAGGTCGGCGAGGGCGGCGGCGGGGGCCACCGGCCCGAGGAGGATCAGCGCCTCGCAGCGGAAGGCGAGCAGCGTCTCGACGGCCGCGTGCTCGTCACGGGTCCGGGTCAGTGTGCTCAGGACGAGGTCGTAGCCGATCTCCTCGGCGGCCGTGTGCAGGTGCTCGACCAGCTCGGCGTGGAAGGGGCTGTGGATGTCGACCATGACGCCGAGCAGCCGGCTGCGCCTGCTGGCGAGGGCGCTGGCGGTGCGGTCGGGGCGGTAGCCCAGTTCTGCGGCGGCCTTCAGGACGCGCTGCCGGGTGCGCTCGCTGGGCCCGGGCACATTGCGCAGCACCAGCGACACGGAGGCGGTGGACAGGCCGACCCGCGCGGCGACGTCCTCCAGCCGGGGGCGCGAAGCCGCGCCGTTGCCGCCTGAGGAAGCCGCGGAGTCGAGCTCGTCCACATGAACTCCCGTCGCGATCGGCGGCAACACTCTTGACATTCGGCTGTGACGCCACAGATAGTACCAGCACTTAAAGCGCTTTAAGCGAGCAGATTCGACCGCCTGAGCCGCACCGTCCGGTCGACGGGCCATCAGCGCAAGGCCCGTCTTCACCCGCGAGGTGTTCGGCAGCGACCCCCTGTCGTCCAGTGAGGTGCACGATCATGAATCGCACAACCGCTCCACACCCCCGCTCCCGCAGAACGGGCTGGACCGTGGCCACCGTCGCCGTCGCGGCCACCGCCCTGCTCGCCACCGGCTGCTCCAGCGGCTCCGGCGGCAAGAAGGCCGAGGAGGGCGGGACCGACGCCGCGGCCGGCCGGGCCGACACCCCGCGGATGACGATCGCCATGGTCACCCACGCGCCGTCCGGCGACACGTTCTGGGACATCATCCGTAAGGGCGCCGAGGCCGCCGCGGCCAAGGACAACGTCAAGCTGATCTACTCCAACGACGAGAGCGCGGGCGGCCAGGCGAACCTGGTCCAGAACGCGATCGACCAGAAGGTCGACGGCATCGCCGTCACCCTGGCCAAGCCCGACGCCATGAAGTCGGCCGTCGCCAAGGCCCGCGCCGCCGGCATCCCCGTCGTGGGCTTCAACTCGGGCATGGACGAGTGGAAGGACCAGGGCCTGCTGGAGTTCTTCGGCCAGGACGAGTCCGTCGCGGGCCAGGCGTTCGGCGAGAAGCTCAACGCGACCGGGGCGAAGAAGGCCGTCTGCGTCGTCCAGGTGCAGGGCCATGTCGGACTGGAGGCCCGCTGCGCCGGAGTGAAGAAGACCTTCAAGGGCCAGGTGTCGAATGTCTACGTCAACGGCAACGACATGCCGTCCGTGAAGTCCACGATCACCGCCAAGCTCAGGCAGGACTCCGCCATCGACCAGGTGGTCACGCTCGGCGCGCCGTTCGCGCTGACGGCCGTGCAGTCGGTGTCGGACTCCGGCAGCAAGGCGAAGGTCGCCACGTTCGACCTCAACAAGGACCTGGTCGGCTCCATCGAGAAGGGCGACATCGAGTTCGCCGTCGACCAGCAGCCCTTCCTCCAGGGCTATCTCGCCGTCGACTCCCTGTGGCTCTACAGGAACAACGGCAACTACATGGGCGGCGGCGAGGCACCCGTCCTCACCGGCCCGGCCTTCGTCGACAAGAGCAACATCGACAGCGTCGCCGACTTCGCCGCCAAGGGCACGCGCTGACCGCCCGCACCGTCACACCGCACCTGTCCCCTCTCACCCGGAGACGCTTGTGAAGATCGCCCTCGACCCCTTCATGATCCGCCACGTCCCGCTGCTCGAACTTCCCTCCGTGGTGGCCGAGCTGGGCTACGAGTGGATCGAACTGTCGCCCCGCGAGGACTTCATCCCCTTCTTCCGGCACCCCCGCGTCGACGACGGCACGGTCGCGAAGTTCCGCAAGGCCCTGGACTCCGCCGGCGTCGGCATCTCCTCACTCCTGCCCCTGTTCCGCTGGTCGGGGCCGGACGAGGACGCCCGGCAGGCCGCCGTGCGCTACTGGACGCGCTCCATCCAGATCGCCGCCGACCTCGGTGTCACCAGCATGATCTCCGAGTTCAACGGCCGCCCCGAGGAACCGGACCGCAGCGAGGCCCAGTTCTGGAAGTCCATGGACGAGCTGCTGCCGCTGTTCGAACGGGAGGGCATCACCCTCACGCTGGAGCCGCACCCCGACGACTTCATCGAGAACGGCTACGACGCGATCAACCTCATCCGGGGCATCAACCACCCCAACGTGTCGTTCCTCTACTGCGCGCCGCACACGTTCCACATCGGCGACGACGCCCCCGGCATCATCGAGTACGCCGGTGATCTGCTGACCCACGTCCATCTCGCGGACGCCTTCGACCACACGGCGTCCTCCGGCAACCGCTACATCCTCAACCCGCCGGGCACCCCCGCCCGCATCCACCAGCACCTGGACATCGGTGAGGGTGAGGTCGACTTCGGCGAACTCTTCGGCGCGCTGCGCGCGAACGGCTTCGACGGCACGCTGACGGCCTGCGTCTTCGCCTGGGAGGAGCGGGCCAAGGAGTCCTCCCTCTTCATGCGCAAGAAGATCGACGAGTACCTGACCGACCGGTCCTGACGAACATCGTCTTGCCATGCGCTTTTTTAAAGCGCTTTACATCGACGTCTCCTGTTCCTTATCCCCGGCCTCCGGCTGATCCCCCACACGACACCTCAACCGCTAGGAGGTGGCCATGGACGTCACGGACGACACGCCCCAGGCCTCCGCACCAAGCACCACAGCCACCGAACGCGCCTCGCCGGAGGTCTGTCGACGGCTGCGCTTCATCACCGTCATCGCCACGTTCGGCGGGCTTCTCTTCGGCTACGACACCGGCGTCATCTCCGGCGCGCTGCCCTTCATGGCCCTCTCGCCGGAGGAGGGCGGGCTCGGGCTGACGCCGCTGACCGAGGGGGTCGTCGCGTCGTCCCTCGTGCTCGGTGCGGCGTTCGGGGCCCTGTTCGGGGGCCGGCTGTGTGACCGCTACGGCCGCAAGCGGACGATCCTCGGGCTCGCGGTGCTGTTCTTCGTCGGCGCGCTGGGCACGGCGCTCGCACCCGATCTCGTGGTGATGGTGCTGTTCCGGGTGCTGCTCGGGCTCGCCGTGGGTGGCGCGTCCGCGACGGTTCCGGTGTTCATCGCCGAGCTGGCTCCGGCCGAGCGCCGCGGCCGGCTCGTGACGCAGAACGAGCTGATGATCGTGACCGGTCAGCTGCTGGCCTACACCTCGAACGCGGTCATGGCCCAGACCATGGGCGAGGGCGGTGTGTGGCGCTGGATGCTCGCGATCGCCACGGTCCCGGCCGTGCTGCTGTGGTTCGGGATGCTCTTCGTGCCCGAGTCGCCGCGGTGGCTGGCCTCGCGCGGCCGGTTCGACGACGCCGCCCGCACCCTGGGCCGCATCCGCGACGCGCACGTGGTCGACGCGGAGTTCGCCGAGATCAAGCGCCGGGTGACCGCCGATGCCCATGAGCCCCGGGCGGGCCGGCGGGATCTGGGCACGCCGTGGGTGCGGCGGATCGTGATCTTCGGGTTCGGCCTTGCCGCGCTGACACAGCTCACCGGCGTCAACTCGATCATGTACTTCGCGCCGACGATCCTGCTGGACACGGGGCTTGGCACCCAGGCCGCTCTCACCGCGACCATCGCGAACGGCGTCGTGGCGGTCCTCGCCGTGTCGACCGGCATGTGGCTGCTGGGCCGCTACGGCCGGCGCCCGATGCTGCTGACCGGGCAGGCCGGTGTCACCGTCTCGCTGCTGCTGATCGCCTTCTGTTTCCTGGTCCTGCCCGAGTCGACCGCCCGCAGCTACCTCGTGCTGGCGTCCATGCTGACCTTCCTGCTGTTCATGCAGGGCGGCATCGCGACGGTGTTCTGGCTGATGCTCGCGGAGATCTTCCCGCTGCGGCTGCGCGGCTTCGCGATGGGCATCGCCGTGTTCGGCACCTGGACGGCCAACTTCGTGGTCACGCTGGCGTTCCCGCCGCTGATCGACGCGATCGGCGGCGCCACGTTCCTGATCTTCGCCGCGATCAACGCCGTCACGCTGGCCTACTACATGCGCACCGTTCCCGAGACCCGGGGCCGCTCGATGGAGGCCATCGAGTCCCACTTCCGCCGCCGGTTCGCCACCTGATCGTCCCTCCTCCGTGAAAGGCACCGCCATGACCACGTCCAGTAAGCCCCTCTCCGTCGCGGTGATCGGGGCCGGCATGGCCGGCCGCAGCCATGCCGCCGGTTACCGCAACGTCAACACGGTCTACGGCGCGGGTCTGCCGCCCGTCCGGCTGGCCGCGATCGCCGACGCCAATGTCGCGCTCGGCGAGGACGCCGCCCGTCGCTACGGCTTCGAGAAGGCGCTGCCGAGCTGGGAGGCCGTCGCCGAGGACCCGACGATCGACGCCGTCAGCATCGTCGTCGGCAACGACCTGCACCGGCCCATCGCCGAGGCGCTGGTGGCCGCCGGCAAGCATGTGCTGTGCGAGAAGCCGCTGGCCGGATCGCTGGGGGACGCCCGTGCGATGGCCGAGTTGGAGCGCGGCGCCGAGGTCGTGACCGCGGTCGGTTACACCTTCCGCCGCTCCCCCGGCATCGCCGCGATCCGCGACCACGTCCTGCGGGGTGAGCTGGGCGACCTGACTCTGTTCAGCGGCCGCTACTGGTGCGACTACGCCACCGACGCCAAGGGGCCGCTGAGCTGGCGGTTCAAGGGCGGGCCGGGTTCCGGTGCGCTGGGTGACGTCGGTTCGCATGTCATCGACGCGGCCGAGTACGTGGCCGGGCCCGTCGTCTCGGTCTCCGGCGCGACGCTGTCGACGCAGATCCCCAAGCGGCCCCTGCCGCTGGGCGCGGTCGTCGGGCACAACGCGGCGCCCGTCTCCGACGAGCTCGGCGAGGTCGAGAACGAGGACACGGCGTCCTTCACCGCCCGCTTCGAGTCGGGCCTCGTCGGGACCTTCTCGGTGTCCCGCACCGCGTTCGGGCTGCCCAACGGGCTCGCCTTCGACGTCCTGGGCGTGGGCGGCCGGGCCGCGTTCGACCAGCACCGGCCCGCCGAGTACCTCTTCGACGACGCCCAGCCCGACGCTCGTACCCGGGGCGCACGGCACATCATCGCCGGCCCGAACCTGCCGTACTTCGCGGGCGGTGTCCCGATGGAGGCGCCGGGCGTGGGCGCCAGCAACGCCGACAACTTCACCTACCAGGCCCGGGCCTTCCTCGACCAGGTCGCGGGGGTCTCCGAGCCGCTGCCGGCCTGCGCCACGTTCGCCGACGCGCTGCGGACCATGGAGATCATCCGGGCCGTGGTCGAGTCCTCCCGGCTCGGCGGCACCGCCGTCGACGTTCCGCCCGCCGCCTGACCACCCGTACCCAAGGAGCACGAACCATGGCCCTCAAGCTCGGCGCGTACACCGCCTGTCTGCACGACCGGACCCTCACCGAGGCCCTCGACATCCTGAAGGAGAACGGGCTGACCTCGGTCGAGGTCAACACCGGCGGCTTCATTCCGGCCCCGCACTGCCCGGTGGACCTGCTGCTGTCCTCGGCCACCGCGCGCGCGGAGTACCTGGCGACGTTCGCCGACCGCGGGATGGAACTGACCGGGCTGAACTGCAACGGCAATCCGCTCAACCCGCTGCCGGGCGTCGGCCCGAAGCACGCCGACGATCTGCGCCGCACCATCCGTCTCGCCGGCCTGCTCGGCGTGAAGCACGTCGTCACCATGTCCGGCACTCCCGGCTCCGACCCCGACGCCAAGTACCCCTCGTGGGTCGTGAACCCGTGGGACGGCGTCTACATGGACGTCCTGGACTACCAGTGGGGCGTGGCCGTCGGGTTCTGGAAGGAGATCGACGCGCTGGCCCGGGAGCACGACGTCCGGGTCGCCATCGAGATGCACCCGCACAACGTGGTGTTCTCCCCCGTCACCCTCAAGCGCCTCGTCGACGAGGGCGGCCTGACGAACGTCGGCGCCGAGATGGACCCCTCGCATCTGATGTGGCAGGGCATGGACGTCGTCGCGTGCGTCAGGTGGCTGGGGCCGCTGGTGTTCCACGCGGCGGCGAAGGACGCCACACTCTGCCCGGGTGCCGACATCCGCGGTGTGCTGGACACGTCGTTCACCCGGGTGCCGGCCGACGCGCCCGGCAAGGTGCCCACCGGCTACGGGTTCTGGTGCAACTCCTGGCCGGAGAACCCCGCGTGGAAGTTCGTCGCCGTCGGCGAGGGACACGACGTGGCCTACTGGACGGAGTTCCTGCGCGCCCTCGCCGAGGTCGACCCGGACATGGCGGTGAACATCGAGCACGAGGACGCCGCCTACTCGCAGACCGAGGGCCTGGCCCTGGCCGCGAAGTGCCTGCACGGCGCGGCGGCCGCGCTGTAGCAGGGGTTCGCGCCCGGCCCCGTCTCAGGACGGGGCCGGGTCGCGACCGGCTCACCGGCGTTGCCATTCCTCCGCGAGGAGTCGGTAGGAGCGCACACGGTCGGCGTGGTCGTGCGTGATGGTGGTGATGATCAGCTCGTCGGCGCCGGTGGCCTCCTGGAGTTGTTCGAGCTGGTCGGCGACGCGCCTCGGCGAGCCGACGAACTGGGTGTCGACGCGGTCGGCGACCAGCGCGCGGTCCTGCTCCGTCCAGGCGTGCGCGCGGGCCTGCTCGGGCGTCGGGAAGGGGATCGCGCCCTCGGCGGTGCGGATGCTGCGCACCCACGGGCCGTAGCCGGTGGCCAGTTCGCGGGCCGTCTCGTCGTCCTCGGCCACGACGACATCGGCGGAGACGCTGACGAAGGGCTTGTCGAGATGGTCGGACGGCTGGAACGCGGCCCGGTAGCCCTCGGCCGCCTCCAGTACGGTGGCCGGGCTGACGTGGTAGTTGGCCGCGAAGCGCAGGCCGTTGCGGCCCGCGACCTCGGCGCTCTCGCCGCCGCTGCTGCCGAGGATCCACACCTGCAGGTCGGCGCCCTCGCCGGGGACGGCGTGTGCTTCGAGGCCCTCCGGCGAGCGGTAGTCGCCGCGCAACAGCGCGAGGATGTCGTCGACCTGTTCGCCGTAGTCCTGGTGGCCGGCGCCCGGCTGCTGCAACAACCGCTGCTGGAGCTTGAGGCGCGGTGAGCCGCGCAGATGCTCGAAGGAGAACCGGGGCGGGATCCTCAGGCCGTTCGGGGTGCGCCCGTCGACGACCGGGGTCGTGGTCGGGCGGGGTTCCGCCGTCTGTCCGGGGGGCCGGCCGCCGGAGCGGCCGAGGCCCAGGTCGAGTCGCCCCGGGTGCAGGGCGTCGATCAGGCCGAACTCCTCGACGGTGGACAGGGCGGTGCGGTGGCCGAGTTGCACGGCACCGGAGCCGATCCTGATCGTGGAGGTCGCGGAGGCGGTCAGGGCCAGTACGACGGCGGGTGAGGTCCCGGCCACGCCCGGGTTGAGGTGGTGCTCGGCGAACCAGTAGCGGCTGTAGCCGAACCGCTCGGTCTGCCGGGCGAGGTCGATGGTGTGGTGCAGCGCCTCGGCGGCGGTGGAGCCGGACGGGATCGGGACGAGGTCGAGGACCCCGAGAGGGATGCCGGACATGGTCGGATGCTCCTCAGCGGTCTGGTGGTCGCGGACGGTCTCGGGACGCAGCGGCTAGCTGCCGTTCTTCGGCAGGCCGGGCGGGTTGATCTCCGACCTGGTCACGGCCTCGTCGGACAGGCCCCAGCGCTTCAGCACCTTCGCGTAGGTGCCGTTGTCGATGATGTGGTTGATCGCGTCGGCGAGCGGCTCGGCCAGCCCGCTGTCCTTCTTGGTGGTGGCCGCGATGAGGCCCTGGAGGCCCGCGCCGGCCCCGGAGTAGGTGCCGACGACCTCCGTCTTCCCGCTGGTGGCCGCGTGGTAGGCGGCGGTCGGGTTGGGGCCGAGGTAGAGGTCGATCCGGCCGGACTGGAGGGCGAGGTAGGTGTCGCTCTCGTTCTGGTAGTACTTGATGTCCACCGGCTCGCGGCCGGCCTTCTTGTTCTGTGCCGACCACTCGACCAGCAGCTTCTCCTGGTTGGTGCCGCTGCTCACGGCGACGGTCTTGCCCGCCACGTCCTTCGGCCCGGTGATCTTCAGGCCGCTGCCCTTCTTGGCCGCGAACCCGAGGTTGTCCTCGCGGTAGGTGGCGAAGTCGTACTTCTCCTTGCGTTCCTCGGTGACGGTGATGTTGCTGAGGCCGGCGTCGTACTTGGCGCTGTCGAGGCCGACGAAGATGTTCTCCCACGACACGGTGTTGATGTGTGGCTTGAGGCCGAGTACGTCGGCGACGAGGTGGGCGAGGTCGGGCTCGACGCCGATGACGGTCTTGTTGTCGGTGGCGTAGAAGGTCAGCGGTGCGGCGGAGCCGGCCGAGGAGACGAGTTCCAGGGTGCCTCTCTTGCGGATCTTCTCCGGGACTTCCGCCGCTATGGAGTCGACCTTGCCGGTCGTGATGCGCTTCTGGTCGGGGCTGATGTTGATCTGCGTCTTGCTGCCGTGCTCGGCCGCGACCTCGGTGGTGCCGCCGTCGGTGGGGTTGGCGCAGCCGGCGAGGACGAGGGCGGTGGCGAGGCCGAGCGTTGCGGCGGTGGTGCGGCGGGCGGCGAGGGTGGCCACGGTGGTGCTCCTTGCGTGCGTAGCGTGCGTAACGGAAGGGGTGTCAGAGGACCTTGGAGAGGAAGGCGCGGGTGCGCTCGTGCCGCGGGGCGTCGAGGACGGCCGAGGGCGGGCCCTGTTCCACGACGACTCCGCCGTCCATGAAGACCACCGTGTCGGCGACCTCGCGGGCGAAGCCGATCTCGTGCGTCACGACGATCATGGTGGTGCCGGTGCGGCCGAGGTCCTTGATGACGTCGAGGACCTCGCCGACCAGTTCGGGGTCGAGCGCCGAGGTGGGTTCGTCGAAGAGCAGCACCTTGGGTTCGAGGGCGAGTGCGCGGGCGATGGCGACGCGCTGCTGCTGTCCGCCGGACAACTGCCGTGGATAGGCGTCGGTCTTGTCGGCGAGCCCGACCCGCTCCAGCAGCCGGCGGGCGGTCTCCTCCGCCTCCTTGCGCGGGCGGCGCAGCGCGGAGACGGGCGCTTCGACGAGGTTCTCCAGCACGGTCAGGTGCGGGAAGAGGTTGAAGTTCTGGAAGACGAACCCGATGTTGGTCCGCTGCTTCAGAACGTCCTTCTCCTTCAGCTCGTGCAGCTTGTTGCCCGAGCGGCGGTAGCCGATGAGCTCGCCGTCGATGGTGACCCAGCCGCTGTTGACCTTCTCCAGGTGGTTGATGGTGCGCAGCAGCGTGGACTTGCCGGAGCCGGACGGGCCGAGGATCACGGTGACCTCGCCGGCGCGGACCTCCAGGTCGACGCCGCGCAGCACCTCCAGGGGGCCGAAGCTCTTGTGGACGCCGTGGACGTCGACCATGACGGCATTCATGAGCTCTCCTTCGTCACGAGGCGCCGGGCGCGCTGGAACGGGGTGGGCGGCGGGGTGCGGTCGGCGCCCCGGGCGTAGCGGCGTTCGATGTAGTACTGGGCGATGGACAGCAGGGAGGTCAGGACGACGTACCAGGCGGTGGCGACGAGCAGCAGCGGGATGACCCGGCCGTTGCGGCCGTAGATCACCTGGACCTGGTAGAAGAGCTCGCCGATGGACATCACGTAGACCACCGAGGTGCCTTTGAGCAGGCCGATGATCTCGTTGCCGGCGGTGGGCAGGATGGCGCGCATGGCCTGCGGCAGGACGATGCGGCGGATCTGCCGCAGCCGGGGGATGCCGAGCGCGGCGGCTGCTTCGAGCTGTCCTTGGTCGACGGCGAGGACACCGCCGCGGACGATCTCGGCCGCGTAGGCCGCCTGATGCAGGGTCAGTCCGATGACGGCGGCGCCGATGGTGCCGATGAGGGTGTTGCTGTCGACGGACCAGAACACCGGGCCGAAGGGGATGCCGAGGCCCAGCTCCTTGTACAGGGCGCTGAGGTTGAACCAGAACACCAGCTGGACGATCATCGGGATCGACCGGAAGATCCAGATGTAGGTCCAGGCGACGGTCGAGAGCAGCGGGCTGCGCGACAGCCGCATGAAGGCGATCACGGTGCCGAGGAGGAAGCCGAGGACGGTGGCGTAGGCGGTGAGCTGGAGGGTCACCCACACCGCCTGGACGATCGTCTCCGAGAAGACGTAGTCGCGGAAGACGTTCCACTCCCAGACGGGGTTCGTGGCGAGGCCGTGGACGAACTGGGCGATCAGTACGAGCACGGCGGCGCCGGCGGCCCAGCGGGCGTAGTGGCGGGTGGGGACGACCTTCAGTTCGGCCGGGTCTTCGACCAGCCGGGGGGCCGGTTCTGTGATGGTGTCGCTGCTCATGGGTCACCTGTGCTCGGGCGGGTTGATCTGCGACGCGTCGATCGCGGAGGCGGAGGTGCCCCACTTCTCGAGGATCCGGGCGTAGGTGCCGTCCTTGATCAGCACGTCGACGGCGGCCCGGAAGGCCTTGGTGAGCGGGGAGTTCTTGCGGAAGGCGAAGCCGACGTCGAGGCGGTGGTACTCGCCGAGGAAGGTGGTCTGGGAGGCGGGCTGGGACGCCTGGTAGCGCAGGCCGTTGATGGTCGACATGATCACGTCGATGCGGCCCTGCTGGAGCGCGGTGAGGGTCGCGGCGTTCTCCGAGTAGACCTTCACCTCGTACGGCTCCTTGCCGGCCTTGGCGCAGACGTCCTTCTGCGCGGTGAGGGTCGTCTCGAAGGTGGTGCCGGCGCCGGTGCCGATGGTCAGCCCGCACAGCTGCTTCAGGTCGGTGACCTTCTTCTTGAGTGTGGTGTTGCCCTTCTTCACGGCGAAGCCCTGGCCGTCGTTGATGTAGGTGACGAAGTCGACGGTCTTCAGGCGCTGGGTGGTGACACCGAAGTTGCCGGTGCCGACATCGAACTTGCCGCTGCCGAGGGCGGGCAGGATCGTCTCGAAGGAGGCGTCCTGGCGCGCCGGTTTCACACCGAGGACCTTGGCCACCGCGTCGGCGATGTCGATGTCCTGGCCCGCGGGCGCCTTGCCCGGGCCGTTCGGGTAGTAGGCCCCGGGCGGGAATCCGACGGAGCTGCCGATGCGCAGGGTGCCCGCCTTGCGGACGTCGGCGGGCAGCAGGGCGGCGGCGAAGTCCACCTTGCGTACGGCGGCGACCGGGTCGTCGGTGGGCGCGGGGGACGCCTGGGCGCCCGCGGGAGTGGTGCCGGGGGTGCCGCCGGAGCCGCAGGCGGTCAGCGCCAGGAGGGGCAGCAGTGCGAGGGCGGCGGCGCCGCGCGGACGGGTTCTGATCGTGCGAGTGTTCACGGCTTCAGGGCCTCTCCGAGGTGCTTCTCGAACGGCAGCGGGCCGATGGTCTCCGGGTCGGCCTCGGTGTCGAACAGGGGTGTGTAGCCGGTGGCCAGGTACAGGCCGCGGGCTTCGGGCTGGCGCGGGCCCGTGGTGAGGTAGATCCGGCGGTAGCCGCGGAGGGCCGCCTCGTGCTCCAGCTCGGCGACGACGCGCCGGGCCAGACCGCGCCGCCGGTGGGCGGAGTGGCTCCAGATCCGCTTCAGCTCGGCCGTGGTGGTGTCGTACCGGCGAAAGGCGCCGCCCGCGACGGGCTCGCCGTGCTCCAGGAGCAGGATGAGCAGACCGCCGTGCGGTTCGGTGAACTCCTCGTCGGGATAGCGGGCCATCTCGGCGTGCGCGTCCCCGCCGTAGCGTCTGGAGTACTCGTGGCCGAGCTCGCGCAGGAGTGGCTCGACGCGGGGATCGGAGACCGGGACGTGAAGGGACGTCAGTTCCGGTGCGGAGGTCATGCGTTCACCGCCGCGAGGGTCTGTGTCCCGCGGGCCGCACGCTCTGCGTCGCGCTTGGCGACCTCCTCGCGGACGATGGGGATCACGTGCCGTCCGAAGTCGATGGCGTCGCCCAGCAGGTCGTAGCCGCGGGCGGAGAGGATGTCGACGCCGAGGTCGTAGTAGTCCAGGAGGGCCTGGGCGACCGTCTCCGGGGTGCCGACCAGGGCGTTGGAGTTGCCCGCGCCGCCGGTCGCGGCGGCCGTCGGGGTCCACAGGGCGCGGTCGTAGCGCTCCCCCGCCTCGGCGATGGCGATCAGCCGCTGCGAGCCGGTGTTTTGCGGCTGGGCGAGTCCGTTGTGGCGCTTGGTGATCGCCTCGCCCCGCTCCTTGCGGGCCTTGATCGCGCCGACCGTGCGGTGGGCCTTCTCCCAGGCCAGTTCCTCGGTCGGGGCGATGATCGGGCGGAAGGCCACCTGGATGCGCGGCAGGTCGGTGCGGCCCGCCGCCTTCGCCGCCGCCTTCACCGTCTCGATCTGCTCCGCGGTCTTGGCCAGGGGCTCGCCCCAGAGGCAGTAGACGTCGGCCTCTGCTCCGCCGGCGGCGTACGCGGCGGGTGACGAGCCGCCGAAGGACACGTTCGGGCGCGGCTGCTGGACCGGGAAGACGTCACTGACAAAGTCGTGGAAGCGGTAGTGCTCGCCCTCGTGGTCGAAGGGCTCGTGCGTGGTCCAGATCTTCTTGACGATCCGGATGTACTCGCGGGTGCGTGCGTAGCGCTCGTCCTTGGTGAGGGTGTCGCCCTCGCGACCCTGTTCGTGGTCGTTGCCGCCCGTGATGAAGTGCACGGTCAGCCGGCCCTCGCTGATCTGGTCGAGGGTGGCGAAGGTCTTCGCGGCGAAGGTCGGGTACGAGACGTTGGGCCGGTGCGCGAGAAGGATCTGGAGCCGGTCCAGCCTGCTCGCGATGTAGGCGGCGGCCGGCGCCGGGTCCGGCGATCCGGAGCCGTAGGCGAACAGCACCCGGTCCCAGTCGTGGTCCTCGTGCGCGCGGGCGAGCCGGAGCGTGTACTCCTTGTCGAAGGCGGCGCCGGAGCGCGGGGTGGTTTCGGAACCGTCGTGGGTGGCGGCGATGCCGAGAAACTCCACGGGCATGGGTATGGCCTTTCTCAAGTCCTCTGATGACACGCCGAGTTCGGACGGAGACACGGCGGGGCACGCCCTCGGGGCGGCCGGGTGTGACGGCGCCTCAGGGCGTGGGGAACCAGGTGGTGATCAGGTGTGATGACGCCGGGGTACAGGCCCCGGGCGGAGCGATGCGACGGCAGCGCGTGTCAGGAGAGAGACTCGGCCCGCGACGGGGGCACCGAGGGAGGGAAGGGCCGGTCAGACGGCCCGCTGCCGTGTCAGGCGCAACACGCCGCGGACCACACTCGACCGAAGTCGATGTGGACCCGGCTGACCAGGCGCTGTCCGGCATTCATGCGACTACTTGAGCAGGACATCTCGCTGTTCGTCAACCACGGCTCGGATGCCGGACGGGAGTTGCGCGGTCCCGGTACGTGGTTGACACCCGCGTGTGTCGGACCCTTACGATCGGGCGCACCGCGTTGAGGGACGCGGCGAGCGTGATGACGCCCGACCGGGACTCCGGTTCCGTACCCATGCCGCGCCTCCCTCCCTGGAGATCCCTCCGATGGTCTCGCCGCCTGATCTCACCGACTCCGCACCCGCCGCGTCCGCGGGGCGTCCGACAGCATCGTCCGGCCGGATTCCGGGCCGAGGACCCGACGACGATCTCCCGCGGATCGTGCCGCGCCGGCGTGTCGGCCGCCTGCTGTCCGCGGCCGTCGCGCTGCTGCTCTTCGCGATGGCGGTCAACTCCGTCGTCCGCAACCGCGCCTTCCAGTGGGAGGTGGTCGGCCAGTACTTCACGAGTACCGCCGTGCTCGACGGGCTGCTCCTCACGCTGTGGCTGACCGGTGTGGTGATGGTGCTCGGCTTCCTGCTGGGCATTCCGCTGGCCGTGATGCGGTTGTCCGACAACCCCGTGCTGGCCACGCTGAGTTGGGGCTTCGTGTGGATCTTCCGGTCCACTCCGCTGCTGGTGCAGCTGCTGTTCTGGTTCAACATCGGCGCCCTCTACCCGACGCTCGGACTCGGTATCCCGTTCGGCCCGCAGTTCGTCACCGTCAAAACGGTGAACCTGCTCGGACCGGCCCTCACCGCCGTCATCGGGCTGACGCTGCACGAGGCCGCCTACGCCGCGGAGGTGGTGCGCGGCGGCATCCTCTCGGTCGACTCCGGCCAGACGGAGGCGGCCCAGGCCCTCGGCATCGGCAGGGCACGCACCCTGCGCCGGATCGTGGTGCCGCAGGCGATGCGCTCCATCGTGCCGACCGCCGGCAACATGCTGATCGGCACCCTGAAGGGCACGAGCATCGTCAGTGTGCTGGCCGTGCACGACCTGCTGTACTCGGCGCAGTTGGTCTACAACCAGACGTACCAGGTCATCCCGCTGCTGATGGTCGCCACGCTCTGGTACATCGCCGTCACCACCGTGCTCAGCGTGGGGCAGTTCTATGTCGAGCGCCACTACGCGCGGGGCGCGGCGCGGGCTCTGCCGCCGACGCCCGTGCAGAGGCTGAGGGCCCGGCTGGCCGCATATCGCCGTCCACGTTCCCTACATTCCCTATAGAATTACTAGGAAAGTGTTGACGGTGCCTCGGGCCGCTGCGCAGGATGACGCATGCCCCACACATGTTGAGGAGATCTCTGCCATGGGCCCAGCCCCTGCGCCGACCGGGCCCGGACGTACGCACTGGCTGCACGTGGCCCGTGAGACGGCGGATGATCTGGCCACGGACGCGGTGGCCAGGGACCAGGCGGGCAAGCCCCCGTTCGACGAGGTGTCCCGGCTGCGCGAGTCGGGCCTGCTGACGCTCCTGATACCGGACGGGCTCGGGGGCGGCGGCGAGGACTGGCCCACGGCGTACACCGTGGTCCGGGAGATCGCAGCGGCCGACGGCGCCATCGGCCAACTGCTCGGCTGCCACTACTTCATGTCGTGGAGCGCCCGGTTCTTCACCGAGCCCGCTCTCGCCGCCCGGCTGGAGCGGCGCTCCGCGGCGGAGCAGTGGTGTTGGGGCGGTGGTCTGGCGCGTCAGGAACCGGTTCTGTCACTCGTCAGGAACGCACGGGGGTATGCGCTGAACGGCCGGCAGAGCTACGCCGCCGGCGTGTTGGTCGCCGACCGGCTCGCCGTGCGGGCGGTACGGGCCGACACCGGCGAGCCGCTCGCCGTCGTGGTCGATCCCGGCCTCCCGGGCGTGGTGATCGACGGCGACGCCGACCCCTTCGGGCAGCGGCTCGCGGCGGGCGGGAGCGTGGAGTTCGACGCCGTACCGGTCTCCGCCGACGATGTGCTGGGCTCCCTGGCCGCGGACGAGGACGTCCTCTCGCCCCTGACCGCTCTGGTGTCACCGGTCGGGCGTCTCCTGTCGGTGCAGCTCCGTCTCGGCATGGCCGAGGGCGTTCTCGCCGAAGCCCGTGAGTACAGCAGGACCGGCCACTCCCACTGGCACCCGGACTGGCCGGTCGGCTCGCCCCAGGACCCGCAGGTGCTGACCGCGTACGGGGAACTCACCGTGCTCACCCGCTCGGCGTCCGCACTCGCCGACCAGGCGCGGGATGCCGTGCACGACGGGCTGGCACGCGGCGAGGACCTCGGCTACGAGGAGTACGCGGAGATCTCCGTCCTCGTGGCCATGGCCGAAGCCGCCGCGTCCAAGGCCGTGCAGGAGTCCACCGCCCGCGCCCTCGACATCATCGGCGTCCGCTCCGCGTCCGCACGGCTGGGCTTCGACCGCTTCTGGCGCAATGCGCGCACGCACACCCTGTACGAGCCCGTCGCCCACCGGCTCCGGGATGTCGGGGACTACTTCCTCAACGGTGCGCACCCTCCCTTCGTCCTCCCTGTCTGACCAGGGCCGGGCCGTCTCGACGGTGATGCCGAACGTTCCCCGGGCGGCCGGCGTCATAGCGGTAGCCGTCTTCGAAGGGACCTCCGATATGACTGCCGCGCCTCTCGCTGCCCGTGCCGTACTGATCGGAGGGGTGGTCTGCGCGGCCGCCGCCTGCGGCACCGGCACACCGGCGAGCACGCAGGCGCCGAGCCACGCCCCCTGGCAGGAGCCCTCCGCATACACCTCCACACTCAAGTCCAGCGAAGGAGAGAGCGCCGCCGAGGCGGAGTACGCCGCCGACGGTCGCCCGGTGCGGATCTCCCTGGACCGGGAGAAGAACGCGATCGACGACGAGGCCCGCTACGTCATCAGTGCCTACGAGCGGACCGACGCCTGACCCGAACCAGGGGCGGCAACGGCGGAGGCCGTCACAGCCTCACCGAAAAGCGGCGACGTGCTGTCGAGCCCACGCCGCGAAGGTGCGGGGCGCGCGGCCGAGGACCCGTTCGACGTCGGGGCTGATCCGCTGCTCGGCGGGCGTGGGCTCGCCGAGGATGGCCAGCGTCGTCTCGATCACGGCCTCGGGCATGAACCGGAGCATCTGAGCCCGGGCCTCGTCACGGGTCTGCTCGATGAAGCGGACCGGTTCGCCGAGCGCGTCCGCGATCGATTCGGCTCGTTGCCTCGGCGTGCCGAGCGCGGGCCCGGTCAGCTCGTAGATCCGGCCGGCGTGTCCGCTCTGGCGCAGCGTCACGGCGGCCGACTCGGCGATGTCGCCCGGGTCGACCGTGGGCAGGCCGACATCGGCGAACGGCGCGGCGACGGTCCTGTCGGTGCACACCGACTCGGCCCAGGCGAACATGTTGGAGTGGAAACCGCCGGGGCGCAGGACGGTCCAGTCCAGGCCCGACTGCCGCACGGCGTCCTCGATGGCGCGTGCCACTCCACCGTGCGAGGCCGACTCCGGCCGCGTGGCGACTCCTTGCGAGGACAGCAGCACGACGCGCTCGACTCCGCCGGCCTTGGCGACGTCCAGGATGTGCCGGGGGTTCAGCAGGTGGGCGCTGGGCCCGCCGTTCTGCAGGAACAGCGCGTCGGCGCCGTCGAGAAGCGGGCGAAGGCTCTCGGCGTCGGTCAGGTCCGCCCTGCGATGCCGGACGCCCTCCGGAACGTCCGCGTCGGTGATGCTCCGGGACGTCGCGGTCACCCGCTCACCGGCCGCCGCGAGCGTCCGTACGAGTGAACTGCCGACGTTGCCGGTCGCTCCCGTCACTACGATCATGAGTAACTCCCCCTGTTTTGCTTGTGGTTGGCGCCGCCCGATGGCCGGGCGAGACAGGGGGACGCTAACACCGGAAGTAAAGTAGGTACCTACAGGAAAGTGACTGTCCGAGAGGGAAGCGCATGGCCGACGACGCCGCACCGACCGCAGCCGACAGCACGACCGAACTGGTGCTCGCCTGCCCGATCTCGCCGGTCGTCGACATCGTCTTCAGCCGGTGGACCACACCCGTCCTGTGGACCCTGCACGCCCACGGCCGGCAGCGCTTCGTGGAACTGCAACGGCGCATCGCCCGCATCACTCCGAAGGTGCTGACCCAGCGACTGCGCCAACTGGAACGCGACGGGCTGGTCGTGCGCACGTACCACCCGGAGGTCCCCCCTCGCGTCGAGTACGAGATCAGCGAACTCGGCCGCAGCCTCGCCCCGCTCTTCGCGCATCTCTCCGAGTGGGCGGCCGGCAACCTGGACAAGGTCGACCGGGCCCGCCGCGAGTACGACGGCGACCCGGCTCGCTAGTACGCGGCGCTACTGCCCCGAGAGCCCCCGGGTGGCCAACCCGAGTGCGTCGGCGAGGCGGTCGCGATGCCCCTCCAGCGCTTCCGGGGTGATGCCTCGGCCGGCTGTCTCACGGGCGAAATCGTCGGCCGCGGCCTTGAGCACGGCGCTCATCACGGCGGCCTGTACCCGGACGTCGAACGTATGGGGTCGCATGCCCATGCGTTCGGCGAGCACCTCGGTGAACGTCTCTTCCGCACGCTCCCGGAGCACCAGATAGGCGGCGCGCAGCGCGGGTTCGTCGTGGGTCAGCCGGACCACCGCGAGCACCGCCTCGACATCCGCGCCGGACGACGAGTCGATGACGGGCTGGTAGGCCGCGCGCAGGTGCTCGATCAGGCCGAGTTCGGGCGGCCAGGCGTGCAGCACCGTCCGGAAGGCGTCGATCATCCGCGTGAGCAGCGGCTCGACGCAGCTCTCCTTGGTGGAGAAGTAGCGCCACAGCGTGCGTTCGGAGACGCCGGCGGCTTTCGCGATCTGCTCGCCGGACGTGGCGGCCACGCCCTGCTCGGCGAACAGCCGGACGGCGTGACGGGAGATGTCGAGACGCTGCCGCCCTCGTTGCTCATCGCTCACCGGCGGCCGCCCCCGGCGGGGCACGCGCCCGCTGTCCGCCACGAAGTCCTCCATCAGGCGATCTAAACATGCCCGCGACATGGGATGACTGTCCGAAACTTTAATGACAGTTACTGCCAACAAACTGCTACGGTCGGGGCGGCTCGAAGATCGAATTCTGAGATCACAGGAGGAGCGCCATGAGCGTGACCGCCGAGCGTCAGCAACTGCCCTTCCCGAGGCCGAACGTGCTCGACCTCGCGCCTCTGTACGACGTGCTGCGCCGGGAGGCGCCCGTCACGCCGGTCACCACACCGGCCGGGGACCCCGCCTGGCTGGTCACCCGCTTCGAGGAGGTCCGCGACCTGCTCAGCGACAAACGGCTGGGCCGCTCCCACCCCGAACCGGAACGTGCCTCACGCCTGACGTCCGCCGCCGTACTGGACGGACCCACCGGCAACTACGACACCGAGGAGGCCGACCACACGCGGATGCGCCGGCTGCTGACCCCGGCGTTCTCGGCCAAGCGGATGCGGATGCTCACCGACCATGTCCAGCAGCTGGTCGACGACTGCGTCGACCAGCTGCTCACCGAGCATGCCGCCGCCGGCGACGGTGTCGTCGATCTGCAGGCCGGGCTGGCCTTCCCGCTGCCGGTCGCGGTCATCTGCCGGCTGCTCGGGGTGCCCGAGAGCGACCGCGAGCGCTTCGCGTCACTGTCGGAGCGCATGTCCAACTACGCCATCGGCGACGCGGCGCACCGGGCGCGGGACGAGTTCAACGAGTACATGACGGGACTCGCCGAGACGAAACGCGCGCGGCCGGGCGAGGACGTGATCTCCGACCTCGTCCACGCGCAGAGCACCGACGCGGACTACGACTACGCCGACATGATCCAGCTCTGCGTCGGGCTGCTGTTCGCCGGGCACGAGACCACGGTCAACCGCATCGGCCTGGGCACGCTCTTCCTGCTCACCCGTCCCGACCAGTGGCAGACCCTGACCGCCGACCCCGACGCCCGGGTCAACGCCACCGTCGAGGAGATCATGCGCCTGGGCGCGCCCGGCGACCTCGGCCTGCTGCGCTACGCCCACACCGATGTCGACGTCGCCGGCGTCACCATCCGGCGCGGCGACGCCGTGGTCCTGTCGATCAACGCCGCCAACCGCGACTCCTCCGTCTATTCCGACGCCGAGACCTTCGATCCCGACCGCTCCGAACGCAACCACCTGGGTTTCGGCCACGGCGTGCACTTCTGCATCGGCGCGAGCCTGGCCCGTGTGGAACTGCGCATCGTGTTCGCCACCCTGGCGCGCAGGCTGCCCGGTCTGCGGCTCGCCAAGGAGCTGGACGAGCTGGAGGTCCGTACCACCCTCACCGGCGGTGTCACCGAGTTGCCCGTGACCTGGTGATGCCCTGAGGTGACCCGGTGTCAGTGCGACTCGCGGGTCACCTCGGAGCCGCTGGAGCCCACGAGGAAGTCGAGGTCGGCGCCGGTGTCGGCCTGGAGGACGTGGTCGACGTAGAGGCGTTCCCAGCCGCGCCGGGGGTTGGCGAAGCCGGTGACGGTGGCCTTGCCCGGGCTTCTGCGGGCGAGTTCGTCGGCGGGGACGTCGACGTCGATCCGGCGGGCCTCGACGTCGAGGGTGATGAAGTCACCGGTCCGTACGAGGGCGAGCGGGCCGCCGGCCGCGGCCTCGGGGGCCACGTGCAGGACGACCGTGCCGTACGCCGTGCCGCTCATCCGGCCGTCGCAGACCCGGACCATGTCACGCACCCCCTGTTCCAGCAGCTTCTTCGGCAGGGGCATGTTCGACACCTCGGGCATGCCCGGGTAGCCCTTGGGCCCGCAGCCGCGCAGAACGAGGACGGAGTCGGCGTCCACGTCGAGTTCAGGGTCGTCGATACGGGCGTGGAAGTCCTCGACGGAGTCGAAGACGACGGCCCGGCCGCGGTGCCGGAGCAGATGCGGGGAGGCGGCGGCCGGTTTGACGAGCGCGCCGTCGGGGGCGAGATTGCCGCGCAGGACGGCGATGCCGCCCTCGGCGAACAGCGGTTCGGCACGGGTACGGATGACCTCGCCGTCCCAGATCCCGGCGTCGTCGAGGAAGTCGGCCAACGGCCTGCCGGTGACGGTCAGCGCGTCGGGATCCAGCAGGTCGCGCACCTCGCGCAGGACGGCGAGCAGCCCGCCGGCACGGTGGAAGTCCTCCATGAGGAAACGCCCGGCCGGCTGGAGGTCCACCAGGACCGGTACCCGGGAGCCGATGCGGTCGAAGTCGTCGAGGGTCAGGTCGATGCCCAACCGGCCCGCGATGGCCAGGAGATGGACGACGGCGTTGGTCGAGCCGCCGATCGCGGCCAGCGCGACGATCGCGTTCCGGAAGGACGCCTCGGTCAGGAACGTCCCCGGTCGCCGGTCGGCGCCCACCATGTCCACCGCCAGTCGACCGGTGTGGTGCGCGGCCTCCAGCAGACGGCTGTCGGGGGCGGGGATGCCCGCGGTACCCGGCACGACGGTGCCCAGCGCCTCCGCCACCAGCGCCATCGTCGAGGCCGTGCCCATGGTGTTGCAGTGGCCGCGGCTGCGGATCATCGCCGACTCGGAGCGGGTGAACTGTTCCTGGGAGAGCGTGCCCGCCCGGACCTCCTCCGACAGCTTCCACACACCGGTGCCGCAGCCCAGCAGGCCGCCGCGGAAAGTGCCGTTGAGCATGGGCCCGCCGGGAACCACGACCGCGGGCAGGTCCACCGAGGCCGCCGCCATGAGCAGCGACGGGATCGTCTTGTCACAGCCGCCGAGCAGGACCACGCCGTCGATGGGGTTGGCCCTGAGCATCTCCTCCGTGGCCATCGCCGCCATGTTCCGCCACAGCATGGCGGTGGGCCGCACCTGCGTCTCCCCCAGCGACACCACGGGCAGGTCGAGCGGAATGCCACCCGCCTCGTACACGCCGTTGCGGACCGAGGCCGCGACCTCGTTCAGGTGCGCGTTGCAAGGAGTCAGATCCGAGGCGGTGTTGGCGATCGCGATCTGGGGCCGGCCGGTGAAGGCGTCGCCCGGTACTCCGCGTCGCATCCAGGCCCGGTGTATGTAGGCGTTTCGGTCCTGTCCCTCGTACCACTGCGCGCTGCGGAGCCTCTCCATGGAGCCCTTCCGGTCGACGGTACGGAGGTCTGAGTTCCGGAACGTCATGAAGCATAGGCAGCCGGCCGACGGATCGACAGACCCCGCCGAGCGCGTCGGAAACCCGTCAATATTCGCCCGCGCGGCGCCAGAACCCCGTAGGCGGTGGTCACAGCGCCCGTACGGCCGCCTACTTTCGGAGACATGGAACGGAGCTCACCGACGGCCCCGGTCGGCGACCGCCACTGGCGTGACGGTGCGCGGCTCGCGGTGGGCTGGGCCCTGGTGTTCTACGCCATGTTCCTTCTGGTCGACTGGGACGGCGGAAGCCTGACGCTCCTCCGCGCCCTGCTCTGGGGCGTCTTATCGGCCACGGTGCTGGCCGTCCTGCTGCCGCCTCAGGTCAGCGCGGGCCCCGGCTGGCTGGCCGTACGCACGCCCCGGCGGCGCCTCGTCGTCCGCACGGACGCACTGACCTCCGTACGCCAGTACGACGGCATCTCCTCCCACCTGGTCCTGCGCGACGTCCACGGCCACCGCCTGGAACTCGACCCCCGCATCCTCACGGCCAACCCCCTGCTCTGGCACGAACTCGACACGGGCGTCCGCCGCTCCCTGGAGCGCGGCACACTTCGCCACGGTACGGAGGTCCTGGAACGGCTCGGCCACCGCATCGACGACGAGACGGTGCACGCGGTGTTCCGGGCATCGGGACTCTCCTGACTGACGCCGTCGGCAGCGTGCTTCGGGCTTGCGGCGGGCGCCGGTGCGCCTCCACGCGCGCGGCAGGTGCGGGTCTCTCATCCCTCGGCGAGGCGGACGGTCGCGCCGTCGGCGACCCCCCGGACACCGCCGCCTGCCGGACGCTGCTCACCGTGGAGGCGTCGCACGGCGGGAGAGGTCGGCTCGGGAGTGGCGTCGCCATTCGCTGGGGCTGGTGCCGTAGGTCTCGCGGAAGCGGCGGGAGAAGTGGGCGGGATGGGCGAAGCCCCAGGAGCGGGCGATGGCTTCCACGGTGCGATGAGCCTGTTCCGCAGCGGCCAGGTCCTCACGGGCGCCTTCGAGCCGACGGCGGATGATCCATTTTTCGAGGCTCAGTCCCCCTTCCTCGCACAGCCGGTAGAGGGTGCGCACGGAGATGCCGTGCACCCGGGCGACACGCTGCGGCGTGAGATCCGGCTCGGTGAGATGGGCGCGGAGGTAGGCCAGGATGCGTGTGAACAGGGTCTCCTGCGCCACGTTCCGGCGTGTGGGGTCGTCTCCGGCGGCCGAGACGATCAGAGCCCGGGTGAGTTGCACGGTCGCGGCGGCGAGGGCTTCCGCCTCGGGGCCGCCGCTGAACCGGTCCGCGTGCCGGCGCAGTCCGCGGATGTGCTGCACCAGCAGCGATTCGACGGGGCTGTGGTGCAGCAGAGGGACGGCGGCCCGCACCGTGTCGACGGGCAGGGCGAGATGGGCGATGTCGACCGAGAAGGCCACCGAGCGGCCGGTGCCCGACCATCCGTACTCGTGTGACGCGACCATGTGGGGCGTCAGGCCGACGCCGTCCGGCCCCAGGCGCCGTTGGAATCCGTCGCAGCCGAAGGCGCCCGTGCCGAACCCTTCGGCCTGCGTCATGACCGAGACGGTGTCCACCAGTTCGCGTCGGGCCTTGCGGTAGGAACGCACGAAGCGCGCGCCCGTGCCCCGGGTGTCGAACAGGGTGAGCGGCCCGATGTGCCAGATCTCGAGCCTCTTCCACATCGTCGCCGCCGGCTCGTTCTCCTCGACCGCGTCGACTCCGCCCTCCCGGGCGACCACGTTGCGCAGAGCCTCGTAGCGGTCGGCGACGGGTAAGCCGTCGGTGTCGAGAACCAGCACGGCGCCTCCCAGGCTGCGGTAGCGGCCTGTCGCCGCTGCTTCCCCGAGGAGCAGTTTGCGGCGTAGGGGCCACGCGCGACAAAGCTGTGTTCATCGGGCACCTGACTCGACGGCTCCGGTACGCGGTCCAACCTCGGGTGCGATGCCCGAGAGCGTCGTGGCACGTCGTGGCACAGAGGGACAAGGCTCCGGCACACAGAGCACAGCCGATGGCCGGCGCCCGTGCCATGCTCCCCTTCACCCAAGCTTCACGTTCCGCAGAGCCACTGATCAATGAGCCGGAAGATCCCCTGCCACCGGGAGTGTTCCCATGCCATTCGTCACCGCAGCCGACGGAGCGCGGATCCACTACAAGGACTGGGGCGAGGGACGCCCGGTCGTGCTCAGCCACGGCTGGCCGCTCAACGCCGACAGCTGGGAGGCCCAGCAACTGCTCCTGGCCACCCATGGATTCCGCGCGATCGCGCACGACCGACGTGGACACGGACGTTCCGAGCAGACCTGGAACGGCAACGAGATGGACACCTACGCCGACGACCTGGCCGCACTCATCGACACCCTCGACCTGCGCGACGTCACCCTGGTCGGGTTCTCGACGGGCGGCGGCGAGGTCGCCCGCTACGTCGGCCGGCACGGCACCGCGCGCGTCGCACAGGTCGTCCTGGTCTCCGCCGTACCGCCGCTGATGCTCAGGACCGACGACAACCCGGGCGGCGTGCCGGTCGAGGTGTTCGACGCCATCCGAGCCGGCTCGCTGGCCGACCGGTCACAGCTGTACCGCGATCTGGCCGACGGGCCGTTCTTCGGCAACAACCGCCCCGGCGCCGACGTCTCCCAGGGCATCCGCGACGCGTTCTGGCGCCAGGGCCTGCAGTCCGGGCACAGGAACGCCCACGAGTGCGTCGCCGCCTTCTCCGCCACCGACTTCCGCCGGGACCTGGACGCCATCGACGTCCCCACCCTCGTCATCCACGGCGACGACGACCAGGTGGTGCCGTTCGAGGTGGGCGGCAAGGCGTCGGCGGCGCGCATCAAGAACGCGACGCTCAAGGTCTACCCGGGCGCTCCGCACGGCATCACGGACACGCACAAGGAGCGGCTCGGCGCCGACCTGCTCGACTTCCTCGACTCCTGACTCCGGAAGGAACCACTCGATGATTCCCGAAGGCCGGTCCCGCCGCAGCATGCTCGGCGGGCTGATCGCGGCGGGCGGCGCCCTGACGCTCGGAGCCGCGGCCACCCCCGCCGCGGCCGGTACCCGTGCCCATGCCGACCGGTTGGGCTCCAAGGCGACCGTCGTCCTCGTCCACGGCGTCTTCGCCGACGCCTCCGGCTGGAACGCCGTCACTCCCCGGCTGCTCAAGGCCGGTCACCAGGTCCTCGCCCCGGCCAACCCCTTGCGCGACCCGGCCGGTGACGCCACCTACCTCTCCGGCATCATCGCCGCCCTCTCCGGTCCGGTGATCCTCGTCGGCCACTCCTACGGCGGCGAGGTCATCACCAACGCCGCCCGGGGCCACGACCACGTCAAGGCGCTCGTCTACGTCGCCGCCTTCGCGCCCGACGAGGGCGAGAGCGCGTTGCAGCTGGCCGGCATGTTCCCCGGCAGCATGCTGGAGGACGCGCTGGTGCTCCGTCCGCTGCCGGACGGCACCGACGCCGAAGGCTCCATCGATCCGGCGAAGTTCCACGACGTCTTCGCCCAGGACCTGCCACGCGCCACCACCAGGGTGATGGCGGTCTCCCAGCGCCCCGGCAGCGTGGGCGGACTGTCCGGTCCCAGCGGCGTACCGGCGTGGAAGAGCCTGCCGTCCTGGTACGTCGTCGCCGGGGCCGATCGTGTCATTCCGCCCGCCCTTCAGCGGTTCATGGCCGGTCGGGCCGGCAGCAGGACCGTAGAAGTGAAGGGTGCCTCGCACGTCGTGATGATGTCCCGGCCGGATGCCGTCGTGCGGCAGATCGAGGCCGCGTACCGCGCCACCCGCTGAGACCTCCGGAAGGAACGACAAGCCATGAGCACCCCGGACACCATCGTCCTCATCCACGGCTTCTGGGTGACCCCCCGCAGCTGGGAGCACTGGATCGACCATTACAAGAAGCGCGGCTACCGGGTCCTCGCGCCCGCCTACCCCGGTTTCGAGGCGGAGGTCGAGTCCCTCAACGCCGACACCACGCCCATCGAGAAGGTCACCGTAGAGGAGATCATCGGGAGCCTGGAGCTGGAGGTCCGGGCTCTGGACAAGCCGCCCGTCCTGATCGGCCACTCCGCCGGCGGCGTGTTCGTCCAGCTGTTGCTCGACCGCGGCCTTGGTGCGGCCGGGGTGGCCATGTGCTCCGCGCCCACGGAGGGCGTCGCCGTCGTGCCGCTGACGCAGATCAAGGCGGCCTTCCCGGTGCTGAAGAACCCGGCCAACCGGCATCGCGCGGTCGGCCTGACCGCCGAGCAGTGGCACTACGCCTTCACCAACACCTTCTCCGAGGAGGAGTCGAAGGCGCTGTACGAGCGGTACGCGATCCCCGCCTCCGGCGCCATCTTCTGGGACAGCGCCCTGGCCACCCTGCGCCCCGGTCACCAGAGCACATACGTCGACTACCACAACGACGCCCGTGCGCCGCTGCTGTTCATCTCGGGCGAGAAGGACCACCTGATGCCGCCCAAGGTGCAGCAGTCCAACGCCCGGCACTACAAGTCGAACACGGTCACCGAGGTGAGGGAGTACCCGGGGATGCCGCACCTGCTGCCCGCGGCGCCCGGCTGGGAGGAGGTCGCCGACCAGGCCCTCGACTGGGCGCTTGCGCACGCCGGGTAGACCGCAGGTCTGGCAGATCACAGCTCCGGTGGACCGTGGGTCCGGTGGACCGTGGGTCCGGTGGACGACACGTCCGGGGCGGCGACCGGCCGCCCGGACTCCTGGTCCCCAGCCCCCGCCGCCTCCGGCCTCCAGAAGCAGGGAAGGACTCCGCCCATGAGCGAGGCCCGCATCACCCACATCGGCGGCCCGACCACGCTGATCGAGGCGGCGGGATGGCGCCTGCCGACGGACCCGACCTTCGACCCTCCCGGCCACCGCTACTCCTTCGGCTGGAGCACCTCCTCGCGCAAGATGTCGGGCCCGGCGGTCGAGCCGTCCGAACTCCCGCCGCTGGACGCGGTACTGCTGACCCACGACCACCACGCCGACAACCTGGACACCGCCGGGCGGGCCCTGCTGCCCGGGGCTCGCGTCGTACTGACCACGCCGTCCGGGGCACGCCGCCTGGGCGGCAACGCCCACGGTCTCGCCCCCTGGCAGACCTGGCGCCTGGAACGCCCCGGCCTCCCCACGATCGAGGTCACCGCCACTCCCGCCCGCCACGGCCCGCCCCTGTCCCGTCCCCTCGTCGGCGACGTGACCGGATTCGCCCTGCGCTGGGAGGGCCAGCGACACGGTGCGCTGTGGATCTCCGGGGACACCGTTCTCCACGCCGGTGTACGCGAGCTGGCGCACCGCCTGACCGTCGGTACGGCAGTGCTCCACCTGGGCGGCGTGCGCTTCCCCGTGACGGGACCCGTCCGCTACACGATGACGGCGTCGCAGGCGAGGGAAGTGTGCCGCCTGCTGCGCCCGCACACCGCACTGCCCGTCCACTACGAGGGGTGGGCACACTTCCACGAAGGCCGGCGCGCCGTCGAGACGGAACTCGCACGGGCCCCCGCCGACCTCCGCGCACGGTTCCGCTGGCTACCTGTCGGCACCGCACTGGAACTGACGGTGTGACGGGCATCGCCGTGCACGGCAGGACGTCGGGGTCGCGGAGCAGCCCGGCTGAAGGCTGAGGCGGCCGGACAGCGCGAACGCCCGCACCGGGTTCGCGGGCGGGCGTTCGGCTGTGAGTCCGACGGGTGGTGCGGCAGGCTTCAGTCCACGATCACCTCGCCACGTGCCGCCGGGGCCGGCCCGACGAGCGCGCCGCCGAAGTTCCCTTCGACCTCTGACTTCTCCGCCGCGTTCGGATAGGGGTTCGTGCACGCGGTGCCCGCGGTGGAGCCGGACATCAGGCTCGAGCACGGCCCGGGCTTGCGATCGGGCAGGCCCAGGATGTGTCCGAGTTCGTGGGCGGAGATACGAATCGTGTTGTAGCCCTGGTCCACGGCCTGCCGCCCGATGTAGACGGTTCCGTTGCCCAAGGTGGTGGGCAGTGCACGCGGCCAGCCGTTGTCCGCGAGGACCCGTATGTTCGCGCGTTGCCCGGCGGTGGCCGGCCGCAGCTCGACGGCGTCGACACTCTCGTTCCAGATCGCCGCGCCCCGGTCGACCGCGCTCCTGAACTCAGCGGAGCCACTGGCGTCGTAGGTGAGAACACGGGCGGCGAGTGAAGAGCTCTCCGCATCGGGGGAAGCGGCCACAGCCTGGCCACCGGCCAGGGCGAAGGACACCACCAGGGCAGCGGCCAGGCCACCGGTCAGCGTACGGACGTGCATGATCGACCTCCTTGTGGGGGAAGGCAGTCGTGCTCATGACATTCTCTGGCCCACTGCCCAGTGGGGGTGGAGATGAATCCGTCAATCCGAGCCGACGCCCGGCGTGGACCACGTCGCGGCCGGCTGCCGACTGGTGGGCGTCATCGCAACCCGGCGGCCCAAGCCCTCAGCACGGCGAAGTCGCCGTCGGCGAGGCCGCGTCGGGGATCGACCCAGTGCAACAGCGCGGGACCGTCGTGGTGCTCCTTCACCCAGACGCGATCCGCCTCCGTGATCTCGTCGTCGACCCAGGCGAACGCCCGGCCTCGCGCCCACGCGACGATCTCCGGTGTCTTCCAGAACACACCGCCACCGGGCCCGCCCCGCGCCGACGACCAGGCGATGAAGGGCAGTTCGGGCAATCCGAGTACCGGTGCGACGAACCCATTCGCTTCTTCCTCCCACGTCGTCGCCCACACCAGGTCGAAGGGAAGCGCGTCCAAGGCCGGACCGTGACTCGGGTTGAGCCACACGCGGAGCGGTTTCACCGGCTTGTCGGGGAGCCCCCACTCAGTCAGTCGACGCCGCTCGGCGGCCTCCCAACGAGGTGTCAGCAGCCGGTGCGTCTCGTATCCCTCAGGCCGTCGGTGCGGCTTCGCGGCATACGGATTCAGCGGTCCGTCCACGTCCAACAACAACACCGGACGCACCAGCTCACCCCCCTCTGCCCTGCCTCCCACGATGCGTCCTGCGCGCGAGGCTTGTCAGTTCCAGCGGGCGGAAAAAAGCAAAGGCAAGGAGAACTCTCTCCTTGCCTCTCTCAACGTATAGCGCACCGGGGGGCTTGCGGCAAGGCCCGGGTGGTGGCACAGAATCGTCCGCCGAGGCCACAACCTGCGGATATGGGGAGCACGGTGCGCGTGAGAAGTCGATGTACGGGGGACGCGGTGATTCGGTCGGCGAGTGCAGCGGAACGGGACACGACCGCCTCGGAGGTATCGCGATGATCGAGCAGTACGTGTGGGACCTTCAGGAGATTGACGAGGCGCAGGTCGCGGTCGTCGGCGGCAAGGGCGCGCACCTGGGCAGGCTGTCGCGGATCGACGGCATCCGCGTTCCGGCCGGCTTCTGCGTGACGACGGACGCCTTCCGCCGGATCATGGCGGACGCGCCGTCCATCGACGATCGGCTCGACCAGTTGTCGCGCCTGAACCCCGACGACCGGGAGGCGATCCGCACACTCAGCGCGGAGATTCGCCGGACCATCGAAGGGATCGCCATCCCGGACGAGCTCACGGCGGCGATCACCGGCGCACTCGCCCAGCTCGGCGAGCAGTCCGCCTGCGCCGTCCGATCCAGCGCGACGGCGGAGGATCTGCCGACGGCCTCGTTCGCCGGCCAGCAGGACACGTACCTCAACGTCGTCGGGCCGACGGCGATCCTCCAGCACATCAGCCGGTGCTGGGCCTCGCTGTTCACCGAGCGAGCCGTGACCTACCGGCAGCGGAACGGCATCGACCACCGCACGGTCCACATGGCCGTGGTCGTGCAGCGGATGGTCTTCCCGCATGCGTCCGGCATCCTGTTCACGGCCGACCCCGTCACGGGCAACCGGAAGGTCGCCACCGTGGACGCCGGTTTCGGCCTCGGTGAGGCCCTGGTCTCCGGCCTGGTGAACCCGGACGTCTTCAAGGTGCGGGACGGCGAAGTCGTCGGCAAGACCATCGCCGCCAAGGAGCGTGCCATTCAGGCCCTGGCGGCCGGCGGTACGCAGGAAGTGGCGGTCGACGCGCGGCGGCAGGAGCAGCCGGCGCTGACGGATGCGCAGGTCGTGCGGCTCGTGCGGCTCGGGCGGTCGATCGAAGCGCACTTCGGGCGCCCGCAGGACATCGAATGGTGCCTGGTCGACGATGACTTCCAGATCGTGCAGAGCCGGCCGATCACGACGCTGTTCCCCGTCCCCGAGACCGGCGACGAGGAGAATCACGTCTATGTCTCCGTCGGTCATCAGCAGATGATGACCGACCCCATGAAGCCCCTGGGGCTCTCCATGTGGCAGCTGATGGCGATGGTGCCGATGCAGGAGGCCGCCGGGAGGCTGTTCGTCGACGTCACGCGGCGCCTGGCCTCGCCCGCGAGCCGTACCGGCCTTCTGGACGTCATCGGGAAAGGCGATCCGCTCACCAGGGACGCTCTGGAGACCGTACTCGACCGCGACGGCTTCGTCCCGTCGCTCCCGGACGCGGGTCCCGGCGGGCCGCCGGCCGGCGGCACGTCCGCCCCGATCGAGACCGATCCGGCCGTCGTCACCGAGCTGATCGAGCGCAGCCGGGCGTCCGTCGCCGCGCTGGAGCGGGACATCCGGACGCAGAGCGGACCGGCGCTGTTCGACTTCCTGCTGGAGGCCTTCGAGGAACACAGGCGAGTCCTCAGTGATCCGCTGAGCATGCAGGTGATCATGGCGGGGATGGAGGCCACCTGGTGGCTCAACGACAAGCTGCAGGAGTGGCTGGGCGAGAAGAACGTGGCCGACACGCTCACGCTGTCCGCCCCCGACAACGTCACGTCGGAGATGGGACTGGCGCTGCTCGACGTCGCGGACGTGATCCGCCCGTATCCGGAACTGGTGGCGTTTCTGCAGGGCGTCGAGGACGAGGGCTTCCTGGACGAACTGCCGAAGCTCGCGGGCGGGACCGAGGCGCGCGACGCCATCGAGGCCTACCTCGACCGGTACGGCATGCGCTGCGTCGGCGAGATCGACATCACGAGGCCGCGCTGGCGCGAGCGTCCCACCACGATCGTGCCCGTGATCCTGGACAACGTCAGGAACTTCGAGCCGGGCGCCGCCGAGCGGCGTTTCGAGGAAGGCCGGCAGAAGGCGTCGAGGAAGGAACAGGACGTGCTGTCGCGCTTGCGGGCCCTGCCGGACGGGGAGCGGAAGGCCGAAGAGGCGAAGCGGATGATCGACCGGGTCAGAACCTTCATCGGGTACCGGGAGTACCCGAAGTACGGCATCGTCAGCCGCTCCTTCGTCTACAAGCGGGCCCTGCTGGCGGAGGCCGAGCGCCTCGTGCGGGCCGACGTACTTCCTGAGCAGGAGGACGTCTTCTACCTCACGTTCCAGGAGTTCCACGACGCGGTGCGCTCGAACCGGGTGGACGGCAGGCTCATCGAGCAGCGCAAGGAGGCGTTCCGGTCGTACCAGGCGCTCACCCCGCCCCGGGTGCTCACCTCGGACGGTGAGGCCCTCACCGGGGCGTACCGGCGCGACGACGTGCCGGACGGCGCCCTGATCGGCCTGCCGGTCTCCGCCGGGACCATCGAAGGAAGGGCCCGCGTCATCCTCGACATGGCGGACGCCGACCTCGAGGCGGGCGACATCCTGGTCACGGCCTTCACGGACCCCAGCTGGTCGCCGCTGTTCGTCGGAATCGCGGGCCTGGTGACGGAGGTGGGCGGCTTGATGACCCATGGCGCGGTGATCGCCCGAGAGTACGGATTGCCGGCCGTCGTGGGCGTGGAGCAGGCCACCCGGCTGCTCCGGGACGGACAGCGGATCCGTGTGCACGGAACCGACGGTTACATCGAGATCCTGTCCTGACCCGCCGGGCTTGCACGCCGGGCAACTCCCCTGCGGATGGATCGATTTGACGCCGTAGGGGATCAATTTCGAGCAACCCCACGACCCTTCTTTCTCATCTTCTCCCAAGGAACGAAAGAGGCGCCCGGGACACCTGGGACATCTGTGGTGTCCGGGCGCAGGAGCCGATCCGGAGGAGAAGCACGTTGATCCATGCTCGGCGCACATTGGTCGCCACTGCGGCCTTGTTCGCGGTGGTGGTGGGGTCGCCAGGAGTGGCGCACGCCCAGCCGGCCGCCGATCCCACCCCGTCCGCCCCATCCGCCGGCCCGGGCCCCGGACCCGACCGTGGCCTGCCGGCCGGCTGGCAGATCACCGGCAAGAGATCCGGTCAGCAGCTGACCTGGCGCTCGAACAGACCCGTGCCCATGGGCGACGCCGCCGTCGAGTTCTACTCCGGAGACCGGCTCCTGGGCCGGCCCGTGGCCGGCAGGGACGGGCACACCTTCCGCCTCGGTCTCGAAGGCGTGACGCTCGGGGCGGCGAAGGACCTGCAGGTGCGGGCCGCGGGGCGACGCCTCGACGAGGCGGGCGTCAAGGCCGACTCGAAGCGCCGGTCCGCCGAGAAGCAGGTGCGGCCGGCGAAGCCGTCGGAGCCGTCGGCCCTGCCGCCGGCCAACCTCGTGGACCCCGGTGTCCCCGGCCGGTACCGCACGGTCAGCGGCGAGTACGCGCTGAAGTCGGTGCGACTGCCCGACTTCCCCGCCCCGGTGGAGATGCGCGCGACCGTCACCGCACCCGTCGGCGCCCTCGGCAAGCGGCCGCTGGCCCTCTTCCTGCACGGCCGCCACTCCACCTGCTTCACCGGAGGGGCGAACGGTGAGGCACTCGGCGAGTGGCCCTGCCCCACCGGCTCGAAGCCGATACCGAGCCACCGCGGCTATCTGCACGACCAGAAACTCCTGGCGTCCCAGGGGTATGTGACGGTGTCCATATCCGCCAACGGCATCAACGGGCAGGACTACGCGGCACAGGACGCCGGAACCCAGGCCCGCTCCTCCCTGGTACGTCAGCACCTCGCCCGCTGGGCCGACTGGTCGGGCGCCGGACGGACCAAGGCACCCGCGATCGTACGGAAGGCCGCGCGGGCCGACCTGTCGCGTGTGCTCCCTGGTCGGTCACTCGCGCGGCGGCGAGGGCGTGAACCGGGCCGCGATGGACAGCCTCACCAAGCCGCCCGCGGACAAGGACGGCTACCGGGGTCCGGTGCGCTGGAAGATCCGTGGGAACGTCCTCATCGGCCCCACCGTCTTCGGGCAGAACCCGGCTCCCGATGTGCCGTCCATGACGATCCTGCCGGGCTGCGACGGTGACGTGTCCGACCTGCAGGGTGAGATCTACGTGGACGGGACACGCGGCGTGAGCCGTGGTGCCGCCCTGCACAGCGCGGTCTACATGGTCGGGGCCAACCACAACTACTTCAACACCGAGTGGACGCCGGGGCAGGCCGAGGCGCCGGCCGAGGACGACTTCCGGAACGACGAGGAGGAGGCGCCGGACCCGGTGTGCGCGCCGGGGACCGCGACCCGGCTGACGGCGGGGCGGCAGCAGGCCGCCGGTTCGACGTACATCGCCGCCGCTGCCCGGCTGTTCGTCGCGGGCGACGACCGGGTCCGGCCGCTGCTGGACGGCTCGGGCGTCCGCGCGGCGTCCGCGGGTCCCGCACGCGTCCTGACCCACGCCGTCGGTGCCCGTCGCACCGCCGCGTTCCTGCCGGACGCCCCGGTCACCGTGGACGGCGGCCGGTTGTGCGCGCAGGTGGACCCCGACCCCGCAACCGCCTGTCTGAACCCCGAGACCCCCGGCAGGTCACCGCACTTCGCCACGTGGGAGACGGAGCGGGAACCGGGCCGCGACGCCGTGGCGTTCGACTGGTCGGCGCCGGGTTCCGCGGTCCGGGTGCGGCCCGGGCGGCCGGTCTCCCTGAGCGGGGCCAAGTCGCTGGCCCTGCGGGTCATCGTGCCGCCGAACACCACCGGCACGCGCATGGACGTGTCCCTCACGGACACCATGGGCCGGCAGGCGAAGCTCGGCGCCGTCCGCCTCGACGGACTGCCCGGCTCGGGCCAGACGTCGTCGTTCTGGGGTCAGGAAGTACGCGTCCCGCTGACCGCGGCGACGGCGGCCGGGCTGGACCTGAAGCGGGTGAAGTCCCTGGCACTGACCCCGCGCAGCGGATCGGGACGGGCATGGCTGATGGACGCCTGGGGCTGGCGTCCGGGCATGGCGGCGGTACGGCCGGTCGCGCTGCCCCGCGTCGACATCGGCCGGTTGGCGGTCGACGAGGGGAACTCCGGAGTCCGTACCTACAAGGTGCCGGTGCGGCTCTCCGGGAAGGGCAGTGGCCGGATCAGGCTCTTCGTCGCGGACCCCGAGACGCGTGAGGTCACGTCCCGGTCGGTGACGGTGCGGCCCGGCGGCGGCAGCGTCGACGTGCCTGTCGAAGTGCGCGGCAACACCCGCTTCAGCTACGGCACGGAGCACCAGGTGTTCGCGAAGACCGTCCGGGGCGCTGTGGTCGGCAACCACTTCGGTGGCCTGACCGTGAAGGACGAGGATCCGATGCCCACGTTCAGGGCGACGCCGGTCGCGGGCCGGGTCGTCGAGGGCCAGAGTCTGAAGTGGCGGATCGAGCAGTCCGCGGTCGCCGACACGGATCTCTGGCTCGGGGCCGCGTTCGCGCCGGTCGAGGGCGGCGCGGAGCTGTCCAGCACCGACGTCGACCCGCAATGGTTCGAGGAGAACACCGGCGGGTCACCGAGCCCGGCCCGGCCGCTGTCCGAGGTGGAGGTGTTCTTCCCGGACATCACCGTACCCGCGGGGAAGCTGAGCACGGAGGTGACCGTACCCGCCGTCGTGGACGGGGTGAGCGAGCCGGAGGAGTCCCTGCGGATGCGGATCTCCGTCTGGGAGGAAGACCGCGGCGCAGTGGAGGGCCCGGTGCTCGACGGCACGGTGGTGGACGCGCCGTAGGCGAGATGGCTCGGACTCCCTGAGCGGCTGCCGAGCAGAAGGGGACGCGGGTGCCGGAGTTCACGGCACCCGCGTCCCTCGTCTCCCGGTGTCGTCAGGGCCTGCTCGGCTTCACCTTCCTGTCGATGCCGTTCACCCGCACGGTCACCTTCCGCTGGTTCCGCGCCCGGTCGGCGGTGATCGCGTACGACGTCACCTTCCCGTCGCGCCACTCGCAGCCGACCTCGTAGCCGCCCCGGGCACGGAGTCCGCTGAAGGAGCCCTTGGCCTTCCAGTCGTCCGGCAGGGCGGGCAGCAGGTGGATGACGCCGTCGTGGCTCTGCAGGAGCATCTCCGCGACGGCGCCCGAGATACCGAAGTTGCCGTCCATCTGGAAGGGCGGGTGGTCGCAGAACAGGTTGGGCAGCGTGTTGTAGGTGAGCAGTCCGCGCAGCATGATCTGGGCGCGATGCCCGTCACCCAGCCGCGCGAAGAGGGCCGCCCGCCAGGGCCAGGTCCATGATCGGCGGCTGTCGCCCGACACCGTCGCGGCCGTGAAGGGCACGCCTTCCTTCTCGCCGCATCGCGCCTTGAGGGAGACGAGGGCGGCGGCCGCGAACTCGGGCGTTCTCGGGGTGATTTGGCGGCCCGGGTAGACCGCGAAGAGGTGCGAGGTGTGACGGTGGATGTCGGTGGGGCTGTCGATGTCCTCCTGCCATTCCTGCAACTGGCCCCACTTGCCTGTCTTGTTCGGTGCGAGACGCGTCTGCAGGTCCGCGACCTTGGCACGGTAGGCGGGGTCCGCCTTGAGCACCGCCTCGCAGTCGAGGTAGTTCTGGAACAGGTCCCAGATGATCTGCTGGTCGTACATCACGCCGTCCTCGCGCGGCCCGTGCTCGGGGGACCAGCCGTTGGGTGCGACGAGGAGTCCGTCCTCGCGCTCCTTGAGATGGTCCTCCCAGAACTCGCAGATCTCCTTGATCATCGGGTAGGCGAGGGTGCGGAGGTACCCCAGGTCCTGGGTGAACGCCCAGTGCTCGTAGAGGTGTTGCGCGTACCAGGCGCTCGCGACGGTGTTCCACTCCCACGCGTTGCCGCCGAAGACGCTCTGGCTGGTGCGGGCGGTCCAGCCGCGCGTGTCCTTGCCGAAGGCGTTGCGGGTCGCCACACGGCTGGGCACCGCCACCTGCTCGATGAACCGGACGAGTGCCTCGTGGCACTCCGGCAGGTTGGTCGTCTCGGCTCCCCAGTAGTTCATCTGGACGTTGATGTTGGTGTGGTAGTCGGAGGCCCACGCCGGCTGGTTGCTGTCGTTCCACAGGCCTTGGAGGTTGGCGGGCAGGCCGTTCGGGCGCGAGGAACCGACCAGCAGGTAGCGGCCGTAGTCGAACATCGTCTGCTCGAGTGTCGGGTCCGCCCCGCCCGCCGCGTAGCGCGCCAGCCGGGCGTCGGTCGGCAGAGCGACGACGGCTGGGTCGGAGGTGCCCCAGTCGACCGAGACGCGGTTCATGAGGGCGCGCGTCTCGGCGATGTGCTTCTCGCGCAGCTTGTCGTAGGACCGGGAGGCCGCCTTGCCGAGCGCTCTGGCGATGCCCGGTTCCGGATCGGGTCCGCGCCACCCGGCGGCGGCGTCGAGCCTGTAGTCGGTACGGGCGTCCAGGAGCAGGGTCAGGGTGGTGCAGCCGCTGAAGCGGAGCGTCGATCCGTCGGCGCGGATGTCGCCGTCGGTGTGCACGGCCTGGACGGTGCACGCGTGCTTGAGGCCGTTGCCCATGACACCGCTGAAGGCGATCCGGCGGGCGCCTGCGTCGACGGTCGTCGGCGTGTCGTCCTGTGCGGACGTCAGCGATATCGCTCCGGAGAGTCCACGGGCGCGGTCCGACGTGTAGCGGAAGACCATCACCTCCGCTGAACGGCTCGCGAAGGCCTCCCGCAGGACGCGTCGTCCCGGCGCCCCGAAGCGGGTGACGTGCAGTCCCCTGACGAAGTCGAGGGTGCGCCGGTAGTCGACGACCGTGCGCTGTGTGCGCGTGTCGAAGCCCTTGCCTTCCAGCGCGATACCCGCGATCTGGAAGCCGGTGGACGACGCGCCGGGGGTCAGGGAGAGCCGGTAGACGCGGTAGGCCGTGTTGTTGGTGATCCGGAACGTCCGGGTCTCGCCGCGCCCGGCGAAGGGCGCACCGGGGTTCTGCGTGTCGAGGGTCGTCCAGGCGGTCCCGTCCTTCGACGCCTCGAGCCGCCATCGCCGGGGGTCGTCCTTCGGACGGTCCGGGGCCGCTGTCAGCGTGTACGAGGTGACGACGACCGCGCGGGGCAGCTCGGCCTGCCATACGACCGTTGGCGCGGGGGCGTCGACCCGCCAGACCGTGGCCGGATCGCCGTCCGCCGAACATGAGAGGTCCGCGGCACGGGACCCGGTCCCGGAGCCGGAGCCCTTGGAATGCCCGCTCGGCGACGACAGGTACAGCACACCGCCCGCGCCGAGGTCGACACCGGACAGTCCGATCTCGCTCACCTGAAAGTGGCTGACGCCTGCCTTGGGGACGAAGTCGAACCGGTAGAAGCGGTAGGCCGCGGGGTCGGCAGCACAGGTGAATTCCTTCGTCTGGAAGCGGCTTTCGAAGGGCGCTTCCAGCGTGCGTCCGTCGAGCGTGGTCCAGGTGGCGCCGTCGGCGGAACCGGAGAACGTCCACTCCTGCGGGTCGCGCTGCGGCACGTCGTTGGCACTCGTCAGACGGTAGGACGCGACCGTGACGGGTTCGGGAAGCTCGACCTGCCACCGCACCTGCGAACCGGGCCCCTCGATGCACCACTTGGTGCTGGAGTCGCCGTCGTACGTCTTGTCGACGCCCTCCGATGAGGAGCTGCTGTACGGTCCCCCCGGGGCCGTGACCTTCGGACTCGCTCGGGGCGCGAAGGTGACGACGACGTCGCCGAAGTTCCGGTACGAGCCGAAGCCGGTCATGCCGGTGTCGAATTCGCTGTCCGGCTTGCCCGCGAGGGCGTTGTCATAGTTGTTGACCCCGCCCCACAGGCTCTGTTCGTTGAACTGGATGCGCTCCTCGTAGGGATCGGCGAAGAGCATGGCACCGAGCCTGCCGTTGCCGATCGGCAGGGCCTGCGACTGCCAGTCCGTGGCGGGTACGGAGTAGGTCAATGCCTCGCGCGACAGGGTCGGCCACTGGACGGCCGCCGGCGCGTCGGCCCCTGCGGCAACGGCCTGCGCCAGGGGAGTTCCGCCGGTCAACTGAGCGAGCAGAGGCGCGAAGGCGAGGCCACCACCGGCCTTGAGAATGCTGCGTCGCTGCGGTTGGGATTCATTGATCACGGTGAGATCTCCCGGCCCAGTCATCGGCTCTTTCACAGGGGAAGTGACAGCCACATCGACACTCGCCGAGGGCGCGAACATCGTCGCCGGGGAATAGATCGGATGTCTATAGGCGTGCGCCACTGACCCAACTGGCGCGCGTTGCGCCTGGCCGTTCCGCGCCAGGGGAACAAAGCCGCCGTATGCCGAATCCAAGGGATGTCAGTGGTCGTCTCGGACGACCGCGGGTGTCGCGAGGCGGAGGACGGCATGGAACGACTCGATACGGGCGAACTGGCGGCCCGGACTGCGCACGTGGTGGAGCACCTCGCCGCGGCAGCGGGCAAGAGGGCGCTGGCGGAGACCGAGTCCCGTCTGCGCGAAGCGGCACGCAGACTCGCCGACGGCCGAATCGTCGTCGTGGTCTGCGGCGAGTTCAACCGCGGCAAGTCCAGTCTCGTCAATGCCCTGGTGGAGCGGAAGGGTCTCCTCCCCGTCGATGTGCTGCAGACCACCAGCGTGGTCA
The DNA here is from genome assembly GCF_042671245.1 of Streptomyces sp. NPDC057099. Classification (NCBI taxonomy): domain Bacteria; kingdom Bacillati; phylum Actinomycetota; class Actinomycetes; order Kitasatosporales; family Streptomycetaceae; genus Streptomyces; species Streptomyces sp. NPDC057099. Next base: position 81,994 of record NZ_JBHUTX010000025.1, read on the forward strand.
CCACGGTCGGCTGGGGCCCGCAGGCGCAGGCGACGGCCCGGTTGCGCGACGCGGGCGGTGAGACCGAGGCACGGGCGATCCCCCTCGACGAGATAGCGCACTACGTGACGGAGAGCTCGAACCCGGGCAACCGGCACCGGGCCGAGCTCATCGAAGTGCTGCTGCCCCACCCGAAGCTGGCCGACGGCGTCACCCTGGTCGACACACCGGGCGTGGGGGGCGTGTTCCCCGAGCACACCGCGATGACCACGGGGTTCCTCGCCTCGGCCGACGCGGTGGTGTTCGTCGCCGACATGACCTCGCCGCTGACGGCGAGCGAACTGCGGTTCCTGGGGCACGCCGTCACCGCGACGGACTCCGGCCCGGACGAGGACGGGCTGCTCGTCGTCCTCACCCGGGCGGACCAGGCCGCCCTCGCCGACCGGCGCGAGATGCTGGCCAACACCCGCGCGAAGCTCGCCGAGCTGACCGGCCGACCCACGGGTGACACCTCCGTCCTGCCGGTCTCGACCCGCCTCAGGCTCCGGTACCTGGACTCCGGTTCCGAGGCGCCGGACGAGGACAGCGGCTACCCGTTGTTCGAGGCCGTCCTCTGGAGGGGTTTGCGGCGGCGCCGCGCCCGGTTGCTGCTGGCGCGCCCCCTGGAGGAGGCCGGTGCCGCGGTGGAGGCGCTGCTGCGCCCGCTGGCGGCGGAACAGGAGGCACTCGCCCGGGAGACGGACGAGACACTCTCCCGGATGCGGGCGGAGGCCGAGGCCGGGCAGCAGCGCATCACCGAGTTGCGGAGCACCGGGGCACAGTGGCGCACGGCACTGCGGTCGCAGCTCAGGGACCTGCGCAGGGACCTGGTCATGGCCCTGCACGACGAACTCGACACCGTGTGGCAGCGCGTGTGCACGGAGTACCTCTACGACGAGGCGCTCCAGGACGACATGGACGAGCTGGCCGCGCAGGTGTCCGCGGCGTACGCGGCGGTGGCCGGTGCCACGGCACGCCGCGCGGAGTCCGAACTGAACGCGCTGGTCAGCGGATTCGCACAGCGCCACGGCATCGGTCTCAGCCCCACCGCGAACAGCCGGATCGACGCCGTCGGCCCGCTGCGGCTGGAACCGGACCTCGGTGCCGAGGAGCAGCCCGGCAAGGCGATGCCCATCGGTCGTGACGGTGCGTTCGGTGCCTCGATGGGGGCGGCGATCGGCGGCACCGTGTTCGGCCCGTTGGGCGCGGCGATCGGGGCCGCGGCCGGGCTGCTGGCGGGTCTGCTGCGTGGAGTCAAGGCCGCCCGCCACCAGGAGCTGCAGACGCGTCGCCGGAACCTGCGGGACCAACTCGGCATGGCCCGCGGACGCCAGCAACGGGTCATCGTCCATGGGCTCGGCAACCTGCTGGACACCGCGGCCGACAGGGCGGAGCAGGAACTCGACAGTCTGCTGCGGCAGCAGACCGAGACCGTGGGCGACACCCTTGAACGGTTGAAGGCGACCGCCGAGGCCACGCGCGAGCAGGCCCGCGCCCGTCACGAGACGCTGGCGCGGGAGCACACGGAGCTGCTCACCACCGGGCAGGAGGTGGCCACGCTCGCGGCCCTGGTCACCGAACTCGTCACGGAAGCGGACACGGACCTGCCGCCCGCACCGCGGCTGGAGGAGGACGGCGCGGACGCGGAAGCCGCAGCCGAGGGAGCAGCCGGACATGAGGCACCCGGAGCAGAGGCCGGTACCACGGGGCCGGAGCCAGGAACGGGACTAGACACAGGGCCGGGCTCGCGGCCCGAGACCGAGCCGGAAGCGAAGCCGGAAGCGTGAGCGGCTCCGCGGCTCTCCGCCAAGCCGCACTGGACGTGCTCCGGGACAGAGCGACCTCGGACGGTCTGCCGGAGACCTTTCGCCGCACCCTCGCCGACCAGGCCGACCGGCTGTCCGCACCGTTCTCCGTGGCCCTGGTCGGCAGGGTCAGCGCGGGCAAGTCCACCCTGGTCAACGCGCTGCTCGGCGAGCGGATCGCACCGACCGGGGTCACTGAACTGACGATGACTGTCAACCGATTCCGCCACGGCACCGAGCCCTCGCTGACCGTGCGCTGCCTGGACGGCACCGTGACCCGGCACCAGCACCTGTCCGAACTGGAGTCGCTCACCGTACGGTCGGCGGACGATCCTGACCGGCAGGCGACGCTACGGCGGATCGACTACCTGGAGACCTGTCACCCGCACGGACAGCTCGCCGAACTGGAGATCATCGACACCCCGGGCCTCGACTCCTTCACCGGCCCGGAGTCGGCGTCCACACTGCGTCTCCTCGGCCGGACCGGACAGGACCTCACCGACTCGACGCTCGCGGAGAGCGCGCGGGCCGACGCCATGGTCCTGACGTTCACCGCGCGCGGCGCCCACCGGGACGACATACGGCTCACCGCCGAGTTCATGACCCAGGTGCCCGGCCTCGGTCCGCTCAACACCGTCGGTGTCCTCAACAAGGTCGAACTGCTGTGGGACCCGGACGACGCGCCGGATCCGATGCGGCCCGCCGGGCGGCTCGCCGACCAGCTCATGCGTACGGCGGGGACCTCCCGGCTGCTGTACTCGGTGGTCCCGGTGGCGGGACTGCTCGGCTCCGGGGCTTCCTGCATGGACGCCACCGACCTCGCCGGCCTGTCGCGACTGGCCACGACGACCGCTCCGCGACGGCTGGCCGAACGTGCGGCCCACAGCGACGCGTTCACCGGCCCGGACACCGGTCTCCCGCTCTCCCCCGGGGAGCGTGCCCGGCTGTTCGGGCGGTTCGGCGGCTGGGGTGTGGTGGAGGCGTGCCGGTTGCTGCGCGAGGGAGCCGACACCGTCGGCACGCTGCGGGGCGAACTCCTCCGGGTGTCCGGCATCGACGCACTGCGCGCCCTGCTGCGCGACCACTTCGGTGGCCGCGCCGATCTCATCAAGGCCGCGCAGGCATTCCGCACCGTGCCGCGTCTCGCCGAGCTGACCGCCCGGTCACTGCGTGGTGAACCGGCGCGGGCCGTGGAGTCGGTGGCCGGCGCGCTGACCGCCGTGGAACTGCGGCACTCCCAGGCGTACGCGGAACTGCGCGCGCTGCGCGACCACTTCGAAGGACGGCTCGACCTCCCCGCCGAGCAGACCGCGGAACTCCTCCGGGTGACCGGCGAGCACGGCACCGGCGCGGCCGCCCGGCTCGGACTGCCCGCCGACGCGGAGCACGCACTGCTGCTCCGCACGGCGCGCGCCCGGCTGGACCACTGGCACGCGGAGTTGTCGGCGCCCACGGCGTACGGGGCCGCGCGTCAGGCTCAGTTGACGGTGCGCCAGGCATACGAGGTCCTCCACCACCGCATCGCCTCCGGGCAGGAAGGAATGGCCGAATGAGCCCGACCGAAGCTCCCGCGGAAGCGGTCCTGGTCGTCGACTTCGGGACGACCACCACCCAGGCGGCTCTGGTGGAGGGGGACTCGATACGCATCCTGCACGAGCCGGCCACCGGGGCGGTGTTCTGGCCTTCCTCGGTGCTCGCCGACGGGGCGGGCGGACTCCTGGTCGGTTCCCCCGCCGAGCGCGGCAAGCGGCTGCGCCCGTCCCGCTACCGCTCGGAGATCAAGCGGGACCTCGGCAGTACCGTGCCCCTCCTGGTCGACGGAACGCCCTACCCGGCGACGGAGCTCGTGAGCGCCGTACTGCGGGCGGTCGCCGCGGAGGCACACCGCATGCTGGGCCGGCCACCACGCCATGTGCTCCTCACCGTCCCCGCCGCGTACGGCCCCGCCGATCCGCGCCGCGACGCGATGATCCGGGCAGCGGCCGACGCCGGGCTCGACCGGGCGGAACTGCTCGTGGAGCCGGTGGCGGCGGCGTACGCCCATCCCGTGGGAGCCCGGTTCGCCGCCGGGGACGTGATCCTCGTCCACGACTTCGGAGGCGGCACCTTCGACGCGGCGGTGGTGCGGATCGGGGCTGCGCAGCACGAGGTGCTCGGTCACGCCTCGTTGGAGGACTGCGGGGGGAGGGATGTGGACGCGGCGCTGCTGCAATACCTGACGGAACATCACTCGGTGCACTCGGAAGCGCCGGGAGATGCCGACAACGTAAAGGCGCTGCGGGGCGGGATCGCGACGGCCGACTTCGTGCGGGACCTGAAGCACGGCCTCAGTACAACCCTTCAGGTGGAGGATCTCTCCCCCAGCGGCGACGTGGTCCTCCTTGAGCGCGCCGTGCTGGACACCCTGGCGGGGAAGCTGCTCGACCGGACCGTCGAATGCTGCCGCGACCTGCTGGCCAAGGCGGACGTCCGTTCGGAGGGGCTGACGGCCGTGCTCATGGTCGGCGGCAGCAGCCGCAGCCCGGTGGTGCGGGAGCATCTCGAACCGCTCCTCGGCGTCCCCGTACGCCACCCGGAGGATCCGCAGCTCGCCGTGGTCAAGGGCGCTGCGACCTGGGCGTCGCAGGCACCGTCCCGTGATCTGCGGCCCAGGCTCAGGCTGCCGGGGACGGAGCCGCTGGCCTGGACGGTTCCGGGCGGCTCCGCGGTCTTCCTCGGCCCGGTGGTCCCGGAGGGGGAGTCGTACGAAGCGGGTGACGTGCTCGCGGAGGCACGGTCGACCGAGGGCACGCTGCACCGGCTGCGGGCTGCCCACGCGGGCGAGGTCCGGAGCTGGCACAGGGAGGCGGGCGGGCGGTTCCTCTCCGGGGACTGGCTGGTCACGGCGGTGGAGCCCACGCCTGATGTGATCGTGCCGCTGTGGCGGGCGACGATGAGCGATGTCAGGGCGATCGGCTGGACCCGCGCGGGAACCCTTCGGATGGCGAAGCAGAAGTCCGTGGAGGAATGGGCCGAGGGACAGCAGGTGCGGAGGTTGGCGGAACTCCGCCTGGCCGACGGGACGACGCGGTTCGACCCAGGGGGCGAGGCGGTCGTGCTGACCGATCTGGATGCCCGGACCGCGGCGGTGCAGACGCCGGGCGGCCACGAACGCCTGGTCGGGCTCGTTCCGCACAACCATCCCCGCTCTACCCGAGTCCTGGAAGCCCTGCCCGTGAGTCCGGACCGGCTGGCTGTGACGATCATGACGAATCCGGACTCGTCCAAGCGAAAGGTCACCCTTTGGGTCGTCGATGTCCTGGGCGGCGGCAGTCGGCATGTGCTGGATCTGCCGTTCGACAACGACAGGGACAAGGAATCCGAGCCCCATCCACGACGACTCGGGCTGTGTTCAGGATCCCGAGGCGTCGTCTGGGCAGCGAAGCAGGGCGCCGTCGCACTCATCTCCTGCGGCGTGGGCCCAGGGAGGGTCCTCAAGGAGATTCCCTCACCGCCCACAGGAGGCCGAAGGATCGCGGCTGTGCACCCCGACGGCCGAGTAGCGGCCGTGCAGCCCAGAGGCCGATTCTGGAGCCGGTTCACCGCCATCGCGGGCATGTCCAGTTCCGAGACCGTCAGTGTGGGCAAGTCGGAGCTGACCACACCCACCACGGCGGCTCTGGAGTTCTCGCCGGACGGCCGGGTGCTGGCGATCGCGCTGCAGACCGGCTGGTGCCGGATCGTGGACAGCAAGACCTGCGTGCCCCTCGCCGAACTCGCCCACTCCCCCGCCCCGATCACCCATCTCGCCTGGTCCCACGACGGAACCCGACTGGCCCTGGCCGGTGGCGGAAAAGTATCCGTGTGGAGCGGGGAACTTTTCCGCCCTTAGGCCGATCTATGGGCCATCGGGCGTCGGTTCTCCGCCATGCGGTCGGCGGACGCGACCGACGAGGGCACACCTGTGGGGGGTCGGTGTTGGGGAACGTGATGTCGCAGGACCTGACGGGTCTGAGCGACGAGGAACTCGTACCGCGCGCGGTGAAGGGCGACCGGCACGCGCTCGAACAACTACTGCGTCGGCATCGCACCACGGTACTGACCGTGTGCGCGGGCATCACGGGCAACCGGGAGGACGCCCTGGACGCCTGCCAGAACGCGCTGATCCGCGTGACCGGCGCCATCGGAGGATTCCGCTCCGAGGCCCGCTTCACGACATGGCTGCGCGCCATCGCCGTCAACGCCGCGAAGGCCGAGATCGCGCAACGGGGCCGTCGTCCCTGCCCCGTCGGCGACGACTTACTGCCCACGGAGCCCGTCCGGGCGGTGGACGGACGCGTCACCGACGGTCTACGCGTGCAACAGGCCCTGGCCGCGCTGGACGTCGACTTCCGCGCGGTCGTCGTCCTACGGCATCTGTGCGGGTGCAGCTACGACGAGATCGCGCATGTGCTCCGGATACCGATGGGCACGGTCAAGAGCCGTCTGTCCCGGGCGCGGCTGGATCTGCTGGAGCTGCTCCGGCTCGAGTGAACCACGACCACGAGGAGACCGAGATGAACGAGGAACGGCGGGACCACCTGCCGAACCCCCCGGAACCACCTGACACGGACCCGGACACGGTGGCCACGCCGGAGATCCTGGCCCGGCTGCACGCCCTGCTCACCGTCCTGCCCCTGCCGGAGATCGACGACGTGTCCTGGGACGCGCTGGTCACCGACGCGCTGGACCACATGCCTGCCCGTCAGCTCTGAAGCGAATTCCGTACCGGCCCGAACGAAAGGCGGCTCCCGCCCCATGGCGCAAGAACCCGTCCTCGCCATCGACTTCGGCACCTCCACCTCGGCCGTGGCGCTGCTCGCCGACGGCCGGGTCCGTATGGTCAAGGAGCCCTCCGGCGACTCCTGGGCGTGGCCCTCGGCCGTGTCCTGGGACGGCTCACGGCTGCTGGTCGGCACACCTGCCGAGCACCGCAAGTCCATGTACCCGTCCTCCTTCCGCGGCGAGTTCAAACGGAACCTCGGCGAGAGCACCCCACTGGTGCTCGGCGACGCCTCGTATCAGGCGCAGGAGTTGGTGACCGCGCTGCTCTCCGCCATGCGGGGCGAGGCGGAACGGCTCTACGGCCGGCCCATCACCCGGGCCGTGCTGACCTGCCCCGCCTCCTACGGCCCCGGTGACCCGCGCCGCGCCCTGCTCATCGGCGCCGGCGAGGCGGCCGGTCTCACCGCCGTCGATCTGCTGCCCGAGCCGGTGGCCGCGGCGTTCGCCCCGCTGGCCGGAGCCGCCTTCGAACCGGGACGCCTTGTTCTGGTGTACGACTTCGGTGGCGGCACCTTCGACGCGGCACTGATCAGGACGGCGGCGCAAGGCGACCCGGACGGGACCGTGGAGGTGCTGGGACACGCGGCACTGGACGACTGCGGCGGCCACGACATCGACGTCCTGCTCGCGGAGGAACTCGTACGGCGCGGTGGTGCCACGCTCTCGTCCTGGCTGCACCCGGGGCAGGAGCAGGACGACGAGAAGGGCGGCGCCAAGGCGTCCGGGAGGTCCTCCGCGAAGTCCTCCGGCCCGACGGCGAACGCGGAGGACGGGCTGCGGCGCACTCTCGACCTCGGCGATTTCGCACACCGGTTCAAGCACCGGCTGAGCGTGGAGGCGGAGATCGAGGACTACTTCCGCTCCGCTGGCCTGCCCGTGGGCCTCGACCGCGCCCGGCTGGCCGAGCTCACCGCCCCCCTCGTCACCCGTACCGTCGCCTGCTGCCGGGACCTGCTCGACCGCTGCGGACAGAGCGCCGACCGGCTGGCGGCCGTACTGCTGGTCGGCGGCACCACCCGGATGCCGGCGGTGCGGGACGCGCTGGAGCAGGCGTTCCCCGGGCTGCTGCGCGGCGTGGAGGACCCGGAGCTGGCGGTGGCGCAGGGCGCGGCCGCGTGGGCGGGGACGGCCACCGAAAGGTACTCGGTCGCCGGGCGGCCCGCCGGACTCAGCATCCCGCTCTCCTGGGAGTTGCCGGGAGGAGGAACCGGGAGGTTGCTGCAGTGGTATGTCGGCCCCGGTGACGACTACCCCGCCGACGCGGTGTTCGCCCTGGTCCGGCTGACCGACGGGGGGCTGTGGGAACTACGCGCGGACGGGCGCCCCGGTACGGTGGCGCAACTTCACTCGGAGGCCGGCTCCGAGGTCTCCTCCGGCGACTGGCTGGTCACGACCGGACGGGACGAGCCGACCGGGCGGGGGCGGCGGCGCGGTACCCGCGTGGGCGCCATGCCGTCGTGGGAGGACCTGGCACCCCCGCCGAGCACCGCTCTGCCCATCGGTGACGGCGCCACGGCCTACGGACGCGTCCTGTTGGTACCCGGCGGCCGCCATGTCGTGACCCAGCACGGTCAGGGGACGGTGGGCTGGGAACGGAACCCGGACGGGCTCAAGCCGCTGTGGGAGCTGCCCTCGGTCTTCCGGGTGGTGTCCGCCGGGTGCTCGGGTGCGCTCCTTGCCGTCGTACCGGTGGAGGGCACCGGCCACGCGCAGAGGGTCGACGTGGTCGACGTCGTCTCCGGTGAGGTACAGGGGTCCGTCCCCTTCGACGGTGCCTGCCTTACGGCCGCTTTCTCCTCCGACGACGGCCGCCTCGCCGTACTCGACAATCAGCGACGCCTTCGGATCTCCGCTCTCCCCGGCGGGAAAGTGCTCACCGAGACTGATCTGTCGCGCTACAGCATGACCGGTGAGCAGTTGGTCCTCGATCCGGCGCTCGAGTTCGCCGCGTTCCCCGTCGGCAACAGTGTGATCATCTGCCATGTACAGGGGCGTCAGCTCGCCCAGCCCCCGCAGCTCACCGTCAACGACCCGCGCAAACTGCTCGCCCTGCCGTCCACGGCCGGCTTCGCCTCGGGGTCGAGTGTCCCTCAGGCGGTGGACGTGTGGAGCCTCGACGGGCATGCCTTCCGCTTGCACGACCTGGCTCTGGTCAAGCCGCACCTCCTGGCCGTCAGCGCGGACGAGCGTCTGCTCGCGGCCGCCGACCCCGGTGGCCTCGTCGCGGTCTGGGAACTTCCGCATCCCGCGACAGCCGATGAGGTGCAGGAGGTTCCCCGCTCCGCACAGCGCATGCTCCTCCCCATGCCGGTCCGCGACCTGGCCTTCGGCGCCGACACCGCCACCCTGATCGCCGCCACCGACCGCGAGATCCACGTCTGGGATCTCTGACCTGTGACCAGAGGGGATCTCCGACCTGGGATCTCCACCTGGAGGAGAGGACGGATATGGCCGACTACGAGTCCATCCGCGACGAGATCCTGGCCGTCTTCGACACCATCGTCGAGGTGGCCCGGGGTCGGGCCGCCGAGCAGACGGCGGACCGGCTGTACGGGGCGCAGGAACGGCTGCGCACCGGCGAGCTCACCGTGGTGGTGTGCGGCGAGTTCAAACGCGGCAAGTCCAGCCTGCTCAACGCCCTGCTGGACCGCCCCAACATCCTCCCCGTCGACCACTACTTCGCGACCTGCATCGCCGCCACGATCCGCCGCGGGGAGACCGAGGCCGCCGATGTCACCCTGAAGGCGCCGGACGGCTCGCTCGTCGTACAGCCCATCAGGATCGACCAGATCGGCGAGTACGCGGCCGAGAGCGGCAGCCGGAAGGACGAGGCCGTCCTCCTCGACCTGAGGCTGGACTCGCACCGCCTCAAGTCCGGTCTGGTACTGGTGGACACCCCCGGGGTCGGGGGCGTCTACCACGAGCACACGCTGGTGACGCAGCAGCAACTGCCCACCGCCGACGCGATCCTCTTCGTCGTCTCGGCCGAGGAACCGCTCACCGAGAGCGAGACGGTCTTCCTGCGCGAGGCGGCGCACGCCGTGAAGGCGGCCGACCACCCGGACGCGATGTTCTACGTGCTCACGAAGTCGGACCGGAGGCCGGACATCGAAACCGATCTGGCCGCCAACCGCAAGAAGATCGCCGCGATCACGGGCAGGTCCCCGGACGACGTGCTGATCGTGCCGGTCTCCAGCACACTCAAGCAGCAGTATCTGGCCGGGATCGGCGGCGACGACCCCGAGCTGCGCGCGGAGCTGCTCCACAACTCCGGTTTCCCCCAGCTCGAGGAGGTCCTCTGGGCGCGGCTGGCCCGCCACCGCGCCCGGGTCCTGCTCGGCGGCGCGCTGGGCGAGGCCGACGCGGCCGTCCGTACGCTGCTGGATCCGCTGCTGGCGGAGGAGAGCGCGCTGCGCGACACCAGCAGGGTCCGGCTGGACGAACTCAACCGGGAGACGGAGCGGGAGTCGGCGCGGCTGGCGGAGCTGTCCTCCGGAGCGGCTCCCTGGCGCAAGCGCCTGGAGGACGAACTGGACGTGCTGCGCGCCAAGGTGAGCGAGCGCACGGCGCGCGAGTTCGACCGGGTGTGGAGCCGGGCGGAGACGGAGTACCTGTCGGTGCGCATGCATCTGGAGCAGCCCGACCTGCTGGCCCTGCGGGTCAACGGCGACCTGGGCATGGCCCGTACGACGGTCTCCGAGTGGGCGGCGCGGCGGGCCGCGGAGCTTCAGCGGGGGCTGGCCCGGGACATCGGTCTGGAGCTGGGCGGCAGTGAACTCGGTGAGATGCCGGCGCCGCCCGTGGTGGACCTCGCCGCGTTCGGGCGGCTGCACCGGCCCACCGAGCGTGTGGAGCACGTGATCCCGGCCACCTACCGCAAGGAGACCAGGACCCGGGAGAAGAAGCGGGCCTCCGGCCCTCCGCCGTCCGGCTTCTGGAACAAGGTCAAGCACGGCTGGAACCGGACCAAGGACTTCTTCTCCCCGGTGTACGAGACCTACGAGAAGAAGGTGCTCGACACCCCGGAAGAGCGTTGGTACGAGACGGTCGAACGGGAGATCCCGGAGCACGTCATCGAGCAGCGGCGCCGTGAGCTCGCCGACTCCGTCCAGCGGGCCCGGCGCGACCAGGCGCCCCGGATCGAGCAGGCCGCGCAGGAGGCGATCGGCGAGTTCTCCAGGGACATCACAGCCGAGTTGGACAGCCGGATCGCCCGCGAACAGGAACGCACCGCCGACACCCTGAAGCGGCTGAAGCAGAGCGCCCGGCGCACCGCGGAGGAGGCGACCCGACGGCTGGGCGAACTCGGCACCGAACAGCGGCCGCTCAAGGACGGGCGCGAGCGGATCGCCGTCCTGGTGCGCGCGGTCAACCGGCTCGCCGACGGGCGGCCCGGCTCCGGACCCGACGCGGAGGGCGAAGCGGCATGAGCGACGGCCTGGCCGACCGGGTGAAGGCGGCCTTCGACTCCGCACTCCGGCTGATGGCCCGTGGCGGCGGCTCGGCGGAGGTGCTGCGGGCCGCGTTCGAGGCGGAACGGGAGCGCGCCGGGAAGAAGATGAGTGTCGCCGTGGTCGGCCGTATCAGCACCGGCAAGTCCACGCTGGTCAACGCGCTGATCGGCGAGGAACGGGTGGCCACCGGTTCGCAGGAGCTGACCTTCAACGTCAACCGGCTGCGGTACTCCGATACGCCCCGGCTGCTGGTCCGCTACAAGGACGGCCGCCCCTCGGTCCCGTACACGCCCGACCGGCTGGAGGAGCTGACGGCGCGCCGGGAGGACCATCTGGAGGAGCTGCGGGGCATAGCGGAGGTCGTGGTCGAGATCCCGGCCCCCTATCTGGAGGACTTCGAGCTCATCGACACCCCTGGGCTGGACTGCGTCTTCGGTGAGGACTCGCTCAACACCCTGGAGTTCCTGCGGCTGCGGCCGGAGGACGTGATGGACGCCAGCCTCCGCCACGCCTCGGCCGCGGACGCCCTGATCCTGGTCCTCCCGGTGCGTGGTCCCTCCCGGACCGACGCCGATGTCGTCGCGCAGTTCCTCGGCCCCGACTTCGCCACCTCGACGCCCCTGACGACCCTGGGAGTGCTCACCAAGTGTGAGTACCTGTGGGAGGAGGGCGGCCCGCATCCGCTGGTGCTGGGCCGCCGCCAGGCGGACCGCATCATGAAGGACGCACCCGGCATGCGGAGGCGGCTCTTCGATCTGACGCCGGTGTGCGGGCTGCTCGGCCAGGCGGCCGCCACTCTCGACGAGGAGACCGTCGCCGCCTTCGACACACTCGCGCAGGCCCCCGCGGCGACCCTGTCGTTCCGGCTGGCGGACGCCAAGATGTTCGTGAACGCCGGGGACGGTTTCCCGCTCGACGCGGCGCGGCGCCGGGTCCTGTGGAACCGCTTCGGGCCGTACGGCATCCACACCGTCTGCGGGCTGCTGCGGGACGGCGTACGGGATCCCGCGAAGCTGCGCACGACCCTGCTGGACGACAGCGGGCTCACCGGCCTGCGGAGCAGACTGACCGACCACTTCGGCCACCGCTCCACGCTGCTGAAACTCGACGGATCGCTGGAACGCATCCGGCGGATGCCCAAGGACCTTGCGGCCGGCGCCGGGCCCCGTGAGCGGTCGCTGCTGGATTCGGCCATCGGCGGCTTCGAGGCTCTGGCCCTGAACGAGCCGGGCTTCGCGGAGCTGCGGACCCTGCGTGAGCTGTACACCGGGCGGCTGCGGCTGGGCCCCGAGGAGAGCGAGGAACTACGGCGTGCCCTGGGCGAGTTCGGCCGCGGCCCGGCCGCCCGGCTGGGACTGCCCGAGAACGCCGGCGTCGACGCGCTGCGTGCGGAAGCGCGGCGTCGGCACTCCGTCTGGCTGGTGCGCTGGCAGTCCGGAACGCTGTACGGCGCGACCCGTGAGGCGGCGCGGACGGTGGTACGCGGCTACGAGCATCTGCTGCACGAGTTGGACGGGCCGGACGCACACGGGCGGTCCCAGCCGGGCGGCCGGGCAGTCTGACGCGGGAGGCCGTTCCCGTACTCGCCGTCCGCTCAGCCGTCGTCGCCGCGGACCACGGTCAACAGCCACTCCCCGTCCCGCACACGGTCGCCGGGGCGGGCATGGTGGTCCCGTACCCGCCCCGCCGACGGAGCCGACAGATGGAGGAGCGAGCCGTCCTCGGCCCGCACCCGGCCGAGCACGGCGCCCGCTTCGTACCGGGCGCCCGGCGCCACGTACCAGTCGACGAGGGTCGAGGCGCCCGGGGGCAGGGGCCAGCACAGCGGGGTGCGTCCGGGAACAGGGCCGGTCGCCGTGACAGTGCGCACCGTCCTGGCCCTTCCCCAGGCGGCGGCCCCTTCCGCGACGGCGGTGCGCGGGTCCTCGGCCCGGTACACGGGCAGTCCGAGCGCTTCCTCCACATGGGCCGTCAGCCCGGGCAGCCGACTCGATCCGCCCACGACGACCACGGCGTCGGCCTTCGGCGGGCGCCCGGAGGAGTCCAGGAGCGCGGTCTCGGCGAGCAGCCGTGCGCAGCACCGGGTCGTGAGTTCGTAGAGCGGCCTGGCGAGTTCGAGGACGCGGTCCCGGTGCAGGGTGAAGGTGCGCTCGGCCGGCGTGAACACATCGGACGGGGTGCTCTCGGCGGCGAGCCGGTGCTTGAGCTGCCGGGCGAGGTCGAGCAGTTCGATGCGGTGACGCAGAGCGCGGACGGTCGGCTCGCCGTCGGGCGGCGGGAGGAGTTCGTCCAGCTCCGGACCGCCCTGCGCCCGCAGTTCGGCGAGGACGATGCCGTCGACGTCCCGTCCCCCGCATTCCACACCTCCGTGGGCGAGGACCGTGTGCTCCCCGTCGTCGCCGTCCTCGCCCTTTCCGGCCGCCAGGCGCACCAGCGCCGTGTCGAAGGTGCCTCCCCCGAAGTCGTGCACCAGGACGGTGGTGCCCGGTGGCAGGGGGCCGCCTGCGAGAGGGGCGAGGGCCGCGGCGACCGGTTCGGGGCACAGCTCCACACCGGGCAGACCGGCCGACCGGGCGGCGCCGAGCAGTTCGTCGCGCCGCGGGTCGGCGGGGCCGTACGCGGCGGGAACGGTGAGCACGGTTCGGCTGACGGGACCGCCGCCCACCCGTTCGGCCTCGGCCCGTACGGCCTGGAGGAGGAGGGAGACGAGGAGTTCGGGCCGGTGTTCGCGTCCCGCCAGGTCCACGGGCGTGCCCCGGCCCAGGGTGCACTTGATCTCGTCCCGGTACGCGGCGGGAGCGAGCCTGCGGCGCCGCTCGGCCGCGGTACCGATGTACGGCATGTTGCCGTCGAACAGCACGGCGGACGGCCAGCACCATCCGTCGCCGACGGGCTCGCGCAGCCGGTGCACGGTGCCGCCCCTGACGAGCGCGGCGCAGGTGCTGGTGGTGCCGAAGTCGACGGCGAGGACGGATTCCGTGGTCGTACCGCTCATGGGGCTGTCTCCTGCCGCTCGTCGCTGCGGAAGACGCTGTCGGCCACGGGCGGGGCGGCGGTCCGGGTCAGCGTCCAGATGACGGTCGTGCCGTCCGTGAGTCCGGCGGCCAGTCGGCTGCCGTCGGGAGCGAAGGCGAGGCAGAGCGCGTCGCCCCGCACCGGGAGGGTGCGCAGGAGCCGGCCGTCCTCGAGGCTCCACATCGCCACCCCCGCTCCCGGAGTGCAGGTGGCGAGCAGGCCCGCGGTGGACGAGCAGGTGAAGAAGGTGACGCCGCGTGCCGGAATCTTCAGGACGCTGTCCGGGCGGTGCCCCGCGACGAACAGGGCGGCCGGCGTGGCGACGACGGTGGGACGGGCGTGCTCGCCGAAGAGGTCGTCGTACGCGTCCGCCAGTTTGGCGAAGTCGTCCTGATCGTCGAACTCCTCGAACTTCCGCCAGAAGGAGGGACTGCTCAGTGCGGCGATCTCGTCGTCCAGCAAGGCCAGCACGGGGGGTATGCCGTCCGGCAGGCTGCCGGACTCCTCCGGCTCGGCCTCCTCCCAGGTGTCCGTGAACCACACCGCGTCGAAGTCGATGTCGTCCGGCTCCACCGCGACCAGCAGTCCGCCGTCATCGGTGAAGACGAGGTCGCCGCCCTCGCTGAGTGACTCCTCCACGAACACGGGCGTCTCCCGCTCGTGGTCGAGCACCACCAGCCCACCGGCCAGGTCCCTGGCGGCGGCCAGCGGTCGTGTGGGAGAGAAGGTGACGGCGGTGACGTCGTCGTCGAGTTCCGCGGACGCACGCTCGCCGCCGGTCCCCAGGTCCCAGACGCTCACCGAGCGGTCCGCGCCGCCCGTGCCGAGGAAACGACCGTCCGGGCTGAAGGCGACGGCGGTCACGGCGTCCGCGTGTGTCCGCCAGACCGCCCGTCCCCTCGGAGCGGGCATACCCGTCCCGGCCGCCGACCGGTCCGCGCTCACGGTGAGCAGCCAGTCTCCGGTGAACACCTCGTCGTCCACGGCGGCATGCCAGGCGGTGATCCGTCCGCCGGCATCCGCCACCAGCTGGTGCAGGGAACCGTCCGGCACCCGGACGCGGGCCAGCAGATCACCCTCCGCGAACGCGGTCCCCGCCTCGATCCGCCGTTCGACGAGAACGCCGCGGCCTCCGGGCAGATCCCAGGTGAGCGGCACCGCTCCCGCGGCGGGTCGGCGAGGGCGGGCGGTGCGGCGCGCGCTGTACACGGCCCGGACACAGGCTCCCCGCACGACCGCGTGCGTGGGCCGCTCCACGGCCCGTATCGGGATGCCGAGCCGGTGGGTGAGATGGCCCGGCACCACCGGGCCGGCCCCGCCGCCGCCCACCGGGAGCACCGCGGCGACCCCGCCCGGCGCCACGCGTGCGATGGCCATGACCTCCTCGCAGCAGGCCACGGCCCGGTCGAGGAACGGTGCCGCGATCTCGGCGAAGCGGGCGGCGCCCGCCGCTTTCAGCAGACGGTCCCCGTGCTCCCGTCCCCCGTCCGCGTTGCCGTTCCGCGGATGGCCCCACGGTCCCGCGGTCGCAGCGCCCGCGAAGCCCGGGGCGCCGTCGGCGCGGAGCGTGGCCGAGACCGCGCCCTCGATGTCCCGCATCCCGCAGCCGTCCAGCGTGAGATGACCGAGCACCTCGTGATCGGCCCGGCCGGGGCCGTGCACCCGGACGAGTGCCGCCGTGAAAGTCGAGCCGCCCAGGTCGTGGACGAGCACCAGATCGCCGTTCCGCAGCCCTCCCCCGTCCCCGAGGGCGAGGACCGCGGCGACCGGTTCGGCCAGCAACTCGACCGTCGTGAGCCCCGCCCGCCGGGCTGCGGAGAGCATCCCCGCGCGACGCGGATCCACCGCGCCGATTCCCGCCGGGACGGTCAGCAGGGCCGTGGTCACGGGCCGGTCCGCGATGGCTTCCGCCTGGTCCCGCAAGACCCGCAGGAGCGCCCCCACCAGCTCGTCCGGCAACCAGGACCGGTCCCCCGCCCGGATCCGGGCCCGGCGGCCGAGGTCACCGGGCAGCTCCCCGCGGAGCGCTTCCGGCCGCTCGCGCCCCCGTTCCACGGCGGCCCGTCCGACGAGGAGGCCGGTCCCGTCCGCGAACACCGCGGTGGGCCAGTCCGCCGCGCTGCCGACGGGGTCGCGGAGCATCCGTATCCGGGTGCCGATGAGGAGTGCGGCCCGAGTGGCGGTCGCCCCCATGTCCACGCACAGCACCGGTTCCTCCACCGCCGCACCCCCACCCGTGTCAGCCGGCCCAGTGGCCGCACCCCGGTCCTCGGTCTTCATGGATCCGGGCCGGACGCCTTTTGTTCCCGCCGGAAGGGTCAGTTGTGCTCACGGTCTTGCACGAATCCCGCCCGACGGGCTGAACTTGGGCATATGAGTCAGCCCGAGTGGCCCGCCGGTCGGCGAGGTGCGGGTGCCCTGCTGCCCCGGCTGCCCGCCGCCGCCGTCGCGGAACTGCGGGGCATCGGACGCCGGGTGACGTATCGTCCGGGCGCCGTCCTGCTCACCGAGGGGGAACGGTCGCGGCACGCGCTGCTGCTGTGGGCGGGCTGGGTCAAGGTCGTGGCCGCCCGGGGCCGCCCGCAGCCGACGCTGCTCGCCCTGCGGGGTCCGGGAGACATGGTGGGAGAGCTGGGGGCGCTGGACGGCCGTCCGCGCACCGCGTCGGTGCTGGCCGTGTCGCCGGTGACCGCCCTGCTGGTGGCGGAGAGCGATCTGCACGGCTGGCTCCGCCGGGCCCCGGAAGCCGGCTTGGTGCTGCACCAGTACATGAGCTCCAAACTGCGCGAGGCGACGCATTTCCGGTTGCGGGCGACGGACCCCGTGGAGATGCGGACGGCCGGGCTGCTGCGTTCGCTGTCCGGCTCGTACGGCAGCGAGGAGGCGGGCGGCACACTCATCACCGCGCCGCTCACCCAGCAGGAGATCGCCGCCCTGGTCGGCGCGTCCCGTGCCCAGGTGCAGCGCGCGCTCGCCGCCCTGCGCGGCGCGGGGGCCATCAGCACCGGGTACCGGAGCATCGTGATCCTGGACGGGGACGGTTTGGCCCGTCTTGCGGGGGAGGCCGGATGAACGCGGGGACGGCACGGCCGGGAGGCGTCAGACGGCTGGCATTCGTGGTGGACACCGCTGACTCCGGGGCCCGCACGGTGCCCCGTCAGGCAGCCGCCCAGGAGCGGCTGTTGCTCGCCTTGGAGGAAGCATGCGCGGCGGCCGGGATCGACCGGGGCACCTGTGACCGGCAGGACCGTGGAGACGGCGAGTTGCTGATCCTGCCGCCCGGGGTCGTGGAGACGACGGTCGTGCCGGAACTCCTGCGGGTCCTGACGGTGTCGCTGCGGCGCGACAACCTGGGCCGTACGGAACCCGAGCGGCTGCGGGTACGGACCGCGGCCGCGGTCGGCATCGTGCACCGTTCGGCGTTGGGCTTCGCGGGCGACGGCGTCGTCGAGGCGTGTCGGCTGGTCGATGCGGGCGCGCTGAAGGAAGCCTTCCGCGCGGCACCTTGGGCGGAGGTGAGTTTCGCGGTCGGCGAGGAGCTCTACCGGGATCTGGTACGGCACGGCTACGACGGCCTGCCGCCGGACAGCTTTCGGCCGCTGACGCCGGTCGTGGACGGTCGCCCCTTCCGCGCCTGGCTGAGTCTGTTCGGGCCCGGCGGGGAGCTGTCCCCCGGTCCCGACCGGCCCGCCGCCCACAACCGGCAGCCCGGCAGCACCTCGGTGGAGGTCTCCGCGTCGCGGACCGCGGGCAGCTGGATCGAACCACGGTTCGATCTCGGGGCGCCGTTCACCACCGCGGCCCTCTGGGGGCTGGAGCACCGTGGCGGTCAAGGCGGGGGCACCGAGGGACACCAGCACCACGAGGACGACGGCCGGACGCCGGGCGGGCCGACGGCCTCCGGCTCGTCCGGACACCGAGCCGCCCAGCAGTCGCGTCACGGGCACATGGTCGATCCGGAGGATCTGTCCGAGCAGCAGGACGCGTTCCACGGCTCCGACCTCGACACGGGCGAGGACAACGGGTCCACCACAGCGGACAGTTGGGAAGGCGGAGATTCCTCCCTCCCCGATGACGAGGGCTGGCCCTGAGCCGTCAGCTGTCCCAGCAGCGCGGATCCGCCGAGAAGCAGTTCGCAGCGCACCGCGGACTCGGGAATGCTCAGCGCCGTGGCCGTCTCCTGGCACGTGAGCCCGATCCGGTATCGCAGCACGATCACGGCGCGCGTCTCGGCGTGCAGGACGATCAGCGGAGGACCGCCCGGCAGGCTTGAACCCAGCTCTGGAGTCCGCACCGGGCCGGCCGGGCGAGCCCGTCGCATGGCAGCCGACGCGACCGCTCCGAACAACCGGATCCGGTCGGCCGTCACATCACCCGCGCAAGCGGCCCTCAGCCCGTCCCACAGCGCGTCTCGTACGTCGCCCGCACCGCCGCACGTGATGAGCGCGGCCAAAGCGACAAGCTCCCCGCGCTCGCAGTCGATCAGTCGTGCGGCTTCCCTCTCGTCGATGCGCATGGCTCTCCTGTCTGTCCCACGGGCGGAACCGGCTCTGCCCAGGACGGTAGGGCGAGGCCGTTCGCCCCCGCACGGGCAAATGCCTCGCATGAGCCTGTGGCGCGCGGAGAGCCGATGCGGAGCCTCAGCCCTCGTCGAGGGGCTGAGGGCAGGGGTCCGGTGCGAGGGCGTTGTGGTCGTGGAGGTAGTCGTCCATGGACAGATAGCCCTGGTGATCGGCGGCCTCGATCACATCGTCGGAGGTGTACTCCCCGTCGTCCCAGGTATCGATCGTCGGTTCCGTCATGTCGTCACGCCTCTCATGGCTGGTGAGATCGCCGGCGGTGCACCGATGTCCGTGCGGCAATTCGTTGGACTCCGGGAGGCGGGCCGATGTTCCCGGGAACCACAAGCCGGGGCCCGGCAGCATTGACAGCGGGGAGGAGAAGATCACAGACTCCTCCCATGACCACCTCCTGGTTCGACTCGACACCGGCGCATCTCTGTTGCCCGGATCGAACCGGGTGTGAGCGCTCCGGCCGATGACCGGCCGCCGCTGAGCCCTCTGCTCGCCGCACACCCCGAGCGCGTCGGCGCTCTTCGCCGCGAACGGCACTGAGCGTCTTTCGACCCCGAGTTGCAGGACGCGTACCGCCGCCTGCCGACAGCCCACGCATCCCCTGATCAGGTCCGTGTCCACGCCTTTCCTGATCGGGACCGGCCTGAAGGAGACATCTCCATGACCGCCACGGCCGCCGGACCGGCAGCCATTCTTCGCGAAGCACGCATCCCGGGCGACGGGATCTACGAGGGCACGCGCATCCTGCGCCGGCTGCCCGACGGGTGGGAGGAGCGGCCCTACGAACTGTTCGATGTCGCCCCGCAGGCCAGCACGATCGGCGCCGAGATCAGTGGCGTCGACCTCTCGCGCCCGCTCACACCCCCCGTGCGCGACGAGCTGAACCGCGCGCTGCTGGAGTGGAAGGTCCTCTTCTTCCGCTCCCAGCACCTCACCAGCGACCAGCAGCGGTCCTTCGCCCTCAACTGGGGCGAGCTGGAGACCAATCCGCTGCTGGCCGTCGGTGCGAGCGAGGACGTGGTCCGGTTCGACAGGAGCGGCGCCACCACCCCGACCTTCGAGAACGTCTGGCACACCGACGTCACCTTCCGTGAGCGCCCCGCACTCGGTGCCGTGCTGCAACTGCGCGAGGTGCCGCCGTTCGGCGGCGACACGATGTGGGCGGACATGGCCGCCGCCTACGACAACCTCCCCCAGGAGGTGAAGGACCGCGTCGACGACGCCCGTGCCGTGCACGACTTCATCCCCGGCTTCGCCCGCTTCTACGCCCCCGACCGGCTCGCCCCCTTCCAGGACCTGTTCCCGCCCGTGGAGCACCCCGTCGTGCGCACGCATCCCGAGACCGGGCGGCGCATGCTGTTCGTCAACACCTCGTTCACCACTCGCATCACCGGCATGGACCGCGACGAGAGCGACCGGCTGCTGCGACTGCTGTTCCAGCAGGCGCACGTCCCGGAGTACCAGGTGCGGTTCCGCTGGCAGCCCGGCGACATCGCGTTCTGGGACAACCGCGCCACCCAGCACTACGCCGTCAACGACTACGGCTCCCGGCGCCGCGTCGCGGAACGCGTCGCCATCGCCGGCGACCGTCCCCACTGACCTGACCGCCGGACGGCCGGGATCCGCATCCATCCGGGCGAAGAAGTACCCGCGAGAGAGGGCGTCTTCGGCCTCGTCGGCCAAGCCGATCGGTACCCGCACCACATGTTGGCGCCGACGTGGCTCCGGAAGATCCACACATTGGTCGCGAAAGCGATGTTTGTGGCGGCCCATGAAGGTCACCTGGCCTGAACGGGACCGGCGGGCTCCGGGCGCGGGCAGCGTGCCCGGTACACCGCTGCTCCGTACGACGAAAGGCAGACTGATGACGGAGACCCCACCTGTCACCACGACCGATTCCGGCGCCCCGGTCGAGAGCGACGAGCATTCGCTCACCGTGGGACCGGCCGGTCCGATCCTGCTGCAGGACGCCTATCTGATCGAGCAGATGGCGCAGTTCAACCGGGAGCGGATCCCCGAGCGGCAGCCGCACGCCAAGGGAAGCGGCGCCTTCGGTCACTTCGAGGTGACCCACGACGTGAGCGCCTACACGAAGGCGGCCGTCTTCCAGCCGGGAACACGCACCGACCTGGTCACCCGCTTCTCGACCGTCGCGGGTGAGCGCGGCAGCCCGGACACCTGGCGCGACCCGCGCGGCTTCGCGGTGAAGTTCTACACCAGCGAAGGCAACTACGACATGGTCGGCAACAACACGCCGGTGTTCTTCGTGAAGGACCCGATGAAGTTCCAGCACTTCATCCGCTCCCAGAAGCGCCGCGCCGACAACAACCTGCGCGACCACGACATGCAGTGGGACTTCTGGACGCTCTCCCCCGAGTCCGCCCACCAGGTCACCTGGCTGATGGGCGACCGCGGCATCCCGCGGACCTGGCGCCACATGAACGGCTACACCTCCCACACCTACATGTGGATCAACGCCGCCGGCGAGCGGTTCTGGGTGAAGTACCACTTCAAGACCGACCAGGGCATCGAGTTCTTCACCCAGCACGAGGCCGACCAGATGGCGGCGGCCGACACGGACTACCACACGCGCGACCTCTTCGAACACATCCGCGACGGCGACTTCCCGAGCTGGACCCTGCACGTGCAGGTGATGCCGTACGAGGAGGCCGCGAGCTACCGCTTCAACCCCTTCGACCTCACCAAGGTGTGGCCGCACGGCGACTATCCGCTGATCCCGGTCGGCCGTATGACGCTCGACCGCAACCCGACCGACAACCACGCCGAGATCGAGCAGGCGGCCTTCCAGCCCAACAATCTCGTCCCCGGCATCGGCCCCAGCCCGGACCGGATGCTGCTGGCGCGGCTGTTCTCCTACGCGGACGCGCACCGCCACCGGATCGGCGGCAACTACCAGCAGCTCCCGGTGAACGCCCCCGTCGCGGACGTCCACACCTACTCCAAAGACGGCGCGATGGCGTACCGGAAGACCACCGACCCGGTGTACGCCCCCAACTCGAAGGGCGGTCCCGCGGCCGACCCCGCACGCCACTCCCCGCCCAGTTGGGAGGCGGACGGCGCCATCACCCGCGCGGCCTACGTCAGCCACCCCGAGGACGACGACTGGTGCCAGCCCCGCACCATGGTGCGCGAGGTCCTGGACGACGCGGCGCGCGACCGTCTCGTCGACAACGTGGTCGGCCATCTCCTCAACGGCGTCTCGGAACCCGTCCTCCAACGGGCCTTCGAGTACTGGTCGAACATCGAGAAGACGATCGGCGACCGCATCGCCCAGGGCGTGCGCGCCATGGCGGACGAGAAGGACCCGAAGGCCTCCGAGCAGGGCAATCCCGCACGGCGCGACATGCAGCGCAAGGCCTGACACATCGGGTCCCCCTGGTGGGCTTCCGTCTCCCGGCGCCGCCGACGCGGAAGCCCACTAGCAGTGCCCGCTTCCCGCTGTGGAAGCGGTGGGTGTGGCCTGGGCTTCGTCGGCGCCGTGCTTGAGGACGTCGCAGGTGTGCTGGAACTCGTCCGTCAGCCGGGTGGCCTCGGCCATGAGGATGCCGTACGGCTGGGCGGGGTCGCTGAGCGGGAGGGAGCCGGCGCGTGCTTCCTCCTCCAGCCGGTCGCGGCACTGCTGAGCCCGCGCGGCGGCTTCACACAGCTGGTCGGCCTGGTCCTGCAGACGGTCTTCGTCGACCTCGCTGAGCAACTCGGCGATATGGGCGAGGGAGGCCAGGAAGTCGCCGTAGGAGCGGGCGAAGTCGCCGTCCCCCTGCCTGTCGTCGGCGGCGTGCCACTGGTCGAGGCTGCGGGTCATGGAGGCCAGCTGGTGGGAGACGCGCTCCAAGGCGTCGACGACGGCCTGGTAGCCGTCGAAGGACGTGCGGTGGCGATGACGGTGCCGCAGGCGTCGGGGGTTGTAGAGGGTGCTCTCCCAGGCGGTGTGGACCGAGGACTGGGCCTGTTGCACGATCGGTGCCAGGTGGGAGGCGCGCCGGCGCCAGTGCCGGGTGCGTTCTTCGTCCAGCTTCCCTTCGCGCAGCGCCGGGTACATGTCGCCGACCAGGTCGCTCAGCGAGTGGGCGAGGGTGTGGATGCCGTACTCGGCGCTGCGGTAGCGCAGGGGGGGCAGCAGCAGCGTGTTCACCACGACGCCGATGCCGCAGCCGATCAGCACGAGCACGATGATCTGCCCGAGCTGGGACCAGCGCTGTGCGTCGCTGGTGGCCGAGACGTAGGTGGAGAAGGCGAAGAACGCCGCGGTGGCGACCTGGGAGCCCTGGGAGCCCAGGGGCCGCCACCGTCCGATGGCCAGGGCCGCCAGTGTCACCAGCACGAACGTGAGCAGGTGAGGGCCGGCCAGCAGGCCCAGCACACCCTGCAGTCCCACGCCCACGGCGACCGCACCGACGTAGCGCAGGGCCTGCACCAGCGACTGGTAGACGGTGACCTGCATGATCAGCACCGCGGAGAACGGCGCGAACGCCGGCGACTGCGCGGCCATGACATCGCGCGCGATCACCCATGCGACGGCGGCCGCGAGGGTGCTCTTGCCGATGAGGGCCAGGGTGTGCCGCTCGTGCCCGTCCGAACCCGCCCGTCGGAACCACTGCCTCACCCGGGCCGGCCGGCCCTGGGCTGCCGCCCGTATGTGCTGCGCTCCTGCAGCGGCTTCGGCCATCTTCTCTCCCGTTCTCGTTCCGCCACGACTGCCGGGCCACGGGGTACCCCGCGCAGATCACCGCGAACGTGGCAGAGGGCATTCCCGCGCGAGCCGATCACGCTCTCCACGGGAAGCGCACGAGGTCAGGGCCTCAGCGGCGGGTGCCGCGCGGTCTCTGCCAGTCGGCGGACCTCGGTGGCGATCTCGTCCCACACGGGCTGAGGGAGATCGTGGCCCACACCGGGCAGGGCGACCAGGCGAGCGCCGGAAACGCGGGCCGCTGTCGCTCGGGCCGCGTTCATCTTGATCAGGGGGTCGCCGTCGCCGTGCAGTACCAGGGTGGGCTTGGTGATGGTGCTGATCGCGGGACCGTGCCACTGGGCGCCGATCTGGCGGCTTTGCGCCTGTGCGTCCTGGATGCCGGTGTCGGCGATCCGCTCGGCGGTCGCCCGTGCGGCCCGCTCGTCGAAGGGGTAGCCGGGCGAGGCGATCAGCCGGGCCAAGGCGACCCCGGCCTCGACCGCACCCTCCGGTGTGGCCGGAAACCTCATCCGGGACAGCTTCGCCAGCGTCCGCAAGCGCAGATACCGCAGGGCGGCCAGCCCCTTGACGTCACCCGGGACGGCCGACATCGAGGTGAGGCTGCGGACGCGTTCGGGGTGGCGGATCGCGATGCGCTGCACGATGGCGCCACCCAAGGACATTCCGAATAAATGGGCCGACTCCCATCCGAGGTCGTCCATCACAGCGATGGCGTCGTCGGTCATGTCCTCGGCGGTGTAGGCGTCACCGCGCTTACCGAACAGCGCGGCGAAGGGATTACGGGTGGAGGCGGGCGGCAGGTGGGTGGACTGGCCGGCGTCGCGCTGGTCGTAACGGGCCACTGCGAAACCCCGCTCGGCGAGCATGTGGGCCAGTCCGTCCGGAATCCACTGGCGCGCGGCGCCCAGTCCGACGACCAGCAGCAGGGGTTCCCCGTCGACGCTTGTGGCCAGTTGATCGTAGGCCAGCCGCACCTTGCCGTTCTCGGCCCAGCGGACGGGGGTCCAGGCCGGTGACGACGACGGATTCATGACGCCTCCTCATACTGCGATCAGTGTTCGCATTATTAGGATAGGGGGCGAGACAAGGCGAGGAACGGGAGGCCCCGTGGCCGAGGAGCCGGTGACCGTGTGGGAGCGGCCCGAACGTGGAGCCCGTGGCCCTGCACCCGAGCGCAGCCGCGCCCAGATCACCGCAGCCGCGGTCGAACTCGCCGACGCCGAGGGCCTGGCGGCGGTGTCCATGCGGCAGGTGGCCGCCAAGCTGGACACCGGACCGGCCTCCTTGTATCGCTACCTCGCCGACCGCAACGAGTTGTTGGACCTCATGACCGACGCCGTGGCCGGAGAAATCGACCTCACCACCCCGCTCACCGGCGACCCCGTCGAGGACCTGCTGGCCCTCGCCGTCCAGTCCAAAGAGGCCCACCTGCGCCACCCGTGGCTTCTCGACGTCCCCACCGAACCACTCCGGCTCGGCCCCAACGGCCTCGACCACCTCGAGCACGCCCTGCGCGCGCTGGCGCCCGCACCACTGTCCGAGCAGTCGAAGATGGAGACCATCGGCCTGCTGAACGCACTCGTGACCCAGTTCGCCCGAGCCGAACTGCATGTGCGCATTTCGCCCACGGACCGGCAAAAGGCCCAGGCCGCCTACCTGATCAAGGCCACCGCAACGGGACACCACCCACTCGCAGCGCGGGCATTGACCGGCCGAGCGGCCTCCGACTCCGCCTCCCGGCCCCGGTCCCAGTTCGCGCAGCTGCTCCACCGCGTGCTCGTCGGCCTGACCGGCTGAACCAGGCCAGCGCTGACCGGCCCGGATGCCCCCCGGCACCGGCCCCCTGCGCGTGCCACCAGAGGGCAACGGGCGGTTCGGTGTCTGCCGAGACCGTATCGCCCCGTACTCTTCGTGGTGACTATGGCGCCACATAGCGGGCGCGAAACCACTGGAGGCAACACCCCGTGCTGATTGCTCAGCGTCCATCCCTGGCCGAAGAGGTCGTCGACGAGTTCCGCTCCCGGTTCGTGATCGAGCCGCTGGAGCCGGGCTTCGGTTACACCCTCGGCAACTCCCTGCGTCGGACCCTTCTGTCGTCGATCCCGGGTGCGGCGGTCACGTCCATCCGTATCGACGGTGTCCTGCACGAGTTCACCACCGTGCCGGGCGTCAAGGAGGACGTCAC
>NZ_JBHUTX010000026.1:0-101752 GCF_042671245.1 Streptomyces sp. NPDC057099
AAACGCCCGGTTACATTCCGAACCCGGAAGCTAAGCCTTTCAGCGCCGATGGTACTGCAGGGGGGACCCTGTGGGAGAGTAGGACGCCGCCGAACAATCATTCAAAGGAAACCCCCGTATCTTCGGATACGGGGGTTTTCTGCGTTTCAGGGCAGTCACGACGGCTCGACCAGTTTCGTGTCGTACGCCAGGATGACCGCCTGAATGCGGTCTCGGGAGCCCGTCTTCGCGAGGATGCGGCCCACATGGGTTTTCACCGTCGACTCGGCCAGATGAAGGCGAGTGGCTATCTCCGTGTTCGTCCAGCCCTGGCCGATGACCGTGAGGATTTCGCGTTCCCGGTCGGTGAGGGACGCGAGGCGTGCGTCCTCTTGGGGCAGGTCCTCGGTCGAGGAGTCGGTCGGCAGGTGGTGGACGTAGGCGTCCAGGAGGCGGCGGGTCAGGCTGGGGGCGACGACCGCGTCGCCGGTGGCCACCGCGCGGATGCCGGAGAGGAGTTCCTCGGGCTGGGCGTCCTTGACCAGGAATCCGGAGGCGCCGGCGCGTAGGCCGGCGTAGGCGTATTCGTCCAGGTCGAAGGTGGTGACGATCAGGATGCGGGTGCGGTCGCCGGCGGCGGCGATGCGGCGGGTCGCCTCGATGCCGTCCAGGCCGGGCATGCGGATGTCCATGAGGACGACGTCGGGGTGGAGCTCAGCCGTCATGCGGACCGCTTCGCTGCCGTTCGCGGCCTCGCCGACGACCGTCATGTCGTCCTGGCTCTCCAGGAGCATGCGGGAGCCGAAGCGCTGGAGGGGCTGGTCGTCGGCGATGAGGACCGTGGTCACTGCGGGGATTCCTCCGGGAGATGGAGACGGACGCGCCAGCCCTGCTCCGGGTGGGGGCGAGGGCCGGCCTCAAGTGTGCCGTCGTACAAGGCGGTTCGCTCGCGCATTCCGGGTAGTCCACGACCGTCCCGCGGAGGATCGTCGTCCGTTCTGCGGCCGTTGCCTGTGTCCGTGATGTCGATGGTGACGGCGGCCTTCTCCTCGTAGGACAGGGCTATCTCCGCGGTGGCGCCGGGGCCTGCGTGTTTGAGGGTGTTGGTCAGGGCTTCCTGGATGACGCGGTAGACGGTGAGCTGGCGGCCCGGGGGGAGTGTGGGGGTGCCGTGGGTCGTGAGGTGGACGGGGAGGCCTGCGGAGCGTACGCCGTCGAGGAGTTGGTCGAGGTCGGTGAGGCCGGGCTGGGGGGTCAGTTCTGCCTTGTTCTTCTCCTCCTCCCGTAGGACGTCGAGGAGGCGGCGGAGTTCGGTCAGGGCCTGGCGGCTGGTGGTGGCGATGGCCTCGAGGGCCTGGGCGGCACGCTCGGGGGACTTGGCGGCGGCGTATCTGCCGCCGTCGGCGAGGCCGGTGATGACGGAGAGGTTGTGGCCGATGATGTCGTGCATCTCGCGGGCGATGCGGGCGCGTTCGGCGGCGGTGGCGAGTTGGGCCTGCTGGTCGCGTTCGGTCTCCAGACGGCGGGCGCGGTCCTCCAGGGCCTCGGTGTAGTTGCGGCGGGTGCGGACCGTGATGCCGATGAGGGCGGCCACGGTGACGGACATCAGCTGGGAGCCAATCTGCTGGTCCCAGCTTCCCTCGCCGTAGCGGGTGATCGATACGAGGACCGGGGCCATCACCAGGGCCGTGGCCCACCACAGGTCGTGCAGGGTGCGGCGCAGGGCGATGTGGTAGATCACGGCCAGCTGGAGCAGGGCTGCTTGGAGCGCGGCGCCGGTCCATGCGTTGACGAGGGCGAAGGGCACCATCGCGGCCAGGACGGCGCCGGGGTGGGTGCGGCGCCGGAGCAGGGGGACCGAGAGGCCGAGGCTCAGGGTGAAGAGGAGCCAGCCGGGGACATCCAGGTTGTGCGCGTTGTGGCGCCAGCCACCGCCGCCGTAGTCGATCAGGGCCGCCGTCACCCAGAAGCCGGTGAAGTGCAGGTCCCACAGCAGCGGGTGGCGTTGGTCGAAGGCGCGCACCTTGCGGGTGATGCGGTGGGCGTACTCGGTGAGGGGCTCCGGCGCCCTGTCTTCCGTCACGGGGTCCATCGTGGGGGCTTCCGATGCCGCGTGTCAGACGTCTCGGCGGCGTAGGACCGTCGCGGCAAGCGCCAGAGTCGCCGTCGTCCACAGGAGCATGGCCAGCAGGGCCGTGCTCGGGGAGGTCGCGCCGGGCAGCGGCTGGGCCGTGGTGAGGGCTTCCAGGGCCTTGCCGGGGAAGTGGCGGACGGCGTCGTCGACGAACTCGTACGGGAGCATGGCCAGGATCTCCGGGACGATCATGACGAGGCCGATGAAGGCGCCGATGGCCATCGGGACCGAGCGGACCAGGGCGCCGATGCCGAGGGCGAGGACGGCGAGCAGGGTGAGGCCGGCCGCGTTGCCGGCGAGGGCGCGCAGGACGCCCGGGTCGCCGAGGGCGGCGGACTGGTCCGTGCCGGAGAGGAAGGACTGGGCGAGGGGGAAGGTGAGGAGGTTCGTCGCCAGGGTGAGGGGGAACGCCACCGCGGCCAGGACGGCGGCCTTCGACCACAGGACGGGCAGGCGGCGGGGGACCGCGGTCATCGTGGCCCGGATCTGGCCCGTGGAGTACTCGCCCGCGGTGGCCAGGATGCCCAGGACGGCGAGGTTGATCTGGGCGAACTGGGTGCCGAGGAGGACGAAGAGGACCGTGTCCATCCCGCCTTCGCCGGAGCCGTCGTAGGAGGCGGCGAGGCCCGCGCCCATGGCGGCGGTCAGGGCGCTGGTGACGGCGAGGGTGACCCAGGTGGAGCGCAGGGTCCGGAGCTTGTGCCACTCGGAGCGCAGGACGCGGGCCGGGGTCACGCGGTAGGGGAGGGCCGTCGTGGTCATGCTGCCGCTCCTTCCAGGGTCGCCGTGTACTCGACCGCGTCGCGGGTGAGGTCCATGAAGGCCTCTTCCAGGGAGGCGGTGTTCGGGGTCAGTTCGTAGAGGGGGATGCCGTGGGCGGCTGCCGTGCGGCCGATGTGTTCGGCGTCCGTGCCGCGGATCTGGAGGGTGCCGGGGGTGTCGGTGGTGATGGCGATGCCGGGGGCGGTGAGGAGGTCTACGAGGGCGGCGGCCTCCGGGGTGACGACCTTGGTGGTGCCCGCGCCGGAGTCGCGGACGAAGTCGGTGACCGTGGTGTCGGCGAGGAGGCGGCCGCGGCCGATGATGACCAGGTGCTCGGCGGTCAGGGCCATCTCGCTCATCAGGTGGGAGGAGACGAAGACCGTGCGGCCCTCGGCGGCGAGGGACTTGAGGAGGGTGCGGATCCACAGGACGCCCTCGGGGTCGAGGCCGTTGACCGGTTCGTCGAGGACGACGGTGGCCGGGTCGCCGAGGAGGGCGGCGGCGATGCCGAGGCGTTGGCCCATGCCGAGGGAGAAGCCCTTGACGCGGCGGTGGGCGACGTCCGTGAGGCCGGTGAGGGCGAGGACCTGGTCGACGCGTGCGCGGGGGATGCCGTGGGTGTGGGCGAGGGCGCGCAGGTGGTGGTAGGCGGTGCGGCCGGGGTGGACCGAGCGGGCCTCCAGCAGGGTGCCGACCTCGGTGAGGGGCGCGGGGTGGGCGGCGTAGGAGCGTCCGCCCACGGTCGCGTGGCCGCGGGTGGGGGCGTCGAGGCCCAGGAGCATCCGCATGGTCGTGGACTTGCCGGCGCCGTTCGGGCCGAGGAAGCCGGTGACGGTGCCGGGGCGGACGGTGAAGGACAGGTCCGTGACGACCGTCCGGTCGCCGTAGCGTTTGGTCAGTTCGTGTGCCGTCAGCATGCTTCGATGCTCGTGCGCGCGGGGGCGGCGGGCGTCGGACCGGCGGGGGAATCGGGGTGAGGGGTGTCGTACCCGGGTACTACCGTGGCCCGCATGAGCTATGTGATCCGGTCCGTCCGTGCTGATGAGTGGCCTGCGGCGAAGGAGCTGCGGCTCGCGGCGCTGCGGGACCCGGTGGCGCACCTCGCCTTCCTGGAGACGTACGAGGAGGCCGTGGCCAAGCCGGACTCCTTCTGGCAGGAGCGGACCGCGCGGGCCTCCGAAGGGGCGGACGCGGTGCAGCAGATCATCGCCGAGGGGCCGGACGGGCGGTGGGTGGCGACGCTGACCGTGCTTGTGGAGGAGCCCGGGACGACGGACTGGGCCGGGTTCGAGGTGGAGCGGAAGCAGGGGCACGTCGTCGCGGTGTTCGTACGGCCCGAGGAACGCGGGAGCGGGCTGACCGAGGTGCTGTTCGACGCGGCCCTGGAGTGGTCGTGGGCGCAGGGGCTCGAGCGGGTGCGGCTCATCGTGCACGAGGAGAACGGGCGGGCGCAGCGGTTCTATCGCCGGGCGGGGTTCGTGCCGAGCGGGGTGACCGTGCCGCTGGGGGACGCGGGGGAGCGGGAGTTGGAGTTCGTGCTCGAGCGGGAGTGAGCGCGGCTATACGGGCAGCTCGTCGTGCGGCCAGCGGGCGCGGGCCTGTTCGCGGGACCGGAGCAGGGCCAGGGTCGGCATGCCCCGGTCCGCTCCGGTGGCCAGCAGCTCCGGCAGCTGGGGAAGCGGAGCCACGGCTGCGACGTCGTCCAGGACGAGCGTCATTGGTGGGTCGAGGCGACCGGAGGATGACCGTTCGGCCATGTGCCGGCCGCGCTCGACCACGCTGGAGACGAGGGCCGTCAGGAGGGGCATCGCGCCCGGCTGTGTCCTGGGGTCCTCGATGGATTCCCCCACCACATAAAGCGTGCCCCCTTCGTGGACGAAGGAATCCAAGGCGAGGGCATCACTTCGGTTGGGAGTGCAGGCTTCGCGGATGTTGACCGTGGAGAGGGCGGCGAGGGCGCGGGTGGTCAACTGCTGGGCCATGTCCCGGCGTTCGGGGTGGGCGGTGAGGGTGCCCTCGAGTTCGCCTGCCGCGCCGGGGGCCGCCTTGGGGTTCGTACGGAGGATGCGTACGGCGTCCTGGATCTGGGTGCCCTGTGACCAGCGGTGGACGTGGCGGATGGTGCGGCCGTCGATGGCCGCGGCGTGCAGGTAGCTCCGCAGGAGGGTCTCGGCTGTGTCGCTGAGGGCTTGGTCGAGTTTGGCGGTGGGGCGGACGGGGGTGAGGAGCGCGGTGGCTCTCGCGGTCGCCGTTGCCTTGTCCTCGCAGCCGGCTGTGGGGGACCAGTGGAGGCGGGACGGGGTGTCGCAGAGGTGGGTGGGGTCGTAGAGGTGGGTGGGGCCCAGTTTGGCTCTGGCGTCCTTGGTGCTGTGCCAGAGGGCGGGGTTCGAGGTGACGATGAGGGCTGGGCCCTCCGCGTCGCGTACCGCCTGGGTGGCTGTGGTGTGGCGGGTTTCCCTTGGGGCTACGAGGATTTTTTCCCACCCGGCCACCCGTTCCTGGGCGAACGGAGATGCCGGGGTCGCTGACGCGTCCAGGGGGCTCGTGGGGTCGGAGGGCGAGCGGCGGGGGGTGGGGAGCTCGTGTTGCGGTGCTGGGGGTGTGTGCCCGTGTGCCGCTGCCTGGAGCGTGTGCTGGGCTGCCGGGGAGGCGGGCTCCTGCGTCGCTGCCGGGATCTCGTGCTGCGCCGCTCCCCGGACGTCGTACTGCTCCCGCGCCGGGACCTCGTGCTGTGCTGCCGGGAGTGTGCGCTCCTGCGCCGCCGCCCGGGTCTCCTGCCGCGCCGGGGCGTGTGCCTCGTACGGGCCCGATACCGCAGCCGTCGCCCTCTCCTCGCGGCGTCTCGCCCGTACCGCCCGCCACCGGGCCACCGTGCCCATCACGAAGACCGTCAGGACGACCAGGATCATCAGCTGGCCGATGAACAGGCCCCAGAACAGGCCGTAGCCCGAGAGGTCGCCGGGGGGTGTGTCCGGCCAGGCGGCGGGGATGTCGTGGGGCTGGGCGATGAGGCCGCGCATGGCGAGGGGGGTGCGGGTGAAGGTGACGCCGGACGGCCAGGAGCCGTGGGCGAACAGGGCGGCGAGGCCGGTGGCCGTCCACACCAGCAGGGTCATGCCGAGGAGGAACGCGAGTATGCCGATCAGCAGGCCGTCGGGGATGCCTCCCTGGCTGTCCCGCTGGGTGCGGCGGTCGTCCGGTCTCACGCGTTCTCCCTCTACGCCACCGTCGATTCGGAGTCGCCCAGGTGGTG
Organism: Streptomyces sp. NPDC057099; assembly: GCF_042671245.1. Lineage (NCBI taxonomy): Bacteria > Bacillati > Actinomycetota > Actinomycetes > Kitasatosporales > Streptomycetaceae > Streptomyces > Streptomyces sp. NPDC057099. The sequence continues at coordinate 6,129 of NZ_JBHUTX010000026.1, forward strand.
TTCCACGAAGGCCGCGGCCCGTTCCTCCGCCTCCAGTTCGGCGGCGCGCAGGGCGTCGTCGTTCGCGAGGTCTGCGGAGGACTCGGTCATCGCGCGGTCGGTGAAGACCAGCGGGCGTTCGGTCTCCGTGATCAGGTGTTTGACGACCTGGACGTTGCCGTTGACGTCCCAGACGGCGATGCCGGGGGTGAGGGTCGGGATGATCTCGACCGCCCAGCGCGGGAGGCCCAGCACTCTGCCCGTCGCCCGTGCCTCGTCGGCTTTCTGGGCATAGATCGTCCGCGTCGAGGCCATCTTCAGGATGGCCGCCGCCTCTCTCGCCGCCGCGCCGTCGACGACGTCCGAGAGGTGGTGGACGACCGCGACGAAGGACAGGCCGAGCCGTCGGCCGAACTTCAGCAGGCGCTGGAACAGCTGCGCCACGAAGGGGCTGTTGATGATGTGCCAGGCCTCCTCGACCAGGAAGATGCGCTTCTTCCGGTCGGGGCGGATCCAGGTGTGCTCCAGCCACACGCCGACGATCGCCATCAGGATGGGCATGGCGATGGAGTTGCGGTCGATGTGGGACAGGTCGAAGACGATGAGGGGCGCGTCGAGGTCGATGCCGACCGTCGTCGGGCCGTCGAACATGCCTCGGAGGTCACCGTCGACCAGACGGTCCAGGACCAGCGCGACGTCCAGGCCCCAGGCCCGTACGTCGTCTATGGCGACGTTCATCGCCTCCGCGGACTCCGGCTCGGGGTGGCGGAGCTGCTCGACGATGTCGGTGAGGACCGGCTGGCGGTCGACGATGGTCTCGTTGACGTAGGCGTGCGCGACCTTCAGGGCGAAGCCGGAGCGTTCGTCCAGGCCGTGGCCCATCGCGACCTCGATGATCGTGCGGAGCAGCGCGAGCTGGCCCGTCGTCGTGATCGCCGGGTCGAGCGGGTTGAGGCGGATCCCCATGTCCAGGGCGGCCATCGGGTCCAGGCGGATGGGGGTTATACCCAGCTCCTGGGCGATGAGGTTCCACTCGCCGACCCCGTCCTCGCCCTGGGCGTCCAGGACGACGACCTGGCGGTCGCGGAAGCGGAGCTGGCGCAGGACGTACGTCTTCTCCAGCGCCGACTTGCCGTTGCCGGACTCGCCGAGGACCAGCCAGTGGGGGGCGGGGAGCTGCTGGCCGTAGAGCTGGAAGGGGTCGTAGATGTAGCCCTTTCCGGAGTACACCTCGCGGCCGATGATGACGCCGGAGTCGCCGAGGCCCGGGGCCGCCGTCGGCAGGTAGACCGCCTGGGCCTGGCCCGTGGACGTGCGCACCGGGAGCCTGGTCGTCTCGACCTTCCCGAAGAGGAAGGACGTGAAGGCGTCGGTGAGGACGGACAGCGGGTCCCGCATCAGGTCCTACCTCCGAATGCCGGTGGCGAAGGGAAGGGTGTTCACGAAGGCGCGGTGGTGCTCGCGGTCGCACCATTCCAGCTTCAGGTACGACTTTCCGGCCGAGGCCCTTATCGTCCGCTTGTCGCGGGCGAGGGCGTCGGGGGTACGCGAGGAGACGGTGATGTAGCCGACGAGGTTGACGCCGGCCGCGCCGCTGGCGAGGTCCTCGCCGCGCTGGTCGAGCCGGGAGTTCGCGGCGACGTCGCGCGGGTCGACGGTGCGGTTCATCTTGGCGGCGCGGGACGCCTCGGCCTCGTCGTTGGTCTTCTCGGTGAGCATGCGCTCGATGGCGACCTCGGTGGGTTCGAGGTCCATCGTGACGGCGACCGTGCGGATGACGTCCGGGGTGTGGACGAGGAGCGGGGCGAGGAAGTTGACCCCGACGGGGGTCATCGGCCACTCCTTCACCCAGGCGGTGGCGTGGCACCAGGGGGCGCGGGTGCTGGACTCCCGGGTCTTGGCCTGGAGGAACGTGGGCTCCATGGCGTCCAGCTCGGCCGGCCAGGCATTGCGCTTCGACATCGCCTGGATGTGGTCGATCGGGTGGTCCGGGTCGTACATGGAGTGGATCAGCGAGGACAGTCGCCCCTGACCGAGCGGCTGCCGTACGCGGATGTCGGCCTCCTGGAGGCGCGAGCAGATGTCGGTCAGCTCGCGGGCCATGACGACGGCGAGTCCGCCGTCCCGGTCGACCTTGCCGCCGTGGCCGCGGGCGGCCCGGGCCATGGCGTTGGCCTCGGCGGCGAGCTCGCGCGTGTAGTGCATGCAGGCGACGAGGTAGGCGCGGTGCTGCTCGCTGCTCGTGGACACCATCGACTGGAGCTGGTCGTACGACTGCTGCAGCCACGGCGGTGACTTCTCGTCGCCGCGGACGGAGACGTCCTTGGCGTGCGCGTCCGGGTCGGCGGGGAGGGTGCGGGCGAGCATCTGCAGGCGGGTGACGAAGCCGTCGCCGTTGGCCACGTGCTTGAGCAGGGTGCCGAAGCGGTCGACCAGGGCCTCCTGGTCCTCGGAGTCGCGCAGGCCGACGCCGGGGCCCTCGATCTCGATGGCCGCGGTGACGGTCTTGCGGTCGGCGTGCAGCAGTACGGCGATCTCGTCGGGCCCGAAGGGGGCGGCCAGCCAGGTGACGCGGCCGATGCCCGGGGGCGGTCCTACCTCGACCTCACGGCCGTCCAGCCGGGTGCCGGCCTCGACGGCCGTCGAGCGGTAGGTGGTGCCCCGCTTGAGGGTCCTCTTGTAGCTGCGGTTGATCTCGAACCACTTGTAGAACGTGCGGTGCTTGAAGGGCACGTACACCGCGGCCAGCGCCAGCATCGGGAACCCGGCCAGCAGCACGATGCGCAGGGACAGCACGGGGACGAGGAGTCCGCACATCATGCCGAGGAACGCGCCCACGACGATCAGGGCGATCTCGCCGGTCTCGCGGTTGCGGCCGATGATCGCGTTCGGCCGGGCGCGACCGATCAGATATGTACGGCGGGGCGTGACCGGATGGGACACGTGGGACTCGGTCGTCAACGCCCTTCACCTCCCGTGCGGTTGCTGCTGCTGTTGCGGGTGTTGCTGGCGTGGGGAGTGTTGACGGGGCTGCTCGAACGGGGTGCGGGTGCGGCGGAGGGGACAGATCCGCCGCCGCTGTTCGAGGGGCGCGAGCTGTGTGCGGCGACTCCGCCGGAGGCGGGGTTGCTCGGGCGGGGGGCGGAGGACTGGCTGCCTCCGCCGCCCTTGTTGTCCGCGCGGGAGCTGTGGGTCTTGATGCCCTGCGCGACCAGGGTCGCCGGGGAGCTGATGACCGCGGCGGCCTTGCCCTCGGCGCCCTGCATGAGGCGGTTGTTGCGGGAGCCGGCGATCTCGTCGCCGAAGCCGGGGACGAAGCGGTAGATCATCGCGCTGGCGAAGATGGCGAGCAGGATGATGGCGAGGCCGGAGACGACGGCGGAGAAGGCGTCCGGGCCGTCGTCGGCGGAGAGCGCGCCGGCGAGGCCGAGCACGATGACGATGACGGGCTTGATCAGGATCACCGCGATCATGATGCCCGCCCAGCGGCGGACGTGGCCCCAGAGGTTCTTGTCGACGAGGCCGGCGTAGACGACGGTGCCGAGGAGGGCGCCGACGTAGAGCAGGGCGGCGCGGATGACGAGCTCCAGCCAGAGGACGCCGGCGGCGAGGATGCTGACCAGGGAGACGACGATCAGCATGATGGGGCCGCCGCCGATGTCCTCGCCCTTCTTGAGGGCCTCGGAGAACGTGCCGAAGAAGGCGTCGGTCTGGTCGCCGGTGGCTTTCGCGAGGACCTCGGTGATGCCGTCCGTGGCCGATACGACGGTGTAGAGGATCAGGGGGGTGAAGGCGGAGGCCAGCACGGTCAGCCAGAGGAAGCCGATGGCTTCGCCGATGGCGGTGCTGAGGGGGACGCCGCGGACGGCTCGCTTGGCCACGGCCATGAGCCAGAGCAGGAGCGTGAGGACCGTCGAGGCGGCGAAGACGACGGCGTACTGCTGGAGGAACTTGGGGTTGGTGAAGTCGACGTTGGCCGTCTCCTTCACGGCGACGCTGAGCTTGTCGACGGTCCAGGAGGCGGCTTCGGCGCAGCCCTTGGCGAGGGAGGAGAGGGGGTCGAGGGTGGAGGTGGGGTCGAGGCGGGACGTACCGCCTCCGCCGCCACCGGCGCTTCCGGTGTCGCCTTCGCAGATCTCTCTGGCCCTGCCGGAGAGCAGGGAGCAGTTGTCGTCGCTGGGCGTGGGCGAAGGCGTGGGCGCCGCGACCGCTCTGCCGGCGAGCAGGACCACGGTGGTCTGTACGGCTGTGAGGGTGGCGGCGAGCTTGACTGCGCGGCGCGGGCTACCGGCCATACGTGAACCCTCCGAACTCCTCGACGGCCTTCGAGATGTCGTCCGACGTCGACACCTTGTTGTCGCCGTTGACCGGCGCGGGGCCTTCCTTCTGGGAGAAGCTGTCGACCTTCCAGTCGCCGTCGGTCCAGCGCAACTTCAGGGTCATCGTGAACCAGTCGTTGGTGACCGGGTTCTGCGAGCTCTCCCCCGTCATCCCGAACACGCCGGTGCACCAGACCTCGACGGTGGCGGCGCTGCCCGAGTATTCGGTGGTCCTGGTGCCGACCGGCATGGTGCGGGAGACGTAGGTGCTGCCCTTCGGGGCTTCGCCGTTCTCGTCCAGGCCGACCTTGTCGAGGAACGCCTTGTCGTACACCTGGTCGAGGTTTCTCTCCAGCTCGGAGACTCGGCCGGCGTCGAACACCTGCCGGACGATCTCGGTGCGCCGCACGGGCTTGAGGATGTCGGCCGAGACCAGCACCACGGCGTAGTTCGCCGCCGCGCTCTCCGCCCCCACCTGGTCCTGCCCGAAGCCCGACGGGATGTCGCCTGACTTGGACTGGACGGGGCGTTGGCCCGAGGGCGCTGTCGCCGCTGTCTCCGGTTTGTTGCCGGAGGAGTCGGTCTTGTCGGGGTCGCCGTCCCCGCGGTTCGCGAAGGCGATGGCTGCGAGGAGGAGGACTACTACACCGACCACCGTGACCAGGCTGCGGGATGAGGAGCGGGGGGTGCGGCGGGGCTGGCCGTAGGCGTCGGGGTCGGTGTCGGGGAGGCGGGTGCGGGTCTGGCCCGTGCCGCCGTAGCCGCCGGAGGCCTCGTGCTCGTCACCGAGACTCATGCCGCGTACGCCCCCTCGACGTCGTGCGGAAACACTTGGTACCGGTCGTACTTCTCATACTCCTCGTACGACGGTAGCCGTGCTGGTTCCCGCGCGGGCGCGGTGTGGTGACTCGACATCAGGGAAACGCAACCTCAGCCGGTGGGCACGACGGGCGGGTGGGATGGAGAGGAGCCGGGCGCGCCCGGCCGGGCGGACGGTGCCCGGGCTACACGGCCATGCCGTACACGATGGTGAACAGCGTGCCGAGGGAGCCGATGATGAAGACTCCTGTGAGGCCGGCGATGATGAGGCCCTTGCCCTGTTCCGCGCTGAAGGTGTCCCGGAGGGCAGTGGCGCCGATGCGCTGCTTGGCCGCGCCCCAGATGGCGATGCCGAGGCAGAGCAGGATGGCGACCGCCATCACGACCTCGATCATCACCTTGGCCTCGTTGCCCAGGCTGCCGAAGGGGCCCCAGTCCGGAGCGATCCCGCCGATGATCGTGTTGATGTCTCCCTTGTCGGCCGCAAAGAGCATGTAAGTCACCGCCCCTGTTGGGTAGTTACGTACCCTCTGCGGTCGTGCAGAGGTCAGGCCTCATTGTCGCCGACAATGACGCTGTCGGATGTCGACTTGGCGTCATTGATTGGCGGGTTTCGTACGAATACCTTGCCACCGTTCCGCGCTTGCCCCTAGGGGAGGCGATGGAAGGTGTGCGAAGGATCGTATGGTCACTCTGTGTATCACGGCAGGTCACGACGGGCAATGAGGCCTGAGCGAAACCTGTCGTGAGGTTCCGTCGTTGTTCCTTTTTACGTCCCGTGTCACCTTTATGGACCGTTTTTGACGGTCGGTCGGGTGAGTGGTCGTGCCCGTGTTCTCCGGGTGAAGGCTACCGAACGCGGCGAACGGGCCGCTGCTGGGATGCCGCGGCCCGTTCCCCGGTGACGTTCCGTCACGAGGTCGGAGGGGTCAGCCGGTGAAGGCGCCGAGTCCCTCGGGAGTGCCCCAGCCGGTCGGGCCGTCGTAGCCCGTCCGGGCGGTGCAGAAGTAACCGGTGGTGCAGCTGCCGTTGGAGCCGCTGGTGACGTCGTTCAGGGCGGAGGTGTTCGCGTAGGGGAACTTGGCCGGGTACGAGCCGCCGGACGGGGTGCCGGCCAGGGCGGAGGCGCTGGTGCCGCCGTAGGTGGCCCAGCCCTGGCCGTCGGCGCCGTAGGTGTCGTAGGCGGAGCAGCCGGAGCCGGTGCCTTCGGTGCTGCTGGTCTTCCAGACGCTCTCGGTCCAGCCGCGGCTGGTGAAGGACGTGGCGAGCTTGGTGCCGCCCACGGCCGTCACGTACCTGGAGGCCGCCGGGTACTCGGCGCCCGACTCGCCGCCGCCGTAGCTGTTGGAGACGTACCTGGCGCGCTCGCCATGTCGAGGTCGAGGGAGATCTCGCCGGCCCAGCCGCTGTCGGCGGTGGGGAGGGAGGTGGTGGAGCCGGTCTGGCTCACCTTCTTGAAGCAGTCGTTGGCGGTGGTGCAGGCGGGCGGGCCGTAGTGCGAGCGGTGCGTGGCGAGGTCGGACTCGGCGTTCGGGTCGTCGTAGGCGTCGACGACGGCGATGGTCCGGCCGGAGCCGTTGCTCGCGGCGGCGGAGGTCAGGCCGTAGGCGTCCTGGAGGTCGGCGGGGCCGTAGCCGGAGGGGGCGGTGGCGTCGGCTGCCGCGGGGGTCTTGGGGGAGACGCCGTGCTGCTGCTGGAAGGCGGTGCGGCCGCCAGTGACGCGCAGGGCGTCGCAGGCCATCTCGTCCTTGTGCCGGGGGACGGCGCAGGAGCGGGTCCAGGTGACCTTGGCGGAGCCGGCCGGGGCCGCGTCCGCGTGAGCAGGAGCGCGGCGGTGGCGGTGAGGGCGGAGCCGATGCGGCGCCATCTGCGGGCAGGCCGTAGTGCGAGCAATACGTGGCGAGGTCCGACTCGGCGTTCGGGTCGTCCTGAAGGGGAGGCCGGGCTTACCCGTCGATGGCGGCTCGATGGCCGGGGGAAGGGCGCGGCTTGACCAAGGGGCCCGGGGTCAGCGGGGCTTGAGGCCGTGCAGCAGGAGGTGGACGAGCTCCTCGATGCCGTCCAGGGCCGCCTCGGGGGCGAGCATGCCGCCCGCCGCGAAGGAGGCGATGCCCTGGAGGGTGGCGCCGGTCAGCAGGGTGAGGTGCTGCGGGTCGCCCGCGATGATCTCGCCGCGCTCCTGGGCGTCGGCGATGACCCGCTCCAGGGAGCCCACGGTCCGGTCGACTGCCGCGGCCATCTGCTCCGAGGCGTCGGGCTCGTGCTTGCGGGCGTACATGAGCTCCAGCAGCTCGGCGTTGTCGATCGCGAAGGCGAGATAGCTCCGGGCGAGGGCGGTGAGCCGCCGCTCCAGCGGGAGGGTGTCGTCGTCGGCGCCGTCCAGCGCCTGGCCCAGCCGGTCGTATCCGGCGAGCGCCAAGGCGTTGAGCAGGGCCTGCTTGTCCTTGAAGTGGCGGCCGGGCGCGGCATGGCTGACGCCGGCCTCGCGGGCCAGTTCGCGCAGCGAGAGCGCGCCGACCCCCTTCTCCCGCAGGGTGCGCTCAGCACCGGCGAGCAGGGTGGAGCGCAGGTCTCCGTGGTGGTAGGGGCGGCTCTCGGGCATGCTCACCATCGTATCCCGATGTTGATACCGCCATCATTGTTGTCGTTGACAGCATTGTTGGCGGCGTCTACATTCGAGGGTATGGCTGACCAGAAGACGAAGAGCAACGAGACAGGGAACGCGCGCCGCCTGCCCGACCTCACCGGCCGGACATTCGTCGTCACCGGAGCCAACAGCGGCATCGGTCTCACCGCGACCGACGCGCTGGCCCGGGCGGGGGCGCACGTCGTCCTCGCCGTACGGGATCCGGAGCGGGGTCGGGCCGCGGCGGCCACCGTGCGCGGCAGCACCGAGGTGCGACGCCTGGACCTGGCGGACCTCTCCTCCGTGCGGGAGTTCGCCGAGGGCTGGCGGGAGCCGCTGCACGCGCTGATCAACAACGCCGGCGTGATGATGCTCCCCAGGCAGCTCACCAAGGACGGCTTCGAGATGCAGTTCGGCACGAACCATCTCGGTCACTTCGCCCTGACCAACCTGCTGCTCCCGCACATCACCGACCGCGTCGTCACGGTCTCCTCGGGCGCCCACCGCTGGGGCGGCGCGCGGATCGGCTTCGACGACCTGGACCTGACGGCGAACTACACCCCGCAGCGCGCCTACGCCCGGTCCAAGCTGGCGAACCTCCTGTTCACCCTGGAACTCCAGCGCCGGCTGGCGGAGTCGGGCTCCACCGTCCGCGCCCTGGCCGCCCACCCCGGCTACGCGGCCACCAACCTCCAGAGCCACGCGGCCAACCCGACGGCGCGCGCCTTCATGCGCCTCGGCAACAGGTTCTTCGCGCAGGACGACCGGGCGGGCGCCCTCCCCACCCTGTACGCCGCCACCCAGGACCTGCCCGGCGCGAGCTACGTCGGACCCGACGGCCTGGGCGAGATGCGCGGCGCCCCGACCCTGGTGGGCCGCTCCCGCGCGGCCAGCGACCCGGTGACGGCCCGCCGGCTGTGGCGGGTGTCGGAGGAGCTGACGGGCACGGTGTTCCCCCTGGCCGTGGGTGAACCGGCGTAAGGGGAGCGAGTCACCCGCCCCTGTGGCGACCCCGTGCGCCGGTTCCGCCGGCCGTGCCTCCGCCGTGCCGCCCGTGCCGTGGCCGGTTCTTCTTTCCGCCCCCGACTCTCCTCTTCGTGATCATTCCTGAGCGCGGCGGCCCCCTCTACACTGACCAGGCGACGGACTCGCGTGCGGTGAGGGGCGGTTGACGGTGCGTAAGGCATGGATCGTGGCGAGTGTTGCGATCAGCTCCGCCCTGGCCTTCGTGATGCTGCTGGTCGTCGGGGTGTACATCGTCGCCGGGAACCTCGCCAACGGCGTGGGCGGTGGGGCGAAGGCGCTGGCCAAGGGGTCGGTGCCCGCCGCGTACTCGGCCCTGGTGCAGAAGTGGGGCAACCTCTGCCCCGCCATCAGCCCGGCCCTGCTCGCCGCCCAGCTCTACCAGGAGAGCGGGTTCAACCCGAGGGCCCAGAGCCACGCCGCCGCGCAGGGGATAGCGCAGTTCATCCCCGGCACCTGGGCCTCGCACGGCATCGACGGGGACAAGGACGGGGACCGGGACGTCTGGGACCCCAAGGACGCGATTCCCTCCGCCGCGTCGTACGACTGCGAACTCGCCTCGTACGTGAAGAAGGTCGGCGGGAATCTGACCGAAAACATGCTGGCCGCTTACAACGCCGGGGCGTACGCGGTGATCAAGTACGGGGGCGTGCCGCCGTACAGCGAGACCCGGAACTACGTGAAGACGATCACGACGCTCTCGGAGAGCTTCGCGGCGCCCGTCGGGCGGGTCGACCCCTCCGAGCAGGCCGCCGGCGCGATCGAGTACGCGCAGAAGAAGCTCGGCACGCCCTATCTGTGGGGCGGCACCGGTACCGCTGAGCAGGGCGGACGCTTCGACTGCTCGGGGCTGACCCAGGCCGCCTACGAGACCGTGGGCATCAAGCTCCCGCGCGTCGCCAACGACCAGTACAACGCGGGACCGCACCCGAGCCGGGACGAACTGCTCCCCGGCGACCTCGTGTTCTTCTCGGACGACCCCACCAATTCACGGGCCATCCGGCATGTCGGTATTTATGTCGGAGGCGGGTACATGATCGACGCGCCGCGTACGGGTGCTGTGATCCGGTTCGACCCGATCGACACCCCCGACTACTTCGGAGCCACCCGAGTCACCGAAGATGGCGCGAAAGCACTGCCCACGACGGTGTGAGCCGAGCGTGAACCCACCCCCTGAGCTGCGAAGACGTATCTCTCTTCGATAACGTCTGCGTGATCATTCGGTGGAGTGTGGAACGTATCAACGGGGACCGTGCGTTCCTGATGACGTAGCCGAGCGGACGTCAGTACGGAAGCGGATCTACAACCACGGGGGTGGCAGGAGCGGCGTACGCACAGGTGCGCCGGGAGAGACGACGAAGGGGCCCGCAGCACCATGGCTGGACTCGCCGAATCCGGGTCGAACCCTGACGTCGACCTGCTCTACGACATCAATGGCCTGGCCAAGGACGCGCCAGGGTGGTTCGACCGGGTCATGGAGTACGTGGGCGAATACGGGCTTCTGCTCGCCATCGTCCTGCTCGTGGTCTGGTGCTGGTGGACCGTGCGGCGCCGGGGGGACGAGGACGCGGCGTCCTCCGTCGCGGCGCTGGTCTGGGCGCCGCTGGCGGCGGGGATCGCCGTGCTGGTGAACGTCCCGATACGAGGGTTCGTGGAGCGGCCGCGGCCGTTCCTCGACCATCAGGGGCTCGAGGTTCTTGTCAGCGGCAAGACCGACTACTCGTTCGTGAGCGACCACGCGACGATCGTCATGGCGATGGCGGTGGGGCTGTTCGTCGCCCATCGGAAGTTCGGGCTCGTCGCGTTGGTACTGGCGGTGTTCGGCGGGTTCATCCGGGTCTACATGGGTGTGCACTATCCGACGGATGTCGTGGGCGGGTTCGCGCTGGGGACGGCTGTGGCGTTGCTGTTGTCGCCGGTGGCCATGGCGTTGTTGACGCCGGTGGTGCGGGCGGTTGAGCGGTCGCCTCGGGTGGGGTGGCTGGTGCGGGCTCGTGGGCGTGGGGCCGGTGACGGGGAGGGTGCGGTGATTCCCGGGGCTCGGCGGGAGTCGGCGTCTGAGCGGGACCTCGCTGCGTAGTGACCGGCGTTCCTGCTGGGGGCGGGTGGGTGCGCAGCCCGGCGGAGCGGGGTGCCGCTCTCTTTGGGACGGGCGCCGCCCCTGGCGGCACGCATGCCCGCAGCCAGGTCAGAGTGCTTGTGGGTACGTGAAGAAGCGGGTCGGGTCGTACTCGTTCTTCACCTTCTTCAGGCGGCTGGCCGCGTCCCCGTAATACGCCTCGCGCCAGTTCGTCAGGGTCGGGTCCGTGTAGTTCTGGTAGGCCGCGCCCGAGGCGTGGGGGCGCATGGACTTGTGGGCGGAGGCCAGCCAGTCGCGGGCCGTGGTGCCCGTCGTGCCCGGGCGCCAGGCGGCGATGTACTGGGCCAGCATGCGGGAGCGGCGGTGGACGAAGGCCGTGGAGGTGGGGGAGACGCGGTTGACCGCTCCGCCGAGGGCCGTGAGGGCGATGCTGCCCGTGCCGCCGCGTACCGAGCCGATCTGGGCCAGCAGCGTGCGGATGCCGGCCGCGGAGAGGGAGCGGTCGAAGAAGTCCGACGCCGCGGCGTACGTCTCGCGGCCCAGCGCGCCCTTCGGGGAACGGCCCGGGATCGAGCCGGGCAGATGGCACTGCGCGTCCGTCGGGAACGAGGAGCAGCCGGCGTACACCTCCATCGACTCCTCGTAGGAGCGCCGCTTCAGGGAGACGCTGCTCGCCGGGGCGCCGACGCGGTCGGCGAGGCGGTCGACGGCGTTCTTGAGCTCGCCGTAGGTGCCGAGGGAGAAGGCCGCGACGGAGACGGTCGGCCTGCCGCCGGCGGCGCTCGCCAGGTGGAGGGACGACCAGATCTCGTCGGGCTGTGACGGGCCCCACTCCTGCCAGGCCTTCACCACCGCGGCGGCCTTCGTCGAGGGCCAGGACAGGTACGCCGAGACGCCCTGCGGTGCCGGGTGGGTCTTGAAGTGCAGTTCCGTCACGACGCCGAAGTTGCCGTTGCCGGCGCCGCGCAGGGCCCAGAAGAGGTCCTTGTTCTCGCGGGCGTTGGCGGTGAGCTGCTTGCCGTCCGCGGTGATCAGCGTGGCCTGGGTGAGGCTGTCGCAGGTCAGACCGTACGCGCGGGAGACCACGCCGTGTCCGCCGCCGAGGGTGAGGCCGGAGACGCCGACCGTGGGGCAGGAGCCGGCGGGGATGGTGACGCCCTTCGCGGCCAGGGCGCGGTAGACGTCGATGAGTTTGGCGCCGGCGCCGACCACGGCGGTGCTGCCCGAGGCCCGTACGCGGTTGAGTTTCGAGACGTCGACGATCAGGCGTCCGTCGCCGGAGGACCAGCCGGCGTAGGAGTGGCCGCCGTTGCGGATCGCCACGCGCAAGGAGTGGGCGCGGGCGTAGGCCAGGGCCGTGCGTATGTCGTCCGGGTGGTCCACGTACGCGACCGCGGCGGGCTTGAGCGTGTCGAAGCGGGTGTTGTAGAGCTGCCGGGCCGTGGTCCAGGCGGTGTCGCCCGGGCGGACGAGAGGGCCGTCGAGGTCGCGGGCGAGGGCGGACCAGTTGGCGGCGGTGACGTTCGACTTGGTGGTGGCCGCGGTCCTGGCGGTGGCTCTGGCCCCGGAGCCCGTGTCCGACTTCGTGCAGGCGGTGGTGAAAGGGGTTGCGGCTGCGGCCATGCCTGCCGTGCCGGCTGCGAGGAATGTACGCCGTTCCATGGGGCCTCCCGGTGGTTCCGTCGTGGGAGACGGGGCCGTGGGGGGTGGGGGTTCCATGGTGTTCGGCCTTGTCAGCCCGCCGCGTGCTTCTCCGCGTCCGTGCGCGCCTGGCTTCTCGCTCTTCTGGCCGGGCCGCGCCAGCCGCAGGTGCAGTGGGCCATGCAGAAGCGACCCTTCTCCGTTGTGCTCGTGAGGTGTTCCGGCCCGTCCTGCTGCGCCACGGGGACCACGTTACCCACCCCGGGTAAAGGGTTCGCATGGCGGCGGTCGCGGGCTCGCGTGACGGGGGGCACATACCCGTCGTTATCCGGAACAACGAGGGGGCCCGTGACGGACGTACCGGCTGGGGGTAGGCAGGCGATGACTGGGCGGCAGCGGGAACGGTGGCACAGGCGGACGGGCGCGGCGGTCGTCGCGGCCGTGATCGTGGCCGGGGTGGGGCTGGGGGCCGGCGGGTGTGCGGGCGGCGACGCGGCCGCCGGGGACTCCCGCGGCGGGGACGCGGTCGTCGTGCTGCACCGGGCCGCCGACCGGCTGGTGGAGGCGGGGAGTTCGAAGGCCCGTACATCGATGGAGATGGCGGCCGGCGGGACCCGGGTGACCATCCGGGGCGCCGGGGTCTACGACTACCGGAAGCGGATGGGGCGGCTGAAGGTGCTGCTGCCGCAGGATCCCGCGGGAGCCACGGAGCATCGGCCCATCACCGAACTGCTCGCGCCCGGGGCGCTGTTCATGAAGAACCGGGGCGCCGGTGTGCCGCCCGACAAGTGGGTGCGGGTGGACACCCGGACCCTGTCCGACGGGAACCTCGTCACCGGCGGGGCCACCGATCCGTTCGCGGCGGCCGAGGTGCTGCGCGGGACGCGGACGGCGAGGTACGTGGGCAGGACCGAGGTCGCGGGCACCGGGGTGCGGCACTACCGGGGGACGGCGGATCTCGCCGCCGCCGCGCAGCGGGCCTCCGGCGGCAACAAGGGTGCCCTGGCCGCGGCGGCGAAAGGGTTCGCCACGGCCGAGGTGCCGTTCGACGCCTACCTCGACGACGAGGGCCGCATCCGCAAGGTCAGGCACCGGTTCAGCTTCGTGGGCGGGCAGCAGCAGAGCCCCGTCACCGTCGCCTCGACCACGCTGCTCTACGATTTCGGGGCTTCGGTGCGCGTACGGTTGCCGGACGGCGACGACATCTACGCGGGCAAGATCGCCGAGAACTGACCGGCGTGAACTAGCCCGTCCGTGCCATGCGCGGTGTGTAGGCCGCTCCCTACTCTAGGAAGTCGGTAACGGCAGAGACGAGGTGATGCACGTGGCTCCGGTCGGCGGTACGGCAGTTCAGGACCACGTGGCCCTCGCCGAGATCGAGCTGTGCGGGGAGCTGATCATCGCGGCCTCGGCCGCGCACGAGGAGCGGCTCAGCCTGGAGAGCATCGACGAGGTGCTGAAGGTGGCCGAGGAGCGGGACGCCTCGGCTTCCAGGAGGTAGGCGGCTCAGGATCCGCAGCGACCGGAGCAGGTCCGCGGCAACCGCCTCAGGTTCGCAGCAACCGGCTCAGGTCCGCATCATGCGGGCGATCGCCTGGGTCGCCTCCTTGACCTTCGCGTCGATCTCGTCACCGCCCTTGAGGGCCGCGTCGGCGACGCAGTGGCGCAGGTGCTCCTCCAGCAGCTGCAGGGCGAAGGACTGCAGGGCCTTGGTGGAGGCGGAGACCTGCGTGAGTATGTCGATGCAGTAGACGTCCTCGTCGACCATGCGCTGCAGTCCGCGGATCTGACCCTCGATGCGGCGCAGACGCTTGAGGTGCTCGTCCTTCTGCTTGTGGTACCCGTGAACACCGGCGTCAGTGACATTTCCGACATCGGTGGCGTCGGTCACGTCCGTCATCGGGTCCTCCTGGTGAGCAGCGGGCCGACATATACCCCTAGTGGGTATATGGTACCGAACTTTGCTGGGTATACGGCCCCTCGGACCGCCCCCGTGCTCACCACTGTGCCCGATGGGCGACACTGGGGGGCGGCCCGATAGCCGTGGCCGGATGATGCGCCTAGCATCGGCCTGACCGAAACCGAAGCACCCCGAGGACCCCACGTGCGCTTTCGTCTGACCCCCAGGGAGACGAGCTTCTACGACATGTTCGCCGCTTCCGCGGACAACATCGTCACGGGCTCCAAGCTCCTGATGGAACTGCTCGGGGCGGACGCATCCGCCCGGGCCGAGATCGCAGAGCGTATGCGGGCAGCGGAACACGCAGGTGACGATGCCACGCACGCGATCTTCCACCAGCTGAACTCCTCGTTCATCACGCCGTTCGACCGCGAGGACATCTACTCCCTCGCCTCGTCCCTCGACGACATCATGGACTTCATGGAGGAGGCCGTCGACCTGGTCGTCCTCTACAACGTCGAGGAACTGCCCAAGGGCGTGGACCAGCAGATCGAGGTACTGGCGCGCGCTGCCGAACTGACGGCCGAAGCCATGCCGCATCTGCGGACGATGGAGAACCTCACCGAGTACTGGATCGAGGTCAACCGGCTGGAGAACCAGGCCGACCAGATCCACCGCAAGCTGCTCGCGCACCTCTTCAACGGCAAGTACGACGCCATGGACGTCCTCAAGCTCAAGCAGATCGTGGACGTGCTGGAAGAGGCGGCGGACGCGTTCGAGCACGTGGCTAACACGGTGGAGACCATCGCCGTCAAGGAGTCCTGAGCCCTACATGGACACCTTCGCTCTGGTCGTGACCATCGCGGTCGCGCTCTTCTTCACGTACACCAACGGCTTCCACGATTCGGCGAACGCGATCGCCACGTCCGTGTCCACGCGGGCACTGACGCCGCGCGCCGCGCTGGCCATGGCCGCGGTGATGAACCTCGCCGGCGCGTTCATGGGCTCCGGGGTCGCCAAGACCGTCAGTGAGGGGCTGATCCAGACGCCCGTCGGGTCGAAGGGGATGGGGATCCTCTTCGCCGCGCTGGTGGGCGCGATCGTCTGGAACCTCATCACCTGGTACTTCGGGCTGCCCTCTTCCTCCTCGCACGCGCTGTTCGGCGGCATGGTGGGCGCGGCGCTGGCCGGCGGGACGACGGTCTACTGGAGCGGGGTGCTGGAGAAGGTCGTCATCCCGATGTTCATCTCCCCCGTGGTCGGTCTGCTGGCCGGCTATCTGGTGATGACCGCGATCATGTGGATCTTCCGCAAGGCCAACCCGCACAAGGCCAAGAGGGGTTTCCGCATAGCCCAGACCGTCTCGGCGGCCGGTATGGCGCTGGGTCACGGTCTGCAGGACGCGCAGAAGACGATGGGCATCGTGGTGATGGCGCTCGTCATCGCGGATGTCGAGGACTACGGCGATCCCATTCCGGTGTGGGTGAAGATCGCCTGTGCGGTGATGCTGTCGCTCGGCACGTACGCCGGTGGCTGGCGGATCATGCGCACGCTGGGACGGAAGATCATCGAGCTGGACCCGCCGCAGGGCTTCGCTGCGGAGACCACGGGCGCGTCGATCATGTTCACCACGGCGTTCCTCTTCAAGGCGCCGATCTCCACGACGCACGTCATCACCTCCGCGATCATGGGCGTGGGCGCGACGAAGCGCGTGAACGCCGTGCGGTGGGGCGTCGCCAAGAACATCATTCTCGGCTGGTTCATCACGATGCCGGCGGCCGCGCTGGTCGCCGCGGCGTCGTACGGGATCGTGAGTCTGGCGTTCCTGTAGCAGGCGCTCCCGCAGACAGCTGAGCGAGTACGCGAAAAGGCCCGCCCCTGGGAGTAGGGGCGGGCCCTTTTCGGCCTCGCGGTGGCACCGCCATGCAGCACCGCGAGGAGTCTCGGCGGGATCAGCCGAAGCGGCCGGAGATGTAGTCCTCCGTGGCCTGGACCGACGGGTTGGAGAAGATGCGCTCCGTCTCGTCGATCTCGATGAGCTTGCCGGGCTGGCCGACCGCCGCGAGGTTGAAGAACGCCGTGCGGTCGGAGACGCGCGCCGCCTGCTGCATGTTGTGCGTCACGATGACGATCGTGTAGCGCTCCTTCAGCTCGCCGATCAGGTCCTCGATGGCGAGGGTGGAGATCGGGTCGAGCGCCGAGCAGGGCTCGTCCATGAGGAGGACGTTCGGCTCGACCGCGATGGCCCGCGCGATGCACAGGCGCTGCTGCTGGCCGCCGGAGAGGCCCGAGCCGGGCTTGTTCAGGCGGTCCTTGACCTCGTTCCAGAGGTTCGCGCCCTTGAGGGACCGCTCGACGATGTCGGAGAGCTCGCTCTTCTTGTAGCTGCCGTTAAGGCGCAGCCCCGCCGCCACGTTGTCGAAGATCGACATCGTGGGGAACGGGTTCGGCCGCTGGAACACCATGCCGACCTCGCGGCGCACGGACACCGGGTCGATGCCCGAACCGTAGAGGTCCTCGTCGTCCAGCAGGACCTTGCCCTCGACCCGGCCGCCGGACGTCACCTCGTGCATGCGGTTCAGCGTGCGCAGGAACGTCGACTTGCCGCAGCCGGACGGGCCGATGAACGCCGTCACCGAGCGCGGCTCGACGGTCATCGAGATGTCCTCGATCGCCTTGTGGGAGCCGTAGTAGGCGGTGAGTCCGCTTACGTCGATTCGCTTGGCCATTAGTACGTCACTTCCAGACTCAGACAGTCGCTGTATGGCCGCGTCAGCGACCGGTCTTCGGGGCCTTCCAGCGGGCGATCCCGCGGGCCACCAGGTTCAGGAGCATCACGAAGGCGATGAGGGTGAGGGACGCCGCCCAGGCACGGTCGTAGGCCGCGCCGGAGCCCGCGCTGTTCGCGTACTGCTGATAGATGTACAGCGGCAGCGAGGCCTGCGCACCCTCGAAGGGGTTGGCGTTGATGAACGCGTTGCCCCACACCAGCAGCAGGACCGGTGCGGTCTCGCCGGTGATGCGGGCGATCGACAGCATGATGCCCGTGGTGATGCCGCCGATGGAGGTCGGCAGGACCACCTTCAGGATGGTGCGCCACTTCGGGACGCCGAGCGCCAGGGAGGCCTCGCGCAGCTCGTTCGGGACGAGCTTGAGCATCTCCTCCGTGGAGCGGACGACGACCGGCATCATCAGGATGGCCAGGGCCAGCGAGCCGGCGAAGCCGAAGGGCTGCATGTCGAACATCAGCATGAGGCTGAGGATGAACAGACCCGCGACGATCGACGGGATGCCGGTCATGACGTCGACGAAGAACGTGATGGCCTTGGAGAGGTTCCCCCGGCCGTACTCCACGAGGTAGACCGCGGTGAGCACGCCGATCGGCGCGGCGATCACCGTGGCGAGACCGACCTGCTCCAGGGTGCCGAGGATGGCGTGGTAGATACCGCCGCCGGGCTCGGTGTCGGCGACGACGCCCATGGAGTGCGTCAGGAAGTAGAGGTCGAGGACCTTCACACCGCGCGCGACGGTCGACCAGATCAGCGAGGCCAGCGGTATGACGGCGAGCAGGAAGGCGACCCAGACGAAGGAGGTCGCGATGCGGTCCTTGGCCTGGCGCTTGCCCTCGACGGCCGTGGCGATGCCGTACGTGCCGAAGAGGTAGAGGAGCGCGGCGATCAGGCCCCACTGGACCCGGCTGTGCAGTCCGCCGGCGAGGCCGATGCCGATCGCGACGGCGACGGAGCCGGCGGCGATGCCGTACGGGGCCCACTTGGGCAGGCGGGCGCCGCGCAGGGTGCTGGGGCCCTTGGGGGCGATGGTTGCGGTGCTCATGCGTTGGCCCCCGAGTACTCCTTGCGGCGGGCGATGATCGCGCGGGCCGCGCCGTTGACCAGCAGGGTGATGACGAACAGGACCAGACCGGAGGCGATCAGCGCGTCCCGGCCGAACTCGGTGGCCTCACCGAACTTGCTGGCGATGTTCTGCGCGAACGTGCCGCCGCCCGGGTCGAGCAGGCTGGTCTCGATCAGGAAGGTCGGGGAGAGCACGGTGGCGACGGCCATGGTCTCGCCGAGGGCGCGGCCGAGGCCGAGCATCGAGGCGGAGATGACACCGGAGCGGCCGAAGGGCAGGACCGCCATGCGGATCACTTCCCAGCGGGTGGCGCCGAGCGCCAGGGCCGCCTCCTCGTGCATCTGCGGGACCTGGCGGAAGACCTCGCGGCTCACGTTGGTGATGATCGGCAGGATCATGATCGCGAGCAGGATGCCGACGGTCAGCATGGAGCGGGGGGCGCCGCCCTGCCAGGAGAAGATGCCGGTCCAGCCGAGGTAGTCGTTCAGCCAGCTGAAGAGGCCGGTCATGTTCGGTACGAGGACCAGTGCGCCCCAGAGGCCGTAGACGATGGACGGCACGGCGGCGAGCAGGTCGATCACGTAGGCGATCGGGCCCCTGAGCCGGCGGGGGGCGTAGTGCGTGAGGAACAGCGCGATGGCGACGGCGATCGGGACCGCGATGACCATGGCGATGATCGAGGAGACCACCGTGCCGAAGGCCAGGACGGCGATGCCGAAGTTCGGCGGGACGAGGTTGGTGTCCCACTCGAACGTGGTGAGGAAGTTGCCCTGGTCCTTGCTGATCGCGAGGGAGGCGCGGTAGGTGAGGAAGACCGCGATCGCGGCCATGATCACCAGCAGCAGGATGCCCGAGCCGCGGGAGAGACCGAGGAAGATCCGGTCTCCGGGCCGGGTGGCCCCGCGCGCCGCGCGCTTGTCGGTGGACGGCTGCGGAGCGGGGGGAGGTGCGTCGGTTATCTGTGTGGATGTGTCCATCAGGTTCTCCGGTCTGCGGAGCCGTACGCGGTGTGCGATGACTCTGCGGAGCCGTACACGGGGTACGGCCACTGGCGGCGGTGCACCGGACGGTGCGGCCCGGTCCCGGGGAGGGGACCGGGCCGCACGCGGGTCAGCTCAGGCCTTCGACGGTGGTGCGGACCTGGGAGATGATGTCGGCGGGGATCGGCGCGTAGTCGGCCTCGGCGAGGATCTTCTGGCCCTCCTCGGAGGAGATGTAGCGCAGGAACGCCTTGGTGGCGGGCAGCGTCTCGGCCTTGTTGCCCTTGTCGCAGACGATCTCGTAGGTGACGAGGACCATCGGGTAGGCGCCCTCGGCCTTGGTGCCGTAGTTCAGCTCCAGCGCGAGGTCCTTGCCCGTGCCGACGACCTTGGCCTCGGAGATGGCCTTGGTGGCGTTCTCGACGGTGGCCTTGACCGGCTGGGCGGCGCCCGTGTCGAGGTCGACCGTCTTCAGGCCGTCCTTGGCGTACGACAGCTCGAAGTAGCCGATGGCGCCGTTGGTCTGCTTCACCTGCTGGGCGACACCGGAGGAGCCGGAGGCGGACTGGCCGCCCTTGGCCTGCCAGGTCTTGCCGCCGTCGTACGGCCAGTCCTTCTTGGCGGTGTCGATCAGGTACTTGGTGAAGTTGTCCGTGGTGCCGGAGTCGTCCGAGCGGTGGAACGCCTGGATCTTGAGGTCCGGAAGCTTCGCGTCGGGGTTCAGCTTCTTGATCTGCGGGTCGTTCCAGTTGGTGATCTCGTTGTTGAAGATCTTCGCCAGGGTCGCGGCGTCCAGGACGAGGTTGTCCACGCCGTTGACGTTGTAACCGACCGCGATCGGGCCGCCGACCATCGGCAGGTCGATGCCCTGGCCGCCGGTGCAGACCTTCTTGGAGGCCGTGACCTCGTCGGGCTTCAGCGCGGAGTCGGAGCCGGCGAAGGCGACCTGGCCCTGCGTGAACGCGGTGACACCGGCGCCGGAGCCGCCGCCCTTGTAGTTGATCTGCGTGCCCTGGCAGGCGGCCGTGAACTGCTTGACCCAGGCGTCGATCGCGTTCTTCTGCGCGGACGAGCCGTCGGCCAGCAGCTGGCCCGTGGCGTCGTCGCACTTGATGCTGCCCGGCTTGGCGGCCGCGGACGAGCCGCCGCTGCTGGTGCCCGTGTCGTCGGAGCCGCACGCCGTGAGGGCCAGGGCGCCGGAGACGGCGAGAGCACCGAGAGCGAGGGCCCGCCGGTTCATGCGCTGAAGCTTCACTTGAGTTCCTTCCAGGAGCCGCCGTCCTGATTCGGCGGCGTGCGGAGTCCGGATGACGCGCGACGCTGACACGCGGCAGGCGCGGTTCGCGTCGGGTAAGGCTGAAATTAGGCAGATCAGGTGAAGCCGCCTATGGCCATAAATGAACGAGGGGTGAACCCCTGCCGAAGGTGTGGTTAGGTCACGGAACGCTTACGGGGAGAGCACGTGCGGGTTCCGCTTTCCGGAGCGGGTAACGCGAGCAGCGCGTCGACCAAGGGGCGGTCGTGGGGCTGCGTCAGACGGGCCCGGGCGGCGGCGGGTGTCAGCCACAGGACCCGGTCCACCTCGTCCGACGGGGAGAACTCACAGGTCATCGCCTCGGCCGCCCAGTAGCGGACCTGCTTGGGGCGGCCGTTCGCGAGGTAGTGCTGGGTGGGCAGCTCGGTCCCCGGCACGGCCCGGCAGCCCGTCTCCTCGGCCACCTCGCGCAGGGCCCCGGCGAGTGCCTCCTCACCGCGTTTGAGCTTCCCCTTCGGCCAGGACCAGTCATCGTATTTCGGCCGGTGGACGAGGCAGACCTCCAGCTCGCCCGTGACGGGGGAACGGCGCCACAGGACGCAGCCCGCCGCCTGAACGGTCGTGTCGTCGGGGGAGCCCACCTGACCGCCTCCTCGGTGCCGTGGCCCGGTCATGACGTGCCGACGGTTTCCTTCTGCCAGCACTGCTGGAACGCGAAACGCGCCGCCTCGACCTCGTGGCGCTGGTCGGCATGGAGCACGCCGAGGGCGTACGCCGTCGCGGGGGCGATGCGCGGGGTACGGGCCGCCTGGGCCGCCGCTGCCGCCGCCTCCGAGGCGTCGCGGTGGCGGTTCAGGGCCTGGCCGGCCGAGAGCAGACGCAGATCGACGACGGCGTTGCCGTTGGGCTCGCCGCGCAGGGCCTCGCGGGCGTAGCGGTGCAGGCGCAGCAGCAGCCGGACCTGGTGCCAGGGGGCGTCCTGCGGGTGCGGGACGGTGTCCGGGGACAGGCCGTGGACGAGGGCCGAGGCGTTGTACGGATTTCCCGCGGTGACGAGGGGGAGGGCGGCCACGGCGTCCGTGAGGCGGCCCTCGGCCGCCGAGGCGAGGGGGCGGAGGTCGGTGGTGACGGCGGCCTTGATGAGGGGGACCTCGCTGGCCAGGACCGCGACCTTGTCCGCGATGGCGTGGAAGCGGCTGCTTCCCAGGGCCTGCAGGGCCGTGGAGTGGGCTCGGGTGCGGGCCAGGTTGAGCTGGCGGTCGAGCAGGGCGCCCGCCTTGGCCGCGCCGACGGTGAGGTTGCCGCGCTCCGGTGCCGCGGCCGGGGGGATCGGGGCACCGGCCTGGGCGGGTGCCGCCGCGGCCGACGCCTGCCCCGGGAGCGTCGTGGAGCCCGAGAGGCGGTGCAGCGCGCTCAGCAGGCGTTCCAGGCGGGAGGTGTACGCGTGTTCCATGGCCAGGGTTCCCGAGACCCAGGCCAGTTCCGGGCGCATGCCCTCGCACCAGTCCGTGTCCAGCAGGGACTGGAACGTGTGCAGGCTGGCGCTGATACGGCGGGCCGAGCGGCGCAGGGCGCGCGCCGCGTCGGCGGACCCCTCCGAGGCGCCCGCGCCCGACCCCGTCTCACGGTGCAGGCGCAGTGCTCGGAGGAACTCCGTGGCCTGGGCCCGCAGGTAGCCCGCGAGGGCGTCCCCGGTGGGGGCGGGCCCGGTCAGGGGGTTCGTCGGGTCAAGGTGTCGCTGTGCCACGCCGGCGCCTCCGCGCGTCTATGAGCATCTCCTGGACGTTGCGCAGAGGCTGGCCGTCCGCGTCGGTCGCATGTCGCGTCCAGTCGCCGTCCGGGCCGAGATGCCAGGAGGCGGTGCCGTCGGACATGCCGGTCTCCAGCAGCCGGTTCAGGGCTGCCCGGTGCGCCGGGTCGGTGACCCTGACCAGGGCCTCTATCCGGCGGTCGAGGTTGCGGTGCATCATGTCGGCGCTGCCGATCCACACCTCGGGCTCGCCGCCGTTGCCGAAGCCGAACACCCGGGAGTGCTCCAGGAAGCGGCCGAGGATCGAGCGGACCCGGATGTTCTCCGACAGGCCGGCCACGCCCGGGCGCAGCGCGCAGATGCCGCGCACCCACACGTCCACCGGCACGCCCGCCTGGGCCGCGCGGTAGCAGGCGTCGATGACGGCCTCGTCGACCATCGAGTTGACCTTGATACGGACGTGCGCGGGCCGGCCCGCGCGGTGGTGCTGTATCTCCTTGGCGATCCGCGCGACCAGGCCGTCGCGCAGCGACTTGGGGGCGACCAGGAGACGGCGGTAGGTCTCGCGGCGGGAGTAGCCGGAGAGACGGTTGAAGAGGTCCGAGAGGTCCGCGCCGACCTGGGGGTCGGCCGTGAGCAGACCGAGGTCCTCGTAGAGGCGGGCCGTCTTCGGGTGGTAGTTGCCGGTGCCGACGTGGCTGTAGCGGCGGAGCGTGTCGCCCTCCTGGCGGACCACCAGCGACAGCTTGCAGTGGGTCTTCAGACCGACCAGGCCGTAGACCACGTGGCAGCCGGACTCCTCCAGCTTGCGCGCCCACTTGATGTTGGCGTGCTCGTCGAAACGGGCCTTGATCTCGACCAGGACCAGGACCTGCTTGCCGGACTCGGCGGCCTCGATGAGGGCGTCGACTATGGGGGAGTCGCCCGAGGTCCGGTACAGGGTCTGCTTGATCGCGAGGACGTCCGGGTCGCCGGCCGCCTGCTCCAGGAAGGCCTGGACGGAGGTGGAGAACGAGTCGTACGGGTGGTGCAGCAGGACGTCCCGCTCCCGCAGCGCGGCGAAGATGTCCGGCGCGGACGCCGACTCGACCTCGGCGAGATCGCGGTGGGTGCCGGCGACGAACTTGCGGTACTTCAGATCCGGGCGTTCCAGGGAGGCGATCCGGAAGAGGCCCGTGAGGTCCAGGGGACCCGGCAGCGGGTACACCTCGGCCTCGCTGATCTTCAGCTCGCGCACCAGCAGGTCCAGGACCTCGCGGTCGATGGACTCCTCGACCTCCAGGCGCACCGGGGGCCCGAAGCGGCGCCGCATGAGCTCCTTCTCCAGGGCCTGGAGCAGGTTCTCCGCGTCGTCCTCCTCGACCTCCAGGTCCTCGTTCCTGGTCAGGCGGAAGGCGTGGTGCTCCAGGACCTCCATGCCCGGGAACAGCTCCTCCAGGTGGGCGGCGATGACGTCCTCGATGGGGACGTAGCGGCCCGGGGAGCTCTCCAGGAACCTCGACAGCAGCGGCGGCACCTTCACACGGGCGAAGTGCTTGTGGCCCGTGACCGGGTTCCGTACGACGACGGCCAGGTTCAGGGACAGGCCGGAGATGTACGGGAAGGGGTGCGCCGGGTCGACCGCCAGCGGGGTCAGCACGGGGAAGATCTGGTGCCGGAACAGGGTGAACAGGCGGGCCTGCTCCTTCTCCTGCAGCTCGTTCCAGCGGACCAGGTGGATGCCCTCCTCCGCGAGGGCGGGGGCGACGTCCTCGTGGTAGCAGGCGGCGTGCCGGGCCATGAGCTCGCGGGAGCGGGCCCAGATCATCTCCAGCACCTCGCGGGGCTGGAGGCCGGAGGCGGAGAGGGTGGCCACGCCGGTGGCGATACGGCGCTTCAGACCGGCCACCCGGACCATGAAGAACTCGTCCAGGTTGCTGGCGAAGATCGCGAGGAAGTTGGCCCGCTCCAGCAGGGGGGTGTTCGGGTCCTCCGCGAGTTCGAGAACGCGTTCGTTGAACGCGAGCCAGCTGCGTTCCCGGTCGAGGAACCGGCCCTGCGGCAGCGCGGGGGCGCCGTCGGCCTGCGACTCCTCGTACGCGTCGAGATCGGCGTCGATATCGGGTTCGAGGTCGGAGACGGCCGCCGCGATGGTGTGCGGGCGGTGGGCCGCGATGGAGCCCACGGAGGGCTGCGCGTGCTGGACCTGTGCCTGGGTGTTCGGCTGGCTCATGGACCCATTCTTCCGCGCCGCGAGCATCACGGGCGCGTCGGACAGCGCGGGCGGGATCGGGGGCGTCACATGAGTGTTCCCGTTCCCCGCAGGCCCCTCTCGGGGTGGCGAAGGCTCTGGCACGGCGGGATTCATTGCCCGAGCGTCGCAAGCTCGTCTGAATCGATGGTTACGGAGACATGACGTGCGGGATAGCGGGGGGCGGCTCGCGGGGGTTCTGGGGTTGCCCACAGGCTGTGGACGAACTCGGTGCCCCCGGCCGGTCGGGCCCCCCGGGGTGGTTCTCGCGGTCCGCGCGTCCATCCCCCGCGGAAGGGCGCGCGGACCGGGTTCATGGGAGGCGATGGGCCAAGAGGGCGAAGGCGGCGGCCGTCGCGGCGGCGGCCACGGCCAGGAGCAGGCCGGTTTCCACGTACTGCAGGGGCCAGAAGTGGGACGGGGGGTGGAACGTGGTGCGGGTGATCTGCGCGCCGTTGGGGGTGTCCGAGGAGAGCGGGAAGGCCGAGCGGGGCAGTTCGATGCTGTGCGGCGCGACGCGGGTGAGGGCGGGCCAGAGGTCCTCGCGACGGCGCTCCAGGAAGCCGTGGAGCAGCAAGGAGGCGCCGAGGGCCACTCCCGCGGCCGGCAGCGCCCGGCGCCACACCAGGCCGGCGAGAACGCCGAGGGCGAGACCGGCCAGGGCGTACGCCACGGCCGTCGGGCCGGTCGACACGAAGACGTCCGCGTCGTACCAGTCGCCGGTCAGGTTCGGGTTGCTGTCGCCTCGGGCCCAGAGGTTCAGCAGGACGAGTCCGCCCGTGCCGGCGGTGAGCAGCGCCGCAGGGAGCGCCAGTTTCGCGGCCAGCCAGCGCAGCGGGCTGACCGACTGGGTCCAGGCCAGCTGGGCGGTGCCGTTCTCCAGCTCGCGCCCGGTGAGCGCGCCGCCCGCCCAGGCGGCCACGGGGAACAGCGCCCAGGACAGCACGGTCGCGATCACGGCGAGACCGCTCGCGTAGGTCTCGTCGGCGGTGATCGCGTCGACCGCCGCGCAGGAGGGGAGCACGCCGCTCGCGGGCGTCGCGCAGGCGCTGACGCCCGCGCGAGCCTCGTCGCCGAGCGAGTGCAGCCAGCCCAGGGCGGCTGCCGCGGCGGTCAGGACGACGCCTGTCAGCAGCAGGGCCGGGCGGTGGGTCCGCAGGAGCGTTCGGTGCAGGCCGCCCGGGCCGGTGCGCCGGGGGGTCGGGTGGGTCCGGGGCCTGGGTGTCGCGCTGAGGGTGGTCATGCGGCGGCTCCGGTGTGGCGGTGCGGTGGCTGGGTGGCTGCCGCGGTGGTCGGGGTGCGGTGGGGCGGGGGCGGGGCCGGGCGGTGGGTCCGCAGGAGCGCTTGGTGCAGGCCGCCCGGGGTGGCGGGGCGGGCCCCGGTCCCGGGCGTTGTGCCGAGGGCGGTCATGCGGTGGCTCCCGCGCGTCGGCGCAGCAGCCAGAAGGCGGCGGCGACGGCCAGGGCGGCGACGGCGAGGGCGATGCCGCTCTCCATGAGCTGGAGGGGCCAGAAGTGGGAGGACGGGTGGTAGACGGTGTAGAGGCCGGTGATGCCGGACTCGGCGGGGCAGGTGGGTTCTCCCCAGCAGTCCGGTACGGGCACCCGGGCGCCGGTGGCGGTGAGGGCGCCCCCCTCGACGAAGAGGCCGGGTAGGTCCGGGGTGTCCTCGACGGACGTCACCATCGCGGTCGTGGGCCACAGGTGCGGACGCAGTTCGTCGAGCAGGTAGACCAGGGACGCGACGGCCAGGACCGCGACGCCGAGGGCGGGCAGGGCGCGGCGCAGCAGCAGGCCGGCCAGGACGCCGAGGGCCAGGGCGGCGAGAACGTGGGCGGTGGCGACGGGGCCGTTGACCTCGAAGACGCCGTCGTCGTACCACTCGTACCAGCTCTGGAAGCGGCCCAGGGAGTTCTGGGACGACGACCACAGCATGCGGAGAAGCAGGGTGATCGCGAGCGTGCCCGCCATGAGCAGCAGGGCCGGGACCGCGAGCTTGGCGGCCAGCCAGCGGGCCGGGCTGACCGACTGGGTCCAGGCCAGCTCGGCCGTACCGCTCTCCAGTTCACGCCCCGTCAGGGCGCCTCCCGCCCAGGCCGCGGTGAGCACCGGCAGCAGGGCGAGGAGTCCGGAGGCGATCGCCACGGCTGTCTGGTAGCGGGTGTTCGCGGCCTCGGGGAAGCGGCAGTCCGGGACCGGGATCGGCTCTTCGCAGCCGAGCGCCCGGTATTCGGCCAGCGCGGCATCGGCGCCCGGGCCCGCGGCCCACAGCAGGGTGCCGATGCCCACGGCCGTCAGCATCAGCCAGAACAGCAGCGCCGAGCGGTGCACGCGCAGCATGGCCAGGACCAGGCCGCGCGGTGCCGTGAGGCGCTGGGCGGCGACGGGTGCCCCGGCGGTCACGGCGGTCATACGGCGGCCTCCTGCGCCTCGCACACGAGCGGCGGGGCCTCGGGGGAGCGCAGATGGGCGAGGACCATTTCCTCCAGGGAGGGGCGGTCGCTGTGCCGTCCGTCGCCGAGCGGGCCCGCGGGCCGGACCAGTGCGGTCAGCTGGCGGCCGGTGGTGCGGGAGTCGACCACGGTGTGCGGGTCCAGGGTGTCGCCCGCGCGGCCCGTGACCAGGGCGTGCGCGGCGAGCAGGTCCTCCAGCGGCCCGGCCAGCCGGACCCGGCCGCCGCCGAGCAGCAGCAGATGGTCGCAGGAGCCCTCCAGCTCCCCTACCACGTGTGAGGACATGACAACCGTGGTGCCGCGGTCGGCGGCGTCGGCCATGAGGGTCGCCATCAGCTGGTGCCGGGCGAGCGGGTCGAGGTCGGCCATCGGCTCGTCCAGGAGCAGCAGTTCCGGGCGCTTGCCGAGGGCCAGGGCGAGCGCGACGCGGGTGCGCTGGCCGCCCGAGAGCGAGCGGATCTTGGCGTCCGGGGCGAGGTCGCCCTCCGCGA
This sequence comes from Streptomyces sp. NPDC057099, assembly GCF_042671245.1. Lineage (NCBI taxonomy): Bacteria > Bacillati > Actinomycetota > Actinomycetes > Kitasatosporales > Streptomycetaceae > Streptomyces > Streptomyces sp. NPDC057099. The sequence goes on from NZ_JBHUTX010000026.1 coordinate 33,529, forward strand.
CGATCCGCTCGGCGGTCCGGGCGTCCCAGCGCCGGGGGTTGAGGTCGCGGCCCAGACGCAGGGTGCCGGCGACGGTGAGCTGGGGGTGGAGGGGCTTGTTCTGCGCGACGTAGGCGAGGTGTTCGCGGGCCGCGGCCGGGGTCCGGCCGAGCACCGTGATCGAGCCCTCGGTGGGTCTCGATAACCCGGCCGCGAGGGCGAGCAGGGTGGACTTGCCGGCGCCGTTCGGCCCGACGACGGCGCACACGCGGCCCGTCGGGAGCCGGAACGCGCAGCCGTCCAGGGCCTTTCTGCGGCGCCGCCCGAAGCTCCTGCCCAGCGCTGCCGCCTCGATGGCGGTGTCGGTCATACGTCCCCCTTGAGTCGCGCGAAGTGCGCGTCGAGTACGGAAGTGAAAAGAGCGTCCACGTCGTCGCGCTCCAGCCCGGCCTCACGGGCCCGGGCCGCCCATGCCTCCAGCTCCGCGCGGAGCGGGGAGTCGGCGGGGGCGGTGCCGAGGGACTTGCGGACGAACGTGCCGAGTCCGCGGCGCGCCTCGACCAGGCCCTCGCGCTCCAGCTCCCGGTAGGCCTTGAGGACGGTGTTCGGGTTGATGGCGGTCGCCTCCACCACCTCGCGGGCCGTGGGCAGCTTGTCGCCGGGCTCCAACAGGCCAAGGCGCAGGGCCTGTTTGGTCTGCTGGACGATCTGGACGTAGGTGGCCACGCCGCTGCGCCGGTCGATGCGGTAGTCGACCACTGCCTTGCACCACCCTTTCACTAATTGAGTAGTGAAAGGGTGGTGCAAGGTCGGGCCGAAAGTCAAGCGTGGTTTCGTGAACCGTTCGCGTGGGGCGGTCCGATGAGGAGACGTGAGCGAAACGAGAAGCGACGGGGAGCTGCTGCGGGCCATCGCCGCGGATGCCGACCGGCGTGCCTTCGAGGAGCTGTACCGGCGGTACGCGCCGTGGCTCCGGGCCCGGTTGCGGGGGCGGTGCGCCGATGCGGGGGTCGTCGACGACGTCGTACAGGAGACGTTCCTCGCGGTGTGGCGGGGCAAGGCCCGCTATCGGGAGGACGTCGATGTGGCCGGGTGGCTGTGGCGCATCGGGTCGCGGCGGCTGGTGGACGCGCTGCGCGGTGACGGGGCACGGGGGCGGTTGCGCCAGGCGCTGGCGCGGCTGCGGCACCGGGACGAGGTGTCGGCGGAGGAACGCGTGCTCGCGGGGGTGGAGCACGGGGACCTCGCCGGCGCCCTCGTCCGGCTGTCGCCGGAGTTGCGGGCGGTGCTGCAGGCGACGGTCATCGACGGGCTCACCACCCGGGAAGCGGCCGTACTGCTCGGGATTCCGCCGGGGACGGTCAAGACGCGGGCGATGCGGGCCCGCAAGCAGTTGCGGGAGGCGTTGGCATGAGTTGGCACGTGCCGGAAGAGGACCTGCGCGCCTATGCGCGGGGTGAGTTGGCGGCACCGGCTCTGTGGTCCGCCGATGCGCACCTGGCGGCCTGTGCCCGGTGCCGGGGGGTGCTGGGCGAGGTCAGTGACCCGGTCGTCCTCGACGCGGGGTGGGAGCGGCTCGACGCCGAGATGGACGCGCCCCGGACGGGGCTGCTGGAGTCGCTGCTCGTGCGGCTCGGGGTGCCCGGGCACACCGCGCGGCTGCTGGCGGCGGCACCGGTGCTGCGCCGCTCCTGGCTGGGAGCCGTCGTCGCCGTGCTGCTCCTGAGCGTGGCGGCCGGGCATCTCGTACGGGGCGGCGAGTCCCCCACGCTGTTCCTCGCGCTCGCGCCGCTGCTGCCGCTGGCCGGGGTGGCCTTGTCGTACGGGCCCGCGCTGGATCCGACGTACGAGATGGCCGTCGTCGCGCCGATGCACGGGTTCCGGCTGCTGATGATCAGGACGGTGGCCGTGCTGGGCGTGGTGCTGGGCCTGAACGGGCTGGCGACCCTCGCGCTGCCCGCGTACGGGCTGGGTGCGCTGGCCTGGCTGCTGCCCGCCCTGGCGCTCACCGCCACGGGGCTCGCGCTGACGCCCCGGCTGGGGCCGGTGCTCGCGCCGTCGCTGGTCGGCGGGGCGTGGGTCGGGCTGCTGTTGCTGGCCGATGCCCTGCGAGCGGGCGCGCAGACGCCGCTCGCGCCGTTCACCGTGGCCGGGCAGGGCGTGGCGGCGGCGGTCGCCGCGCTCGCCGCCGGGCTGCTCTTTCTCCTCCGTGACCGATTCGACCTCTTTCAGGGACGTGCCGTATGACCCCGACCGTGTCCGCCTCCGGGCTCAGCCTCCGCTACGGAGGCACCCGCGCCCTCGACGACGTGTCGCTGCGGCTGTCCGCCGGCGTCACCGGACTGCTCGGACCCAACGGCGCAGGCAAGACCACGCTGCTGCGGGTCCTCGCCACGGCTCTGCCCGCCGACCGGGGCGCCTTCACCGTGCTCGGGCATGACCCGGGCACCGCGCGGGGCCGGCAGGAGGTGCGGCGCCGGCTGGGCTATCTGCCGCAGACACCGGGGTTCCACCCGGACTTCACGGCCTTCGAGTTCGTCGACTACGTGGCGATCCTGAAGGAGATGACCGACCGGTCCGCCCGGCACCGGGAAGTGCGGCGGGTGCTGGACGAGGTCGGGCTCACCGACGTACGCGGGAAGCGGATCCGGAAGCTGTCCGGCGGGATGCGGCAGCGGGTCGCCCTCGGGGCCGCCCTGGTCGGTGACCCCGGGTTCCTGGTCCTCGACGAGCCGACCGTCGGGCTCGACCCCGAACAGCGCATGCGGTTCCGGGAGTTGATCGCCGGTGCGGGGGAGGGGCGCACGGTGCTGCTCTCCACCCACCAGACCGAGGACGTGGCGATGCTCTGCCACCGCGTGCTGGTCATGGCCGGCGGTCGGCTGCGGTTCGACGGCACCCCCGCCGAGCTGACCGCACGGGCCGCGCGGCGGGTGTGGAGCAGCACCGAGCGGGACCCGGGCGCGAAGGCGGGCTGGCGCACGGGGACCGGTTCCTTCCGGAACGTGGGGGACCCACCGGACGGCGCCGAGCTCCTCGAACCCACCCTGGAGGACGGCTATCTGCTCACCCTCGACGGTGACGCCGTGGAGGTGGCGGCATGACCGCGGTGATGGAGAAGCCGGTCGCGTCCCACGAGCGGGCCGAGGGCGGCCGGCCATGGGCCGCCGTGATCGCCCTGGCCGGGTTCGAGACCCGCCGGCTGCTGACGATGCTGCCGATGCTCATCGCCTTCGTCGTGTACATCGGCTGGACCGTATGGCGCACGGGCAAGGACTGGGGCGGCTTTCCCGCCCTCCAGGACGCCGACCGCGCCACCCAGAGCGCGCCGCTGCTCATCGGGCTCACGGTGCTGCTGTGCGTCAACCGCGCCGCGCTGCGCTCCCGGCGGCACGGGACGGAGCCGTACTTCGGGACGCTGGTCATGCCCCCGTGGCGGCGTACGGTCGCCCACGCGCTGTCGGCCCTGGCCGCGGCCCTGCTCACCGCCGTGTGCGTGGCCGCGCAGTTCGCCCGGGAGGCGTTCCGGCCGGGCGCGATCGGGCACGGTTCGGTGAGCGAACTGCTCGTGGGACCGCTGACCGTGCTGCTGGCCGGGCTGGTCGGGCTCCTCCTGGCAGGGCTCCTGCGCTCGGCTCTGGCCGCGCCGCTGCTGGTCGTGTTCGCGCTGTTCCTGTTCCTCTTCCTCTGGGGCACGAGCGACGACGGAAGCCGCTGGCTGCTGCCCGTCGTCGTCGAGTCGACCAACAACACCCTGCCTTCCGACCTGCTGGGCCGGCCCGCCGGCTGGCACGCCCTGTACCTGGCCGGGCTGGCACTGTGCGTGGGCCTGACGGCGGTGCTGCTCGCCGGTGGCCGCAAGCCGCTTCTCCTGGTGGGGATCGCCGGGGCGCTGGCCATGGCGCTGGTGGGCGGGGTGATCCAGACGGGCGGCGAATCCCCCGAGCTGGTCCGGGCCCGCGAACGCGCCTCGGACACCCCCGAGCAACTGCAGTCCTGCGTCGAGCGGGACGGGTCGACGTACTGCGCGTTCCCCGAGTGGGGGCCGCGGGTCGGGGACTGGGACGGGGTGGTGGACCGGGTGCGGTCCCTGGCCGGGGGCGGTGCCCAGGACCAGAAGATCGTCGTACGGCAGCGGATCGCCGCCCGCGACGGCCTCTCCAGCGACAGCGCGCTGACGCCGCTGGAGCGTCCGCACGAGGTGACGGTCGGCACCCAGTGGGGCGGCAACCGCGTCCCCGAGTTCTCGGCCGCCGTCGCCGGAGTGCTGGTCGCGGGCGATGAGAAGGCTTCGACCTCGATATGCGACGGCCGCATCGTCACCGTCATGTGGCTGGCCCTGGGCTGGGAGTCCGACCCGGTGGCCGCGCTGCGGCGTGTCCGTCTCGACGACAGCGACACCGGCTCGGCCATCGTGCTCCAGCCGACGGACGGCCTGTCCATGACCGAGGCCCAGACGGAGGTGCTGCGCGAGCTGCTGGCGCGGCCCCGGGGCGAGGCCACGGCACGCGTGAAGGCCAACTGGGCCGAGCTGACCGAGCCGAAGGTGACGGCGGCCCGGGCCGCGCGACTGCTGGGCGTGGCCGCACCCGAAGGGGACGACAAGTGCGCGTAGTGAGCAGGGAGTTGACTGTCGCCGTCTGCCGGACCATGCCGTTGGGCCTGGTGGGGGCGGCCGGTGCGGCCGGGCTGCTGATGGCCGGACTGACCCGGGCCACCGGCGAGGCGGGGGAATGGCTCGCGCTGCCTCTGCTCCGGGCGGCGATCCTGGCCTTCGCGATCGGCCTGGTCTTCCTGCTGGACGACCCGGCCCGGCACACCACATCCACGGTGCCGACCCCGCGCCCGGTCCGTACCGGGCTGCGTGCGGCACTCGTCCTCCCGGTCGTGGCGGCCTGGTGGACGCTGGCACTCCTGCTCGTGCCGCGGGACCTCCGGCCCCCGGTCGCCGACATCACCCTGGAGGCCGGGTCCGCCTTCGCCCTGGCGGTGGCCGCCGCGGTGCTCGCCGTGCGCCACAGCGACATCGCCCGCCCCGGGGCACGCCTCGCGGCCGGCCTGCTGACCTCGGCGGTACTGGCCCTGCTGTTCTGGCCCGGGCGGTGGGCGCTGTTCGTGCCGGTGCAGGACGAGCGGTGGGCGGCGGCGCATGACCGGTGGGCGGTGGTGCTGGCGGTGGCCGTGCTGGTGGGGGTGCTGGGGGCGGGGGAGCCGGTGCGGCGGTGGGCGTGGCGCGGGGGCCCGGGCCGCAGGCCGTACTCCTAGAGTGCCGACGTGGACCTCAAAGCCGTACGAGCGTTCGTCGCGATCGCCGACTCCGGGCAGTTCCAGAAGGCCGCCGTGGATCTGGATCTCACCCAGCAGGCCGTCTCCAAGCGGATCGCCGCGCTGGAGAAGGACCTCGGGGTGCGGCTGCTCGTGCGCACGGCCCGGGGAGCGGACCTCACCATCGACGGGCAGGCGCTCCTGCCGCACGCCCGGGCCCTGCTCCGGGCCGAGGAACGGGCGGTGGCCGCCGTGAGCCCCGGGGACCGTGCGCTACGGGTGGACGTCGTGGGGCGCCGGGTCGCCACGGCCGGGCTGGTACGGGACTTCCACCTGGCGCATCCGGAGATCGCTCTGGACGTCGTCACACTGTTCGGCGCCGATACGGCGCTGGCCGCGGTGCGGGACGGGGCCGTCGACGCCACGTTCCGTGCCGTGAGCATGCCCGGGCACCGGCTGCCCGACGGCGTCGAAGCCGTTCCGGTCCTCGACGAGCCGCTGCGCCTGTGCGTCGGCCCCGGCCACGAGTTCGCCCGGGCCGCCTCGGTGACACCCGCGCAACTGGCCGGGCACCGGATCTGGATGCCGGGCAACGAGCCCGGCACGGAGTGGGCCGCGTACTACGACGAACTCGCCGCGACCTTCGGCCCGACCCTCGACACCATCGGTCCCAACTTCGGTATCGAGGCCCTCCTCGACACCATCGCGGCCTCCCCGACCCTGGCGACCTTCCTCAGCGAACGAACGCCCCTGGTCTGGCCGACCGACCACGACCTGCGCCTCGTCCCCGTGCGTGACCCGATGCCGGTCTACCCGCACGCACTGCTCTGGCGCACGGACAACCCCCACCCCGGCCTCGCCGCCCTCCGCGACCACCTGTTGGCGACGCGGCCCCGCCCGACCGAGGGGGAGACCTGGCGTCCGTCGTGGGCTGAGCCTGTGCGGTGAGCGGAGGCTAGCCCCGCCCTTGGGGGAGGGTCTGGGGCGGGCGCCGGGTGGCGTGGAGGGAGCCGAGGAGGCCCAGGGCCTCGGCGCTGGAGCTGCCCGGCTCGGCGTGGTAGATGACGAGCTGCTGGCCGGGCGCGTCCCGTACGTCGAACGCCTGGTAGGTGAGGGTGAGCGCGCCGACGTCCGGGTGGAGGAGGTGCTTGGCGTCCCGGGTCTTGCCGCGCACGGTGTGGGCGTTCCACAGGCGGGTGAACTCCGTGCTGTGCTCGGTGAGGGTGCGGACCAGTGCCCGTAGCCGGGGGTCGTTCGGGTCGAAGCCCGCCGCGTGGCGCAGGTTGGCGACGGTGGCCTGGGCAGCCCGGTCCCAGTCCGTGTAGAAGTGCCGGCCCGCGGGGTCGAGAAACGTCATACGCGCCAGATTGTCCGCCCGGTCGAACGGCGCGTAGAGGGCGTCGGCCAGGGTGTTGGTGGCGAGGATGTCCAGGGCACGGTCGAGGACGAAGGCGGGCGTGTTCGGGTAGCCGTCCATCAGCTGGCGCAGCGCGGGGCTGACCGAGTCGGCGGAGTGTACGGCGACCTGGTCGCCCGGAGCGGCCCCCGCAAGCCGGTACAGGTGCGCGCGGGTATCCGTGTCGAGCCGCAGCGCGCGGCTGAGGGCGTCGAGCACCTGGGGTGAGGGGTTGCGTTCGCGCCCCTGCTCCAGGCGCGTGTAGTAGTCGGCGTTCACTCCGGCCAGGACGGCGACCTCCTCACGGCGCAGTCCGGCGACCCTGCGGGTCCCGTAGCTCGCCATGCCGACGTCCTCCGGCCGCTGATCGGCGCGGCGCGCGCGGAGGAAGTCGCCCAGGTGGTTGTCAGCCATGCGTCCAGGCTAGGCGTGGGGTCCCGGCGCTGCCTGGGTGTGCCGCACCCAGGCAGCGTGCGGCCTGGGCGATGGCCCTTGACCTGCCCAGTCTCGGTGGAGAACGACAGCCGCGAGACAGGGACGTGAGATGAGCACCACCACGACGGGACGACTGGCAGGAAAGACAGCGCTGATCACCGGCGCGACAGGTGGCATCGGCCGGGCCACCGCGGAGTTGTTCGCGCGCGAAGGAGCGCGTCTCCTGGTCACCGATGCCGCCGCCGACGCCGCGGCGGACCTCGCGGCGCGGCTGCGGGGCGGCGGCGCCGAGGCGGTGGGCATCGGTCTGGACGTGGCCTCGGCACAGCAGTGGGACGAGGCCGTCGCCCAGGTCGAGCGGCACTTCGGGCGGCTGGACGTTCTGGTGAACATCGCGGGCGTCGTGGACTGGCCCGGTGTCGAAGACACCGATCGTCAGGCGTGGGACCGGGTGATCGCGGTCAACCAGACAGGGACCTGGCTGGGCATGAAGGCGGCCATGCCGTTGCTGCGCGCGAGCGGCAACGGCTCGGTGATCAACACCTCGTCCGTCCTGGGGCTGATCGGCAGCGGGGCCGCCGCCGCGTACCAGGCGTCCAAGGGAGCGGTACGCCTGCTCACCAAGACCGCCGCGGTGGAGTACGCGACTCGGGGTGTTCGCGTGAACTCCGTGCACCCGGGCGTCATCGCCACCCCGATGATCCAGGCGATCCTCGACGCGGAGGGGGATCAGCAGCCCGATATCGCACGGACCCCGATGCGACGGGCCGGCCGCCCCGAGGAGATCGCTCCCACGATGCTGTTCCTGGCCGGTGACGAGTCCTCGTTCGTCACCGGGGCGGAGTTCGTCGTCGACGGCGGACTCACCGCGCACTGATCCGCCGGCTCACCGGTCCCGGCCTCGCCCGGCTCCCTCAGGTCTCCGTCCGGTACATCAGATCCACCTCGTGCGTCTCGAACCCCAGCCGCTCGTACACCGTCACCGCCGCCTTGTTGTCGGCGTCGACGTAGAGCATCGCCGTGGGCAGGCCCTGCCGGGCCAGATGCCGCAGGCCGATCGTGGTCAGGGACTTGCCGAGGCCGCCGCCCTGGGCGCCGGGGCCGACGCCGAGGACGTAGACCTCGCCGAGGCCCTCCTGGGCGTGGACCTTGGTCCAGTGGAAGCCGACGAGTTCGTCGCCGCGGAAGGCGAGGAAGAAACCGGCGGGGTCGAACCACGGCTCGGACTTGCGGTCGTCGAGGTCCCGCTGGGTGAGGGAGCCCTGCTCGGGGTGGTGGGCGAAGGCGGCGGCGTTCACGGCGAGCCAGGCCGCGTCGTCCCGGCCGGGGACGAAGGCGCGGACGCTGACGCCCTCGGGCAGCCTCGGGTAGGGCGCGTCGAAGTCGCTCAACGGGCGCCGCATCTGACGCAGTTCACGGAACAGGGTCAGGCCCAGGACCTGCGCGAGATGCCGGGCGGCGGAGTGACCGCCGTGCGCCCAGACTCGCAGCCGCTTCCCGGACGCGGCCAGCAGGGCGGACCCGAGCGCCCGCCCGTGCCCGTGCCCGCGATACCCGGGGTGGACGACCAGCTCGGCGGCCGGCGGCTCCACCGGGTCGGTGTCCTCCAGCTGGGCATAGCCGACGAGTTCGCCGTCGACGGTGAGCAGCAGATGCGCCACGCCCTCCCGCTCGCCGCCCCGCAACTGCAACCGGCCCTGTTCGGACACCGCCTGCTGCCCGTCGGTCCGGGCCGCCTCGGCGAGCAGCCCGAGCACGGCCTCGGTCTGCTCCGCGGAGAGCGCGGCAAGGGTCTCGATCGAGCGGGGGCGGCCGGGCCGTACGGTGTCGTCGCTGGTCATGCGTACGAGGGTACGGGGACCCACCGGGAAAACGGCGGCAAAGAAGCAACCCAGATGTAACCACGAAACACCTGTCGCGCTACGCGCGTTGACTCTAGGCTGCGCCGGACGACTTCACGTCCGAACAAGACGACATCAGTGTCGCGACAAGACGACATCACTGTCTGAACAAGCAGCAGCAGACCCACAGGGGGGCGAATGCCAGCCACTTCACCGGCATCGGTGCACCAGGAGCGCCGTAGACGTCGTACGAACCGTTTCGCCGCTCTCGCCGCCGGTGTCGTCACCGTCGGCGCGCTGGCCGCCGCCGGGCTGCCGGGGTCGGCGACCGCGGGCGAGGACCACCGCAAGGGCGGTCACTGGCCCGGCCGCTACCAGGATGTCCAGCTGCTGTCGTTCAACGACCTGCACGGCAACCTGGAGCCGCCGGCCGGTTCCTCCGGCCGGGTCACCGAGCAGCAGGCGGACGGTACGACGAAGACCATCGACGCGGGTGGTGTGGAGTACCTGGCCACGCATCTGCGCGAGGCCCGCAAGGGCGAGAAGTACTCCGTCACCGCCGCCGGCGGCGACATGGTCGGTGCCTCCCCGCTGATCTCCGGGCTCTTCCACGACGAGCCGACGATCGAGGCGCTGAACAAGCTCGACCTCGACGTCACCTCCGTCGGCAACCACGAGTTCGACGAGGGCGCCAAGGAACTGGGCCGTCTGCAGAAGGGCGGCTGCCACCCGAAGGACGGCTGCTACACGGACAAGAAGTTCAAGGGCGCCGACTTCCCCTACCTGGCCGCCAACGTCCTCGACGAGAAGACGAAGAAGCCGATCCTCAAGCCCTACTGGGTGTGGAAGAAGAAGGACGTCAAGGTCGGCTTCATCGGCGTGACCCTGGAGGGCACCCCGGACATCGTCTCCGCCGAGGGCGTCAAGGGCCTCTCCTTCAAGGACGAGGTCGAGACGATCAACAAGTACGCCAAGGAGCTGCGGAAGAAGGGCGTGAAGTCGATCGTCGCCCTCATCCACGAGGGCGGCTTCCCGGCGTCGACGTCGTACAACTACGACTGTGACGCCCCGGGCGCGGGCGACGGCATCTCCGGGCCGATCGTCGACATCGCCAAGAACGTCACGCCGCAGGTGGACGCGCTGGTCACCGGCCACACCCACAACGCGTACGTGTGCAGCATCGACGACCCGGCGGGCAAGCCCCGCATGGTCACCTCGGCCGCGTCCTTCGGCCGCCTCTACACCGACACCACGCTGACCTACGACCGCAAGACCGGCGACATCGCCCGTACGGCCGTGAAGTCGGCGAACCGCGTCGTCACCCGGGACGTCCCCAAGGCGCCCGACATGACGCAGCTGATCAGCAAGTGGAACACCCTGGCCGCGCCCATCGGCAACAAGCCGATCGGCTACATCTCCGGCGACATCGGCAACACCGGCAGCGAGTCCCCGCTCGGCGACCTGATCGCCGACGCCCAGCTCGCCCACGGCAAGAAGCTCGACCCGGAGACCGACCTGGCGCTGATGAACCCGGGCGGTATCCGGGCACCCCTGACGTATGCGGCCAAAGCCGGTGAAGGCGACGGTGTCGTGACATACGCGGAGGGCTTCACGGTCCAGCCGTTCGCCAACACCGTGAACCTGCAGAACTTCACCGGCACGCAGCTGATCCAGATTCTCAAGGAGCAGGTGACCGGCGCGAACGCGGCGGCGCCGAAGGTGCTCCAGGTGTCGTCGGGCCTGACCTACACGCTGGACCTCACCAGGTCCGGCGCCGACCGCGTCGTCACCGACTCGGTCAAGCTGGACGGCAAGGCCATCGACCCGGCGGCCACCTACCGCGTCGCGACGAACAGCTTCCTCGCGGGCGGCGGCGACGGATTCCCGACGCTGGGCCAGGGCACGAACGATGTCGTCGGTCTCGACGATCTGGCCGCTCTGGAGCAGTACTTGACGGCCAACTCCTCGGCCTCGGACCCGCTCGCGCCGCCGAAGGCGGACCGGATCACGATCGTGAAGTAAATCGCATACCTGGGGTTCAGGTTGCGGGGTGGGGCGGTGCGCATGGTCGGATGAGACGATGCGCACCCCCCACCGCATAGACACGCATCATCCCGACGACCGCTCCGAACAGCCCCACAACCCTTACGACGAGCTCGGCGCCCTCGATGACGGGCCTCTGGAGGCGACCCCTCTGCAGGACTTCCTCGGCGAGGACGCGGAGCAGCGGGACGAGCAGGAACCGGAGTGGTCGCCGCCCGATCACCGTCGCGGCGGCCGACGTCGAAAGAATCGTTTCGCCGGGCTGCCGCTCGCGGTGAAGGCGGTGGTGGGCCTGGTCGTTCTCGCCTCGTTCGCCGCCCTCGGTGACCGCTGGGCGGTGCTGTACGCCGAGCACAAGGCCGCGGGCACCCTCAAGGACCGCCTCGACCTGGCCGCCGCGCCCGAGGTGGAGATCGGCGGCTTCCCCTTCCTCACCCAACTCGCCGACAAGCGGCTGGAGTCGGTGAAGGTGACCGTTCCGGACGTCGCCGCGGACCGGGTCTCGCTGGCGAAGGTGTCGGCCACGGCCCATGACGTCCGGCTGAACGCCGACGGCCTGACCTCCGTGCGCGGTGCGGATGTTCCCCGCTTCGACGGGGACGTCATGCTGTCCTTCGAGGATCTCAACCGCGAACTCGGCGCGTCCCAGGTGACGTTCACCGGCGAGGGCCGGGACCGGGTGCGGGCGCGCGGCACCCTGCCGGTCGCCGGGCACAACCTGAAGCTGCGGGCCGAGGCCCGGATCCAGCGGCAGGGGGAGCGGGGCATCGCCACGGAGATCGGCGGCATGCGCCTGGACATCGGGGACCTCGCCACCTACCGCCCCGGCAAGCGCGCCTCGGAGGGGCTGCATCTGACGCCCAAGGCGTCCGCCGACCTGGCCCGGGAGACGCAGAAGGCCAAGGCGCTGCTGTCGGTCCCCGCCATCGTGAAGCGCATGGGCGTCCCCGAGGCGACCGTGAACGAGGCCCTGGCCGACGACGGCAAGCTCGCCGAGCTGACCGGCTCCCCGCGCTTCGCCCGCCAGGCCGAACGCCTCAACCTCATCGACCTCGCCCTGAACAACCCCGACGTCCTCAAGCGCCTGGGCCTCGACCCCGCCCTCCTCGGCGAGCTCTCGGGCCTGACCCGCCCGGTCCTGGCCGACCGTCTCGCCCTGGCGTTCGAACTGCCGAAGCCGGAGCAGGGGGACGTGAAGCTGGAGGACGTACGGGTGGAGAAGGACGGCATCAAGGTGCGGCTGTCGGGTTCGGGGCTGTCGGTGGGCAGCTGAACCACTCCGGGGTGGGGCCTGGGCCCGCAGGGGTGAGGGCTGGGCCCGCAGGGGTGGGGGCTGGCCCCGCCGAGTTCGGGCTGAGTTGCACTGGCTCCGAGGCCGGGCCCTGTCGGGTTCGGGGCCGGAACTCGCCGGGTCCGAGGCTGAGTCAAACCGGCTTCCGGCACCGCCGTGGCCGGGGCCGCAGAACGCCACCGGCTCCGAAGCTGAGCCCCACCGGGTCCGGGCTGGCCCCGCCGTGCCCGCAGTCGAACCCACACCGGCTCCGGGGCCGAACTCACCAAGCCGCCCGAGGCTGAACCTCACCAAGCCGCCCGAGGCTGAACCTCACCAAGCCGCCCGAGGCTGAACCTCACCCGCTCCGAAGCTGAACCTCACCCGCCCTGAGGGCTTTTCGCGCAGCGGAATGTGCCCGGAAGTCTGGCCCCCGGGCGCTGTCCGCGCTCCGCGATCGCCAGGAGACTGGGCCGGGCGTACCGGACCGAGACGAGGATGATGCGGATGCACAGGCACGGTAGGTCCCCGGAATCCGAGGCGGACGCGCGGGCCGGACACCCCCACCGGCCCCTGCTCAAGCCTCATGAGGACGGCTCTCAGGCGGCCCAACTGGCAGCCGGCGGGCAGCTGACACCGGACGCGGCGATGTCCCTCCAGCGCACCGCCGGGAACGCCGCGTTCTTGGCCGTTCAGCGCATGCCCCAGGGCGGCAACGGCGAAGGCCCGGCCGAGGAGAAGCCCATGGACGGGCTGAGCCGGTTGCGCAGGGCGAACGCGCGGGCGGAGAAGCGCGGTCAGGCGGCGCCCACGCTCGGGCAGGCCGAGAGCCCCTTCGGCGCCTACACGGTGAACAAGGGGCGGGGTGCCGGCCCTTACATCACGTCGAACGTGAAGCACCAGCACCCGGGGAGCGAGAGCCTCGGAACCACCTACGAGGAGTTGGTCCGGGCTCTCGACGCCGAGCATCTGCCGCTGGTGGCGCAGGCCGCGCGCAGTGGCGCGGAACTGGACGAGGAGATCCTCGGCAGCATGGACGCGACGCAACGGCGAGCCGCCACCATGCTCTACGGGATCATGACGCAGTCCGAGGAACGCAGGTTCCCGGGGGCCGGCAAGGCCATGCGCAGCGCCCTGGCCAAGCAGGGCGACCCCTATCACGAGGCCGAGGAGTTCGACGAGGACTTCCCGATGGCCAAGGAGAAGGGCGCGCAGTACTACCGCGAGGTGCTGGCCGGGAAGAAGCAGCTCTCGGACAAGGCCCGCAAGAACCTGGAGGACATGTCCTCGTCGTCTTCGGACGGGGAGAAGTCCTCCTGAGGCCTGACACCGGGGGCCGCGGTTCCCTGGGTGAAACTTTGTGTGCAGATGTGTTGACCTCTGTTCGAGTCTCCTTCTAGTTTCGTGCTCCACTGAGCGGTCCGACTACGGGCTGCTCACCTTCGCACATGCTCAGAATGGGGATGTCGTGTCTCAAAAGAACCACCGTGGGACAGCTTGCGTGGGGGCGCTGCTGGCCTGCGTCACGGCATTCGGCGGAGCGCTCGCCTCCCCCGCTGCCGCCTCACCCGCCCACCGCCCCGCCACGCCGCCGCCGGTCAGCGACTTCAAGGGCGTCAACTGGGCCGACCCGCGCGACAACTACGCCGACGACGCGGTCGTGCCCTCGGGCCTGTCCACCACCGACAGCTACGCCACCACGTACGCCAAGTCGAAGGCGATCATCACCGGCTTCTCCAAGCTCGGCGCCAACACGGTCCGCCTCCCGGTCAACCCGACCTCGGTGAACGGCCCGTTCTGGAAGTCGTACCGGGCCGCGATCGACGCCGCCACCGCCAAGGGCTTCAAGGTCATCCTGGGCTACTGGGAGGCCGACAACGCCAAGGACGGCAAGATCGACGACCAGGCCTCCTGGGACCGCATGTGGGCGCGGATCACCACCTCGTACGCCCACAACTCCAAGGTGTACTTCGAGCCGATGAACGAGCCGTTCGGCTACACGGCCGAGGAGTGGACCGACATCGCCGCGCAGTGGGTGAACACCCACCGCTTCATACCCCGCGACCGGATCCTGATCGGCGGCTACAAGTACAGCGAGGACGTCAAGCCGGTCTGCGCCGACCCGCGCCTCAAGGGCACGCGCCTGGCCCTGCACAACTACGGCTTCTGGCACACCGACTGGACCAGCGTCGACCAGTGGAAGGCCGACTTCAAGGAGCGCATCGGCACGTGCGCCTCGCGCACGATCCTGGACGAGTTCGGCGCCTCCATGACCACCGGCCTGGACTACAACGGCCCCGTCGGCACCTCCAACGAGATCGCCTACATCCAGGCCGCGACCGACACCATCCGGGAGCTGGGCCTCGGCTCGGTCTACTGGCCCGGCCTGCGCAACGGTGACACGTACTCCCTCACCACACTTCAGGGCACGGGCACGAAGCTCAGCCTGAAGGTGAACAACCAGAGCGGCCTGGACCGGCTGCACCACGCCTGGAAGCACTGAGGTCGGTGGCCCTTCCGGGCCCGGCGCCGCTTGTCAGCCGGGCCCGGAAGGGAGCCGTCAGGACGCCGAGGGCGTCCAGCCCGCGAGCCAGTCCGCGACCTCCTGGTCGGCGGCCTGCGCGTCGGTGAGGTGAGGACGGTTGCTGTTGGCGCTGCCCGCCCCGGCACCGGAGTTCTTGTACTCGGCGAACCGGTCGTCCTTCCACGAGAAGCCGCTCATGTCGGTCCACGGCGTGGACTTCACGGCGGCACTGAGGCTGGTGTTGCGGACCGTGGTCTGCGGGTCGAGCGAGGCGTCCCCGCCCGCGTGCCAGGGCCGGCCGAGGAAGAAGCTGCCGTTCGAGACGTCGCCGCTCACCGTGGAGTTGGCGATCAGGATGCCCTTGCGGTTGGCGGCGGTGCTCGGAGCCGTGACGTAACCGGCCGAGGTCCCGTCCCAGCGCTTCTTCAGCGTGATGACGGACTTGTCGACGACGGCCGTGGCCCGCCCGAAGATGAAGTCGACGTTGCCGGTGACGTAGGAATTACTGACGTAGACCCGCCCGAGCTTGTCCTTGGCGGCGGTGTCGAGCAGCAGTGTGTCCTGGTCGCCGTTGACGATGATCCCGTCCAGGAACACCTTGTCGGCGGCGGTCCGCAGCGCGACGGCCTGATGCCCGCTGAGGCTCTGGTTGGCCTTCTCGTCGAAGTCGTTGGAGATGGTCAGGTTCCGCGCCTGGAAGTCATCGGCCTCGACGGCGACGGTGGCGCTCCCGCCGGTGCCGTACGTACCGCCGCCCGGCTTGGGCGTACCGGCCGCGTTGTTGTAGACGATCGTCGTGTCCTTGCGGCTGCCGCCGGTCCCCTGGATGGTGACGTGCGGCTTGTTCGCCGGCACCTTCACGAGCTCCCGGTACGTCCCCGGCTTGACGGCGATGACGACCCGGGCGGGATTGTTCGCCGGTACGGCGTTCACGGCGGCCTGCACGGTCCGGTACTGCCCGCTGCCGTCGGCGGCGACGGTCAGGGTGGTCGCGGCGGCGGCCTTGGTGGAGGCGCCGGCTGTCGTACCGATGGAGGCACGGGGCCCCACACCGGACCGGAGGATGGAGGGAAGGTCGGCGGCCTGATCGAGGCTGTACGGGTAGTAGACCTTCGGATCGAAGGCGCTCCCGCCGCTCTCGTTCCTCCCACTGGTCCCGGAGAAGACGCTCCCGCGCTGCACGATCGCGGCGCCGCTGTCCTTGATGACGGGGTTCTTGATGCCCTGGAAGTAGGAGTTCTCCAGGACCATCTTCGTCCCGCCGCGCGAGTAGTTGCCGTACGACGACTTGATGTCGGTACCGGCGGCGTCCTCGAGGAAGTTGTTGTAGAGGTGGGCGTGGGCGGCGTTGTCGGTGGAGGGGTTGCGCTGCTCGGTCTCGCGGATCCAGTTGTGGTGGATCGTGATGTCGGTCTTGACGTTCTCGGTCCAGCCGATGCCGAAGGTCTTGTTGTTGTCGCTCAGCTTGTTCCAGGAGACGGTGACGTTCGTCGAGTCCTTGCGGACGTCGATGAGCCCGTCGGCCATGTGCCGCAGATCGTTGTGATCGATCCACACATGGTGTGCGCCGTCCATCTGGATGGCGTCGAAGTCATGGTCCTTGTCGTTCCAGATGCCCTGGTACGCGTCCCGGATGGTCAGATTCCGGATGATCACGTTGTGCACGCCGGACCCGAGGAAGAACCCGCCGCCGACGATGTGCCCGGAGGTCCCCTGGCCCACGATGGTCTTGTCGGACTGCACCTTGATCTCTTTGCCGACCGGGTTCATGGCGATGGTCCCGGCGACGACGATGACGTACGGCTCGGCGGCGGTGGCGTACTTCTCCAGCTCCGCCTGCGTCTTCACGGTGACGGTCTTGCCGTCCCGCCCGCCGTACGTCCCGTTCTGCCCGAGGGAGTTGACGGAGGCGAACCCGTCGGCGGTGTCGGCCGCCCAGGCCGGGGCGGCGGCGGAGGCCTCCCGGCCGCTGCCACCGAGAACGCCGAGGTCATTGCCGTAGGCGAGGGCACCGGCGGCGGTCAGGGCCAGGGGCACCGTGACGGCCAGGGCCTTGTGGCTTCTGCGGCGCCGGTGCCGGGGCCGGAGTGGGGGGTTGCTGCGCGGCTGCTCACTCATGCGGCGAATCCGTTCCGTGCGGGGGGATGATCCGCGGTGGGGTCGCCGCCCCGCACGAAAAGGTTGCCGCGTTTGCCGAGTCGTCAGCTGGTGCAGGACTTGGGGTCGAGCTTCTCCTCGATCTTGTCCTCACGGCCGTCGGGCTGGCCGCTGGGGAGGAGCTTGTCGGAGATGCCGTCGATGTAGTACCCGTGCGAGTAGATGGTCTGGTACCCCCGGTCACGCCAGCTGTGCGCGGTCCGGTCGCCGTCGCCCTTGTTCCACTGGTAGTCCTCGACGTGGAAGACGGGGTTCACGCGCACCACGCGCTGATACGGCGTCCAGGTCACGGCGACCTGCCGACAGGGCGGAATGGTCTTCTCGCTGCGGGTCTCGAACTTGGACTCCTTCTCCCAGCCCCACTCGTAGCCGGCGCTGCCGCCCACGGTGCCGGAGAAGATGCTCTTGGCGAGGGAGAGGCTGATGGTGGCGCCGACGCTCTTCTTCGCGAACGTCTTGGTGCTGTAGCTGCTGACGAAGGTCTCCTTGTCGTCGGCGGAGCCCTTGTTGCCGATCCACCGGGACGTGCGGACGGTGTCGCCCTTGATCGACCAGGTCGAGGCCTCGGCGTACCCGCACCAGCCGCGGAACAGCTCCCACGGCCCGGCGGGCTTCCACAGCCCGAAGACGTCCCGCAGGTACTCGTCCTGGGTCTTGAACTCACCGGTGTCGACGTTGAGGGCGCCGTAGACGCCCGTCAGGCTCGTCTCCTGACCGCACAGCCGCTCGATCATCCGGTCGGTGTCACCGGGGTCGACGCCCCGGATGTTGGTCGCCCCGGCGGGCCCGGCGCTTGCGCTCCCCGCGCCGGCCAGCAGACCGGATACGGCGAGGGTGGTGGAGGCGGCAACAAGGCCGCTCTTCTTGAGAGTTGACTTACGAATGAGACGCATGGGGGTCGCTCACTCCTGCTTGTCGTTCTGTGACGGCAGTGAAGATGTCAGAACGGGTGCGGGTGTTTGCGGTACTGGTGAGTACGACAGGACATTGACAGCTGGTCGGTCGTCATGTCCCGCTTTATCGGACGCCGGTGTCGCCGCCCCGGCTGACCGCGACCCGCAGTACGTCTCCCAGCGACTCCACGGCCCTCGTCAGCGCGAAACGCACGGCCCGTTCCCCGGCCTTGGCGTCTTCGAGCACGGCCCGGGCACCCGCGAGCACCTGCTCGGCGGAGGCGAGTTGAGCGGCCTCGATGTCGTCGGCGAGCTGGGAGAGGCGGCTGTGGGGGTTGTCGGTGGAGAGGTAGCACGGCTTGCCGTCGTCGCTGGTCCAGGGGAGCAGCCTCATGCGTAGATCTCCAGGGGGTGGAGGTAGGGGCGGATCAGGGGGGTGTCCATGACGAGGGGGTCCGGGGCGAGGGGGCGTGGTGGGGGATGGGGGAGTGGTCGTTGCCTGGGGGCGGCGCGGTGGCGACCTTGGGCGGGCAGGAGGAGTCGTACGAGGGTGAGGAGGAGGGACTCGCAGAGTTCGGCGGCGCGCAGGCGTAGGCGCATGGGGTTCCCTTGGGGAGGCAGGCAGGGGTTCTGACGAGCGGCGATTACCGTTCGTGCCTCGATGGTTACGGCTCACCCGTACGCTGCGGAAGGGGTCAGGTGTTGCCTGGCGCTCCAGGCAACGGTGAGGGGTGACGTGGGCGAAGTGGTTGACGGGGAGCGGGAGTCGGGGCGGGGAGTTCTTGGCAGGACGCTGAAGTTCTTGCGGGAGAAGGAGGGCAAGTCGCTGGGTCAGTTGGCCGACGAGACCGGGTACGACAAGAGCTACCTGAGCCGCTTGGAATCGGGCGAGCGACTCTCCAAGGTCGCGGTGATAGGGGACCTGGACAGCTATTACGGGTCCGGTGACCTGTTGGTGGGCCTCTGGGCGTTGGCGCGGATCGACGCCTTCAAGAACAAGTACAAGAGGTTCATGGGGCTAGAGGCGACGGCCCGCATCATGCACAAGTACACGCCGAACGTCCCTGGCCTGTTGCAGACCGAAGAGTTCGCTCGTGAGGTGTTGTCTGGCCCTCAGGCAACGGATCTATCGGACGCAGAGGCGACAGAGGAACAGGTGGCCGCCCGCCTGGGACGCCAACTCCTGCTGCACAGGCCTCCGATGCCCAACGTACGGTTCATCATCGACGAATTGGCCTTACGTCGTCCCTCCGCGAGTCCAGAGGTATGGCATGGCCAGCTGCAGCACATCGAGGACGCTGCTCAGTGGCCCAACATCGCCATCCAGGTGCTGCCGTTCTCTGCCGGGATCCACCCCTTCATGGCAAAGGGCTCGCTCACCCTGCTCTGGCAGGAGGACGGCAGTGCCGTGGCCTACACGGAAGGTGACAGCAGCGGACTGCTGCTGGACGATCCAGAGGAGGTTCTGCACCACCGTTTGTCCTACGATCTGCTGCGGGATCTGGCGCTGTCCCCGTCGGACTCGCTCACGTTCATCAGGGACGTACTGGAGGAGCACAGATCATGAAGCTGACCTGGCGTAAGTCCAGCTACAGCGACGGGGGCGACAACAACTGCCTCGAGGTTGCCGGCAACTGCCTCGGCGCAGTCCCCGTCCGCGACAGCAAGCTCCCTCACAGTCCGATACTTGTGTTCGGTGCGAACTCCTGGGAGTCGTTCCTGGTCGGCGTCAAGGACGACAGCTCGGCGCACATCTCCGGGTGACTCGTAAGGCAAACGGCCTGGATGGGGTTGGGGCCCGGCCATGGTGGGGCCATGGCAGAGCGCGTGACGATCAAGGTGCCCCGACGAGCCCGAGACCATCTCGCTCAGGTTGCCCAGGAAAGGGGCCTGACCTTGGGGCAACTCGTCGAGCAGTTGGCTTCTCAGCAGCGGACTGCGGCGCAGATCGCCGAACGCGTAGCGGCAGAGCGGAAAGCTGCCCGTGAGGTGATCGGCGGCGACATCAGCGACGAAGAGTTCGAGAGGACGCCGGACGTGCTCGTCAACCTCTACAGCTTGGCTGCCGAAAGGAGAGAACAGGTATGAAGCCCGCCTTCGACCTCAGTACCGCGGTGTGGCGCAAGTCGTCCTACAGCGACGGGGGAGCCAACAACTGCCTCGAGGTCGCCGACAGCTGCCTGGCGTAGTCCCGGTCCGAGACAGCAAGCTGCCCTACAGCCCGGTTCTCGTGTTCGGCGCGAGCCCCTGGGCGTTGTTCCTCGCGCACGTCACCAAGTAACTGTCGGGGCCGCCCGCTTCTTTGCAGTGTCGTGCTTCCACGGCCTGCATCAAGGGCGCTTCGCGTCGCCTTCGGCGATGACCCTTCGGGTCCCCCTTGACCCAGGCCGTTCCAGCACGGGAGAGAAGCGAACGAGCGGCCCGGAAAGGCGGGTGGCCGGGCGGCGTCTGCGATCTTCGGCCCGTTGCTTCGCTGACCGGCGTTGACGTGCGCGGTCGCGCCTCGCATGCACGCCGGGTGGGCTTAGCGGCGATCGGTGAGTGGGTGAGTGGGCGCTGGGAGGGGCTTGGGGCAGTGAATGGAGCGTCTTGGCCTGCTGGGACGTGGTCGAGCCAGGTCAGCAGGGACAGTGGTGGCGCAGATGCTCCACTTGCTCGCGATGCCCGTGCCGAGTGGCCGGCTGAAGAGGGGACCGTCCCTGCTAGCGGGCCTGGGCTCGGTTCTCGCCACCACCCCACCACCGCAGGCCGCCGAGCCCACCCGGCGTGCCGTCCTCCGCCGGATGCGCCGCACATCGCCGAGTGGCCGGGGAGTCGAGGGCTGACTTACGGCTCGCCACCACCCCACACCACCGCAAGTCGCTGAGACCGCCCGGCGTGCCGCCACCCGCCCGATGCGCCCCTCGTCGCCGAGCGGCCAGTCAGCTGACCTAAGAAGCGGGCGGCCCCGACCTCAGGGGAGAGGCAGATCCTCTGGCGGAGGCACCGCCGCCCCCGGCAGTCGTACCGTCGCCACCGTGCCTCCCCCCTCCGCGTGGGACAGCGTCACCTCGCCGCCCGCCTGTTGGACCGTGCGGGCCACGATCGACAGGCCCAGGCCTGATCCCGGCAGTGCTCGTGCGCTCGGGGAGCGCCAGAAGCGGTCGAAGACGTGGGGGAGTTCGTCGGCGGGGATGCCCGGGCCGTGGTCGCGGACCGACAGCACGCCGGCCACGAGCCGTACCTCGACCGTTCCGGCCTCCGGGCTGAACTTCACCGCGTTGTCGAGGATGTTGACCACCGCCCGTTCCAGGGAGGAGGGTTCCGCTCGGACGAACCAGGGCTGTACGTCCGCCGTGATCGTCAGCTCCGGGCCCCGCAGTCGCGCACGCCGTAGCGCCGACTCGACCGTGTCGTGCCAGGCGACGATCTGAGTGCGGCCGGAGTGCTGGCCCGTGTCCGGGCGGGAGAGTTCCTGGAGGTCGCCGATGAGTGCGGCCAGTTCCGTCATCTGGGCCTTCACCGAGGCCATGAGGGCCTTGCGGTCTGCCTCGGGGATGGGGCGGCCCGTTTCCTCGCTGCGGGTGAGGAGTTCGATGTTGGTGCGGAGTGAGGTGAGGGGGGTGCGTAGCTCGTGGCCCGCGTCCGCGATCAGTTGTTGCTGGAGTTCTCGGGAGCTGGCCAGGGCCGATGTCATCGAGTTGAAGGAGCGGGAGAGGCGGGCCACCTCGTCGTCGCTGTCGTCGTCCACCGGGATGCGGATGTCCAGGTCCTCCGTGCGGGCCACGTGTTCTACAGCCTCGGTGAGTTTGTCGACCGGGCGCAGGCCCGCCCTGGCGACCGTGAGGCCGGCCGCTCCCGCGCCGAAGACCCCTACGCCCGAGACCAGCAGCAGGATCAGTGCCAGTTCGTTGAGCGTGGATTCCGTGCCCTTGAGAGGGACGGCGATCACCAGCGCGTAGTCGGCGGCCACGCCCTGCTGGAACGGGCCGTCCTTCACGACCACAGCGGTGGTCAGTACGCGTACCGAATTGCCGTCGCTGTCGGTGCCGTTGCGCAGGACGGCCGTCCTGTAGTCGGGATTCTTGGCCACGGCCTTGTCGCCGCTCGTCACGTTCACCTGGGGCATGAGGCTGCTGAAGCGGCAGACCTTGCCGTCGGTCCTGACCACCTGCGCGTAGGTCTGCGGGCGCGGCGCTCCCCCGAGCGTGTTGGAAGGGTTCTGGGGGCACGCCTTGGTCAGGGCGTCGAACTCATCCGCCTGAATTGTGCGGAACGACGACTGCAGGTCATCGTCCACCTGGTCGTACAACTTCCCCTGCACGATGAACCAGCACGTCACCGACACCGCCGCCACCGCGAACGCCACCGCCGCCGCCACCAGCAGCGCCAGTCGGGACCGGATCGGCAGGGAGCGGAACCGGCGTACGACCTTGTTCACTCCGCGCCGCCCGCCCGCAGTGCGTATCCGACACCCCGCACCGTGTGGACGAGGCGCGGTTCGCCACCCGCCTCGGTCTTGCGGCGCAGGTACATGACGTAGACGTCGAGGGAGTTCGACGACGGCTCGAAGTCGAAGCCCCAGACGGCCTTGAGGATCTGCTCCCGCGTGAGGACCTGGCGCGGGTGGGCCATGAACATCTCCAGGAGCGTGAACTCCGTGCGGGTCAGCTCCACCTGGCGGCCGGCCCGGGTGACCTCGCGCGTCGCGAGGTCCATGCGCAGATCCGCGAAGGTGAGGGCGTCCTCGTCGGCCGGGTTGCCCGCGCCCACGGCCGCCGCGTAGGAGCTGCGGCGCAGCAGGGCGCGGATGCGGGCGAAGAGTTCGTCCAGTTCGAAGGGCTTGACCAGGTAGTCGTCGGCGCCCGCGTCGAGGCCGGTGACCCGGTCGCCGACGGTGTCGCGGGCCGTGAGCATCAGGATGGGCGTGGTGTCGCCGGTGGCGCGGATGCGGCGCGCTGCCGTCAGGCCGTCCATGCGGGGCATCTGGATGTCGAGGACGACCAGGTCGGGCCGGTACGCCGCGGCCTTCACCAGCGCGTCCGCGCCGTCGACGGCGACCTCGGTCCCGTACCCCTCGAAGGCGAGACTGCGCTGAAGTGCTTCGCGTACCGCCGGCTCGTCGTCGACGATCAGGATGCGCTGGGGGTCACGGTCGCCGTCTGCGGGGCTCATGGGCTCGAGGTCCTCGGGGGTGAAGGGCGGGCGGGGGCTGTCTGACGCTCTCAGACTCGCACGGGCACCGGGCTTCAGGCCCGTGCGGTGCGGCGTCGGGCGGCTGCCCGGCCGGACCGACGGGCCGCCTTGGCCGCCACCTCGGGCGCACGCGCCGCCGCCGTGGGCGCGTGCAGTGCGTACGCCACCGCCAGTGCCAGACCGACCCCGGCCGGATCGCCGCCGGACTCCGTGTGCGCGAACTGCTGGATCATCGCCGTACTCCTCATTCAGTGGAACTCAGTCCGTGGAGCCGGCCCGCAGCGTGGCGAGGTCGGCCTTGACGGCGTTGATCGGGATCGCGAAGCCCAGGCCCACGCTGCCCGCGGCCGCGGAGGAGGACGCGCCCGCCGCCGAGTACATCGCGGAGTTGATCCCGATGATGTTGCCGTTCATGTCGATCAGCGCGCCGCCGGAGTTGCCCGGGTTGAGGGACGCGTCGGTCTGGAGCGCCTTGTACGTGGTGGTGTCCGAGCCGGTGTCGCCGTTGAACTCCCGGCCGCCGAACTCGAACGGCCACTCGCTGCCCTGCTGTCCCTGCCCCTGGCCTTGTTCCTGGCCCTGGCTCTCGTCCGTGGAGACCGTGACGTCCCGGTCGAGGGCGGAGATGATGCCGCTGGTGACGGTGCCGGTCAGGCCCTCGGGGGAGCCGATCGCCACGACCTGGTCGCCGACGCCCACCCCGGCCGAGTCGCCGAGTGTCGCGGTCTTCAGGCCGGAGGCGTTCTCCAGCTTGATCAGGGCCAGGTCCTTCTTGCTGTCGGTGCCGACGACCTTGGCGGTGTAGGACTTGCCGTCGTTGGTCGTCACCTTGATCTGCGAGGCGCCGGCGACGACGTGGTTGTTGGTGATGATCTCGCCGTCGCTCGTGATGATCACGCCGGAGCCGGTGGAGGACCCGGCGTTGGAGTCGGCGCTGATCTCGACGATGCTCGGGCTGACCGCCTTGGCGACCCCGGAGACCGTGCCCTTCTGGCTGGACGGCACCACGTTGGTGCTGGTGGAGCTGGAGGTGACGGTGTCGTTGCCGGTCAGCTCCTGGATGCCGTAGGCGGTGCCGCCGCCTATCGCCGCGGCGACGATCGCCACGGCGGCGAGCAGGGCGACCGGGCCACGGCGCTTCTTGTGCGGGGCCGGCTGCACCGGCGGGTGGGCCGGCGGAGGCGGCCACTCGGGGTTCACGGGAGATGAGCCCTGCTGGGAATACATGCTCTCGGTCATGGAACTGAGCTTGTCGCCCGACCATGAGAGCTACCTGAGTGCTCCCTGAGAAGCCCGACAGAACCTCGTATGCCCGATATAAAGACGCCCTGCCGCTGAGCCGCCGGAGGCTACGCGCAGCCGCAGGACCGCCGCGTCACCAGCCTCGACGGGAACACCTTCAGCCGCTCCCGCCGCGCCCCCGCGACCCGCAGGCCGTCGTCGAGGACGAGGTCCACCGCCGCGCGGGCCATCGCCGAGCGGTCGGAGGCGATCGTCGTCAGGGGCGGGTCGGTGAGCGCCGCTTCCTTGATGTCGTCGAAGCCGGCCACCGCCAGCTCGCCGGGGACGTCGATCCGCAGTTCGCGCGCCGCCCGCAGCAGGCCGATCGCCTGGTCGTCGGTGGAGCAGAAGATCGCGGGCGGCCGCTCGGGGCCGGAGAGGATCTTCAGGGCGGCCTGGTAGGCGTCGTAGCGGTTGTAGAGCGCTTCGAAGAGGCGGCCCTCCGTGGAGATGCCGGCCTCGTCCATCGCGCGCCGCCAGCCCTCGACGTGGTCGGAGACCGGGTCGCCGACCGCGGGGGTCTCCGCTATGCCGCCCATACAGGCCACGTACTCGTAGCCGTGCTCCAGCAGGTGGCGTACGGCGAGCTGGGCGCCGCCCAGGTCGTCGGTGACGACGGCGACGTCGTCTATGGCCTCGGGGCGCTCGTGCAGCAGCACCACCCGGGCGTCCCAGGCCTCGATCTCGGCGGCCGCCAGGTCGTTGAGCGCGTGGCTGACGAGGATGAGCCCCGAGACGCGCATGCCGAGGAAGGCGCGCAAGTAGTGGACCTCGCGCTCGCCGATGTAGTCGGAGTTCCCGACGAGCACCATCTTTCCGCGCTCGGACGCGGCCTGTTCGACCGCGTGCGCCATCTCCCCGAAGAAGGGCTGGCGCGCGTCCGGCACGATCAGGCCTATGAGATCCGTACGCCGGGACGCCATGGCCTGGGCCACGCGGTCGGGCCGGTACCCCAGTTCCTTGATCGCGGCGAGTACACGCTCGCGCGTGGCCGGGGCGACCGGCCGGGGTCCGTTGTTGATGACATAGCTGACCACGGCAGTGGAAGTCCCTGCCAGCCGCGCCACATCATCCCGAGTCACCTTGGCCACGCGCGGAGTCTACGCGGATATACCGGCTCTGGGCAGGGCGTAAGGGGGCTTCCGTGCGATATCCCGACTACCGTTCGGTAGCTGTTCGCGGACTCCGCGGAAAGCGATGCCCAGGCGGGCACCGCAATACGCCTCTTTACGCCTTGGCGCGTGCCTCGGCGGCTTCCAGGGCGGCCGACTTGTCCGCACTGTCCTGCTTTGCCTTGGCCGCTTTCGCCTTCGCCTCCTCGGCGGCGCGCTCCACCTTCTCCGGCGTAACGAATCGATAACCGACGTTCCGGACGGTGCCGATCAGCGACTCGTGCTCCGGCCCGAGCTTGGCGCGCAGCCGCCGTACGTGCACGTCGACCGTGCGCGTACCGCCGAAGTAGTCGTAGCCCCACACCTCCTGCAGCAGCTGGGCGCGGGTGAAGACGCGGCCCGGGTGCTGCGCGAGGTACTTCAGGAGCTCGAACTCCTTGAAGGTGAGGTCGAGGACGCGGCCCTTGAGCTTGGCGGAGTACGTGGCCTCGTCGACCGACAGGTCGCCGTTGCGGATCTCCATGGGGGAGTCGTCGCTGACGATCTGCTGCCGTCCCATGGACAGCCGCAGCCGTGCCTCGACCTCCGCCGGGCCGGCGGTGTCGAGCAGGACGTCGTCGATGCCCCAGTCGGCGGTGACGGCGGCGAGACCGCCCTCGGTGACGACGAGGATCAGTGGACAGCCCGGGCCGGTCGACCGGAGCAGCTGGCACAGGCTGCGGACCTGTGGCAGATCGCGCCGGCCGTCGACGAGGATGACATCGGCACCCGGGGTGTCGACGAGGGCGGGGCCCTCCGCGGGAGCCACTCGCACGTTGTGCAGGAGCAGGCCGAGAGCGGGGAGCACCTCCGTCGACGGCTGGAGGGCGTTGGTCAGGAGCAGCAGAGAACTCATACGTCTGGTTCCTCCTCGGTCCCTGCGAGGACGTTTGTTGGCAACAGCACCGCTCTGCGATCCCGAAGGCCCGTACACCTGCGGTTTCCCGCTTCGTATACAACGCTTCCGAAAGCACAAAAGGACCCGGGGGCAACGCTGCCCGAGTCCTCTGCCCAGCAGAATAGCCCACATGAGCTCTGGTCGGGCAGGTCATGTGGCGCGTTCCACCGAACGTCCGAACTCCGAGACGGACGTCAGAACGCCCGTGCGGACTCCGACGCGCACTTTTCTGCGCACTGACGACGGCGTGACGATCGATGCCGTATACGACCCGGGTACCGCCGTATACGACGCCTCCGGGACGCCTTCCGCTCATCCCGTGTTCGTCGTGGCCCACGGCTTCACCGGTGCCGTGGACCGGCCGCACGTGCGGCGGGTGGCAGAGGCGTTCGCCCGGCACGGGGCCGTCGTCTCCTTCTCCTTCCGGGGCCACGGGGCGTCCGGCGGGCGGTCCACGGTCGGGGACCGGGAGGTGCTCGACCTGGCGGTGGCCGTGAAGTGGGCCCGGGAACTCGGGCACGCGCGCGTGGTGACGGTGGGGTTCTCGATGGGCGGGTCGGTGGTGCTGCGGCACGCGGCGCTGTACGAGGCGGGCACGGACGCCGTGGTGTCCGTCAGCGCGCCCGCGCGCTGGTACTACCGAGGTACGGCGCCCATGCGCCGGCTGCACTGGCTGGTGACGCGGCCCGAGGGGCGGGTGGTGAGCCGGTACGGCTTCGGAACGCGCATCCACCACCGGGACTGGGACCCGGTCCCCCTCTCCCCGGTGGAGGCGGCGGCGAGGATCGCGCCCACGCCCCTGCTGATCGTGCACGGCGACGCCGACGGCTACTTCCCCCTCGATCACCCCCGCATGCTGGCCGCGGCCGCCGGTGACCAGGGTGAACTGTGGCTGGAGCCGGACATGGGGCATGCCGAGCACGCGGTGAGCGAGGCGTTGCTGGCGCGCATCGGGGACTGGGCCGTCGGCCGGGCGGGCTAGCCTGACGGAGTTCACCGACGAGCGATTGAGGAAGCAGATGCCAAAGGTCACGGTGCGCTACTGGGCCGCCGCCAAGGCCGCGGCCGGGGTGGCCGAGGAGCCGTACGAGGCGGTCACGCTCGCCGAGGCGCTCGACGGGGTGCGCGGGCGACACCCCGGCGAACTCGAGCGTGTCCTGCGGCGATGCTCGTTCCTCGTCGACGGTGACCCCGTGGGCACCCGCGGACATGAGACGGTACGGCTGGCCGACGGCGGCACGGTCGAGGTGCTCCCGCCGTTCGCAGGAGGATGACGATGAGCAACCAGCCGCACGAGGGCTACGACCCCTACGGGCAGCCGCAGCCGCAGCAGCCGCAGGCGTGGCCCGGGCAGCAGCAGCCGTACGACGATCCGTACGCCGCCCAGCAGTACCCCCAGCACCAGCAGCACCAGCAGCACCAGCAGCACCAGCAGCACCAGCAGCACCAGCAGTACCCCCAGCAGCCGCAGAACCCGCAGTACACGCAGCAGTGGCAGGGGCAGACCTGGGAGACCCAGACGCACCAGCCGGTGACGGCGGCGGCGGAGGAGACGGCGTATCTGCCCCCGCAGGCGTACGCGGCGCCCGCCCCCGAGGCGGCGGCCCCGGAGGCTCCCGCTCCCGATTCCGGGTACGGACCCGCCACCGTCGCTGGGAACACCCGCGTCACGGACGCTCAGCGGGCGCGGGCGGAGGGGCGGTCGCCGATCATCGAGCCGGGGATGCAGCCGGCCGCGCTGACGGCACTGCTCGGGCTGCTGCTGGCGGGCGCCGCGGCCGTCGGCACGTACGCGCTCCTGGTGCCGCTCGTCGCCCTCCAGGCCGTCACCGCCGCCGGCTGGTTCCGGCTGAACGGCATGTGGCCGGCCCGGCAGGGCATCGCGCTGGGCTTCGCCGGGGCGCTGGCCGCGGACGCGGCGCTGCTGGTGTCGGACCGCTCGCCGTCGGCGATCCTCGGCACGCTCGGGGTTTGGGTGCTGCTCTCCCTCGTCATGCAACTGCGCTCGCACGCCGACCCCGACGAGCGGATGTACGGCCTGATGGCGACGGTCGCGGCGGCGGCGCTGGCGATCGTCGCGGGCGGCTATCTCGCGGCCGACGCGGACGCGGTGACGGTCGGTGCGGTCGCGGTGGCCGTCGCGGTCCTGGCCCGCGCCCTGCCGCTGCCGACCCCGGCGTCCGTGGTGGTGGCCCTGCTCGCGGCGGCGGGCGCGGGCGTCGCGACCGGCGCGATGACGGGCCTCGGCACGCCGGGCGCCCTGCTGGGAGCGGGCGCGGGCGCCTGCGCCCTGATCGGCCACCGGGTCGCCAGCTACGACTACCCGTCCCGCTTCGTCCACTTCACCGCGGGAGTGGCCCTGCCCCTGTCGGCCGCCGCCCCTGCGGTGTACGTGCTGGGGCGGGCCCTGGCCTGACGCGCAGTTCCCTGAGTGCCTGTCACAGATGATCGACAAATCCCGGGCGCTCACATCCTGCGGAGTTACCCTCACGCTTGGACGGCCACCCGGTCGTCAGGGACCGGACCGCCGTCCAACCGCCGAGGTGGGGGAAACACCGTATGCGCGCACTGCGAATACTGCTGATCGTCGTCGTGATCCTGGGCGGGCTCTTCGTGATCGCCGACCGCGTCGCGGTGAACTTCGCCGAGGACGAGGCCGCCGACCGGCTGAAGACGACGGAGAACCTCTCGGCGACCCCCGACGTCTCCATCAAGGGCTTCCCCTTCCTCACCCAGGTCGCCGGCGGTTCCCTGGACGACATCGAGGTCGGCATCCAGGACTACGAGGCCGCCGCGGGCAACGGCGCCCAGAAGATCCGGATCGACGACCTCAAGGCCGACATGCAGGGCGTCGAGTTCTCCGGCGACTACAGCTCCGCCACGGCCACCAGCGCCACCGGCACCGCGACCATCGCCTACGACGAACTGCTGAAGACGGCGAAGTCCGAACCGACCCAGGTCGCCCCGGGCGTCACCGCCAACGTCGTCGGCCTCTCCGACGGCGGCAACGGCAAGATCAAGGTCACCGTCGAGGCCACCGTCCTCGGCACCAAGCTGCCCGAGCCGGTCTCCGTGCTCAGCTCGGTGACGGTGGTCGACGGCGAGGTGCGGGTGAAGGCCGACGGCCTGCCCAAGTTCGGCGGCGTCGACATCGCCGAGTCCCGCGTCCGGGCCATCACCGACTTCCAGCAGAAGATCGACGGCCTGCCCGGCGGCATCCAGCTGGACAAGGTCCAGGCGGCGCCGAACGGCGTGGAGATCACCGTGAAGGGTTCCAACGTCCGACTCGCCGGGTAGGGAAGCCGCGAGGCGGCACCGACCAGGGCTGTCCGGTAGGCGAGACGGCGGAGTCCGTAGCGTAGATGTGATGGCGAATACAGGCGGCCGGAACCCGTGCGGGGGACGCACGGACAGGCCGCTGATCCCATATGGCGGATCTTCGCGTCTCACTATGCGACACGCCGGTGACACGCGCACCCTGCCGTCCCTACGATCGACAGCATGAAGCGACAGGCGGATCTCACGAAGCGGCGGGCAGTAGACCTGTGCCGCGTCGCCGCCATGCTCTGTCGCACCTTCTGAGCGACCGCGTCGGCCCGTTCCGACGCGCGCATCCCCGCCGCCCTGCAGCAAGGGCACCCGTGCGCCGCCCTCGTCAGGGCGCGCGCCCGCATACCTCGCACGCCCCGCCGTAACTGCCCCGGAGGAGAAAGAGCATGAGCCGCAGCGACGTCCTGGTCGACGCCGACTGGCTTCAGGAGAACCTGGACAACCCGAGCCTCGCGATCGTGGAGGTCGACGAGGACACGTCCGCGTACGACAAGAACCACATCAAGAACGCGATCCGCATCGACTGGACCAAGGACCTCCAGGACCCGGTCCGCCGTGACTTCGTGACGCAGGAGGGCTTCGAGAAGCTCCTGTCGGAGAAGGGCATCGGCAACGACCACACGGTGGTCCTGTACGGCGGCAACAACAACTGGTTCGCCTCGTACGCGTACTGGTACTTCAAGCTGTACGGCCACGACAACGTCAAGCTCCTCGACGGCGGCCGCAAGAAGTGGGAGCTCGACGCCCGCGAGCTCGTCGCCGGCGACGAGGTGCCGGAGCGTCCGAAGACGGACTACAAGGCCAAGGCCCAGAACACGTCCATCCGCGCCTTCCGCGACGACGTCGTGGCGGCCATCGGTTCGCAGAACCTGGTCGACGTGCGTTCGCCCGACGAGTTCTCCGGCAAGCTGCTCGCCCCGGCCCACCTGCCGCAGGAGCAGTCCCAGCGTCCCGGCCACGTGCCGAGCGCCCGGAACATCCCGTGGTCCAAGAACGCCAACGACGACGGCACCTTCAAGTCGGACGACGAGCTCAAGGAGCTCTACGCCGAGGAGAGCGTCGACCTGGCCAAGGACACCATCGCCTACTGCCGCATCGGTGAGCGCTCCGCGCTGACCTGGTTCGTGCTGCACGAGCTGCTCGGTGTGGAGAACGTCAAGAACTACGACGGCTCCTGGACCGAGTACGGCTCCCTGGTGGGCGTGCCGATCGAGCTCGGCGCCAACAAGTAAAGAACCGGACCGACCTTTCCAGACCTCTTCAGGAGTACGACATGTGTGGTGCGAAGGCCGGCGGCCCCGACGCCTCGACGATCAAGCCCGGTGAGACCACGATCCAGGGTCAGGTGACCAAGGACGGCGAGCCCGTGGTGGGCTACGTCCGTCTGCTGGACTCGACCGGCGAGTTCACGGCCGAGGTGCCGACCTCGGCGACCGGACAGTTCCGTTTCTACGCGGCCGAGGGCACCTGGACCGTTCGTGCCCTCGTGCCCGGCGCCACCGCCGACCGCACGGTCGTCGCCCAGCAGGGCGGACTGGCGGAGGTCGCGATCGCCGTCTGACGGCGACCGGTTCTCAAGGGCCGCACCCCCCGGGTTGGACGCCTGGGGTGCGGCCCTTCGGGCTGCCCGGATCTACGCTGGACATATGTACGCACGACGCCGGCGCACGTACTTCGCGATGATGGGCGGCTGCATCGCCCTCTTCGTCCTGGCCTGGGGCGTCGTACGCCTCTGGTCGATTCCCGTGGCCGTCGGCATGTGCGTCGTGGCCATGGTCATCCCGCCCGTCGCCGCGATGGTCGCGAACCGCCGGGGCCCCGACGACCGCTGGTGGGACGACCCGTCCGGGGACCCCCAGTCCGACGAGTGGTGGGACGAGCTGGACGGCAAGAAACGCCGGTAGCAGCCCCCGGGCCCGCGTGGATCAGTACACGAGCGCCTGCGTCTCGTCCGCCATGGCCTCCTGGACGAAGACCTGCGCGCCCGCGATGCGGACCCCCTCGATGACGTCCTTCTCCGTGATCTCGCGACGGGCCGCGCACTGCGTGCACAGCGTGACGCGGCCGGCCGCCAGGATCGAATCGAGCAGGTCGGGCAGGGGTGCCGCGTGCGGGAGGTCGAAGTCGGCGGCCCGGCCGGGCAGGGCGAACCAGGCGGACTCACCGGTCAGCCACAGGGAGACCTCGACGCCGCTGGCCACGGCGACCGCCGCCACCGTGAACGCCTGTGAGCACCGCTCGGGGGCGTCGGCCCCCGCCGTCACCTTGATCACCAGCTTCTTCGCCATAGCCGGAAGCGTAGTCCGGAATCGAAGTGCCGAAGGCGCCCGCGTAAGCTGGCCTCGGCCCTGTGCACCCATTCGCACCCCGCTCAAGGAGCACCCCGTGGAGCTTTTCTTCGAAATCCTGTTGGTCCTGGTCGCCGTCGGCGTCCTCGCCTTCGCCGGACTGACCGTGAAGAAGCTGTACCAGGGCCAGCGCTGACCCCCGTCTAGGAAGTTCCCATGATCGAGATCCCGTCCGACCTTCACAAGGACCTCGTCCCGCTCGCCTTCCTGCTCGGCAACTGGGCGGGTGCCGGTGTGCACGACTTCCCCGGCTCCGAGAAGTGCAACTTCGGGCAGGAGGTCACCTTCACCCACGACGGCCGGGACTTCCTGGAGTACCACTCCCACTCCTGGGTGCTGGACAACGACGGCAACAAGGTCCGTCCCCTGGAGTCCGAGCACGGCTTCTGGCGCATCGACCCGAACCGCAAGGTCGAGGTGACGATGACCCGCGACGACGGCGTCATCGAGATCTGGTACGGCGAGCTGGCCGACCAGAAGCCCCAGATCGACCTCGTCACCGACGCCGTCGCCCGCACGGCCGCCTCCCAGCCCTACACCGGTGGCAAGCGGCTCTACGGCTACGTCAAGAGCGATCTGATGTGGGTCGGCGAGAAGCAGACCCCCGAGGTCGAGCTGCGCCCCTACATGTCCGCCCATCTGAAGAAGGTCGTCACCCCGGAAGAGGTCGAGCGCTGGGCCAAGGCCCTGCCCGACGACATGCCGGACGACGGCATCGCCTTCTTCAAGTAGTTCTAGACTCGAGGTGTGGTGAGCACCGACTGGAAGAGCGATCTGCGGCAGCGCGGCTACCGGCTGACCCCGCAGCGGCAACTCGTGCTCGAAGCCGTGGACACTCTGGAGCACGCGACCCCCGACGACATCCTCGTGGAAGTGAGGAAAACGGCGTCGGGGGTCAACGTCTCCACCGTCTACCGGACCCTGGAGCTCCTGGAGGAGCTCGGGCTGGTCAGCCACGCCCATCTGGGACACGGGGCGCCGACGTACCACCTCGCGGACCGGCACCACCACCTCCACCTGGTCTGCCGTGACTGCCAGAACGTCATCGAGGCGGACGTCTCCGTGGCCGCCGAGTTCACCGACAAGCTGCGGCAGACCTTCGGCTTCGACACCGACATGAAGCACTTCGCGATCTTCGGCCGGTGTCAGGACTGCACGCTGAAGGCTTCAACTACCGAGTCGTAGGCTTACGTATATGAAGAGCCCCCTGCTGACCCTGCCCGGCGCCGTCCCCGCCGAGGGCGTGGACGAAGGCGTCGCCGCCCACTACGGCGATCTGTTCCGCGAGCAGCGTGCCCTCGCCGACGGCACCGGATTCGTGGACCTCTCGCACCGGGGGGTCGTCGCCGTCACCGGCGAGGACCGGCTGGCGTGGCTGCACCTGCTGCTCACCCAGCACATGAGCGAGCTCCCCGCGGGCCGGGCCACCGAGGCGCTGATCCTCTCCGCGAACGGCCACATCGAGCACGCCCTGTATCTCGTCGACGACGGCGAGACGGTCTGGGCCCATGTCGAGCCGGGCACCCAGGACGCGCTGATCGCGTACCTGGAGTCGATGAAGTTCTTCTACAAGGTCGAGGTCGCCGACCGCACCGCCGACACCGCCGTGGTCCACCTCCCGGCCGGCTCCATCGCCGAGGTGCCGCAGGGCGTCGCCGTACGGGAGACGCCGCACGGCCGGGACCTGTTCCTGCCGCGCGCCGACCTGGAGGCGTTCGCCGGGCAGGCCGGGCCGCCGGCCGGGATCCTGGCCTACGAGGCGCTGCGCGTGGAGCAGCACCGGCCCCGGCTCGGTTTCGAGACCGACCACCGGACCATCCCGCACGAGCTGGGCTGGATCGGCTCGGCGGTGCACCTGCAGAAGGGCTGCTACCGGGGGCAGGAGACGGTCGCCCGTGTGCAGAACCTGGGCAAGCCGCCGCGCCGGCTGGTCTTCCTGCACCTGGACGGCAGCGAGGTCCATCTGCCGGTGGCCGGCACCGAGGTCCGGCTCGCGGACGACGGCCCCGACGGCCGGAAGATCGGCTTCATCACGACCTCCGCACGCCACCACGAGCTGGGGCCGGTCGCCCTCGCGCTGGTGAAGCGGAACGTGGGCGTCGACGCCCGGCTGGTGGCCGGGGACACGGCCGCGGCCCAGGAAGTCGTCGTCGAGCCGTAGGTCTTGAAGGTCTTCGCGCCGTAAGTCGTCGTCGCGCCGTACGACTTGTAGACCTTTCGGGTCAGATTTCGATCTGCACGGTGAACGGGCCGTCGTTCGTCAGTGATACGCGCATCGCCGCCCCGAAGCGGCCCGTGGCCACCGTCGCGCCGAGCGAGCGCAGCTGGGCCACCACCTCGTCGACCAGCGGCTCGGCCACATCGCCGGGGGCGGCGGCGTTCCAGGTGGGGCGGCGGCCCTTGCGGGCGTCTCCGTAGAGGGTGAACTGGCTGATCACCAGGAGCGGGGCGTCGATGTCGCTGCACGACTTCTCGTCGTGCAGCATGCGGATCGACCACAGCTTGCGGGCCAGCTGGGCCGCCTTCTCCTTGGTGTCCTCGTGGGTGACGCCGACCAGGACGCACAGCCCCTCGCCCTCGATCGCGCCCACGGTCTCGCCGTCCACGACGACGCTCGCGCCGTCCACCCTCTGCACCACTGCTCGCATACGTCCATCATGCAGGGCGGTGAACGTCACGCCGCGGGTGGTGTGCGCATGGCACGAACGGGTGGTTTGCGCAAGACGCCAACGGGCCCTGCTCGGCCGTATTTTGCTGCTTAACCGCCCATCTGGGGTCTATCGGGGGCACTCGTTCCCATAGCGGCCACTTGGGGTGGCACGATGCATGCACACACCGGTCGAGGGGACGGTTGAGGCACATGAGCACATCAAGCACCGGGCAGCAGTCGGGGGCTGTCTGGTCGACGTACACGGGGATCGGGGCGACGGAGTACCACCGGCCGCCCACACAGCGCACGGACAGCCCGCAGCTGCCCTCGGACGCTCCCGAGTCCGATCAGACCGCGCTGAGCCTGCCCGAGCTGCGCACCCTGCGCCGCGAGGCCCAGCGCGACGAGGCCGATCTCAGCTATGTACGGCGGCTGCTGCAGGGGCGGATCGACATCCTGCGCGCGGAGCTGGCACGGCGCACACCGGCGGAAGCGGCCGCCGTCGCCGTACCCGCGGAGACGTCCGTCGTCGAGCGGCTGGCGGAGATCCTGCGGGACGCCCCGGCCCGGCACCGCTCCTCCGCCCGTCACGTGACCCTGGGCACCCCGCAGGGCGAGGAGTCCCGGCGGCTGGCCGCGGAGATGCTCGGCGAGGTCCAGCTGTCCGACCTGGACGCGCGCACGGACCTGGAGCTGAACACGGCGACGGGCCGGCTCGTGCGCTACGAGCAGCAGGTCTCCCGACGCCGCCAGCGGCTCCAGCGCACGGCCGACGAGTGCAGCGCGGAGATCGCCCGCCGCTACCGCGAAGGGGAGGCGCAGGTCGACGACCTGCTGGTCTGAGCCGCTGCCGGACAGGGGAGGGCCGGCGCACGGAAATCCGCGCGACACCGACCGGCCCTCCGCCTAGCGTGAGGCCATGACCCGCGACGCCGACATCGACATACGCCCCATCGCCGAAGCCGAACACGCCGAATGGCTGCGTGCCGTGCACACCGGCTTCCTGCGGGGGCCGGTCGTCTCCGCCGAGGAGATCGAGGGCCGTCGCCAGAAGTTCGTCCCGGGGCGCTTCCTCGGCGCATTCGACGGCGGCCGGTGTGTGGCGACGTTCCGGTCGTTCGAGCAGCAGCTCACGGCCGTGGGCGGGGCGAGCGTGCCGGCCGACGCCGTCACGGGGGTCACCGTCACCCCCACCCACCGCCGCCGCGGGCTGCTCAGCCGGATGATGGCGCGGGACCTGGCGGCCGCGAAGGACCGCGGGGACGTCGTCGCGACGCTGATCGCAGCCGAGTACCCGATCTACGGCCGCTACGGCTTCGGGCCCGCGACCTGGATGTCCGAGTGGACGGTCGATGTGCCGCGCACCGGCCTCGACGCCCGCTGGGCGGGCCCGGCGGACGGCGGGCGGATCGACCTGGTGGACGGCGACGACGTCCGCAAGCTCGGCCCCGAACTGCACGAGCGGCTGCGCCGCACCCAGCCCGGCGTCATCGACCGCGA
The DNA here is from genome assembly GCF_042671245.1 of Streptomyces sp. NPDC057099. Taxonomy (NCBI): domain Bacteria; kingdom Bacillati; phylum Actinomycetota; class Actinomycetes; order Kitasatosporales; family Streptomycetaceae; genus Streptomyces; species Streptomyces sp. NPDC057099. The sequence continues at coordinate 69,665 of NZ_JBHUTX010000026.1, forward strand.
CGAGCTGTGGTGGAAGCTGAACACCGGCGTCGTGACGTTCGACCCGGCCTGGAAGATGCCCTTCTTCGCCGTGTACCGCTCGGCGTCCGGCGAGGTCGAGGGCATGGCCGCCTACGAGGTCGACGACCACTGGGGCGAGGCCAAGCAGCCGTTGAACACGGCGACCGTGCAATGGCTGATCGGGGTGACGCCGGCCGCGGAGCGGGCCCTGTGGCAGTACCTCTGCTCCATCGACTGGGTCGTGAAGGTGAAGAGCGGCTGGCGGGCGCCCGACGACCTGCTCCCGCACTTCCTGCCGGATCCGCGGGCGGCCAGGATCACCTCGCAGGCGGACTTCCTGTGGGTGCGGATCCTGGACGTCGTACGGGCGCTGGAGGCGCGGACGTACGAGGGGGAGGGGACGCTGGTGCTGGAGGTCGCCGGTGTGGACGGTCTGACCGGCGGGCGGTACCGGCTGGAGGCATCCGCCGCGGGGGCGTCCTGCGAGCCGACCACCGAGAGCGCGGAACTCGCTGTGGAGATCGGCGAGTTGGGTGCGCTGTGGCTGGGGGACGAGTCGGCGGTGCGGCTGGCGGCGCTGGGGCGGGTGCGGGAAGAACGAGCGGGCGCCGCCCGGAAGGCCGACGCCCTGCTGCGTACGTCCAGGCGGCCTTGGTGCCCGGACATGTTCTGAGCCGCTCCCTTCTGTACACACCGACCGGGCTCCCGGCTCCCCTCCGGAAGGGAGGCCCGTCGGTGGAAGGTGGATGGCAAAGTTGGCGACCAACTTCACTGTACTTATAGCCGCTTGGAAGCGTCTCATAACCACCCTGCACTGAACTGCCGGAAGATGGCGGGAAGTTGTACTGTTTGGTTGTGGACCCGGAACACACCTCCGCCAATGGGCGGAAGAGGTCGCAACGGCCACAGAAAACACATCAAGAGGTGGCCGACGAACTGCGCGCCCGGATCAGGTCAGGAGCGCTGCGGTCCGGTGAGCGCATGCCGACGCAGGCGCAGCTCGCCGACGAGTTCGGCGTCGAGCGCGGTGCCGTGCGCCAGGCGCTGCGCATCCTGCAGTCCGAGCAGCTGCTCACCAACGTGTCCAAGGGCAGCCCGGCGACCGTCGCCTCCGACCTCGCCAGGGCGCTGACCGGCCCGCAGGCCCCGCCCGTGCCCACGACCGTGGGCCTGGCGCCCCGGATCGCGACGGCGTTCGCGGCGGAGCACGTCGAGATCGACGCCGTGTGCCTGACCTCCGTCTCCCTCACGCTGGCGATCGGCGAACCCCTGCGGCAGATCCACGCGGGACGGCTGAAACCGGCCAAGGTCGACGTCCGGGTCCTGCTGCCCAGCCGGCACATCGACCTCGCCTTCCCGGTGCCGGTCGGGGGGCGCGGCGACGACTGGGTGCACGAGCGGTGGCTGGCGATGCGCAACGCCCAGGGGCAGGTCCTCCAGCACAATCTGCTCGCCCTGCGCGCCACGCACGGCATCGATGTGCACGTCACGTTCCGGGCGCTGCCCTTCACCCCGCCGGTGAAGCTGTACCTGCTCAACGGCTCGGAGGCGCTGTTCGCGTACTACACGCTGACGCGCCGGGAGGCCGAGATCGACCATGAGCAGAGGGAGATGTACGACGCGCGGGGCACCCAGTCGATGCTGTTCTCCTTCCGGCAGGGCCCCGGCCTGCGCGACACGACCTTCGTCGAGCAGTCGCACCTGTGGTTCAACGCACTGTGGGAGACGATCAGTTCGGAGCTGGTGCTCACGAGCTGATGTCTCCCACGGGGTGTTCCGGTGTGGCGCGGTGACTCACAGGGTGGTCCGCAGCACCAGCAGGGCGAGCACGACGGCTCCGGTGGAGCTGACCGCCGAGTTGTTGGACTTGAGCCCCACGGTGAGGAGCAGCAGGCCGACGATGCCGACCGGACCGTACTTCCACTGGACGAACTGCTCGAAGGCGACGACTGCGATGGCGGCGAGGAGAGTGAGGGCGGGCATTGGTTTCCCCCTTCGGAAGTCCGGAAGCAAAACTTCCGCCAACTCAAGGGAGTTGGCAACCAACTCTGATTAAGTTGTCCCCACTTGGCCCCTACTCATAAACAACTTTCAAACAACTCCCGCCAGATGGATCAAAGTTGTAGCGTTTGGTCGTGACCCAGGAGAACGTGGCAGTGAACGGCAGCAGAAGGTTCTCGCCCCAGGAGATCGCCGACAGCCTGCGGGAACGCATCCGCACGGGTGAGCTCAGGCCCGGGGACCGCCTGCCCACCCAGGCCGACCTCGCGGAGGAGTTCGGCGTGGAACGCGGCGCCGTCCGCCAGGCCCTGCGCGCCCTCCAGGAGGACGGTCTCCTCACCAACGTCAGCAAGGGCAGCCCCCCGCGGATCGCCGCGCCCGCTCCGGCCCGGGGCGAGCCCCAGCCGACGATGGTCGCTCTGGCGCCCCGCCTCACGGAGGCGTTCTCCGCACGCCGCGTCCGCGTGGACGTGGTCTGCCACACCGCGGAGACCCTGATGGTCGCCATCGGCGAACCCCTCCGCCTGATCCACGAGGGCCGAATCCACCCCGAGTCGATCGACGTCCGCATCCTCGTCCCGTCCCGGGACATCGAGCTGGCCTTCCCCGTCCCGGTGGAGGCCCACGGCGACGACAACCCGGTCCACCAGCGCTGGCTGGCCATGCGCAATGCGCAGGGGCAGGTGCTCCAGCACAACTTCCTCGCCCTGCGCTCCACCCATGGCATCGATGTCCATGTCACGTTCCGGGCGCTGCCCTTCACCCCGCCGGTGAAGCTGTACCTCCTCAACCAGGAGGAGGCGCTGATGGGCTACTACATGCTGACCAGGCGCGAGGAGGAGTGGGGCAGCAAGACCCTGGACATGTACGACGTCCTCGGCTCCCAGTCCCTCCTCTTCTCCTTCCTGAAACGAGCCGGCCAGCGGGACGCGGCGTTCGTCCAGGAATCCCAGAAGTGGTTCGACGCCCTCTGGGAAACCATCACGACGGACCTGACACTCTCCTAGTGACTTCTGATACGGCGCAGACTGGTGCGGTGACAGTCCAGACGGAAAGCGATCCGCACGAACTCCGGAATCTGATCAGACGCGCCCGCGTCGTGCTGTGGGACTTCGACGGGCCCATCTGCCGCCTGTTCGCCAACCACTCGGCGGAACGGGTGGCGAGGGACCTGGTCTCCTGGCTGGAGGGCCGGGGGCTGCACGGGCTGCTGACGGAGAGCGAGCGAGAGTCCCTGGACCCGCAAGTGGTGCTGCGCGCCGTGGACCGCCGGCACCCCGGCAGCGATCTCGTCGCCGATCTGGAGGCACGGCTCACCCAGGAGGAGCGGCTGGCCGCGGCTTCGGCGATGCCGACCGCGTACGCGGACCCGCTGATCCGTACCTGGACCGCGGTGGGGGCCCGTCTGGCGATCGCCACCAACAACTCCCCGCTCGTGGTGGGCGAATACCTCACGAGCCGCGGCCTCGTCCCCTGCTTCCACCCCCACATCTACGGCCGCACCCAGGAACTCCACCATCTGAAGCCGGACCCGCACTGCCTCAACCGGGCCCTGAGCGCGATGGGCGCGGCGCCGTCCGACGCCCTGATGATCGGCGACGCGCCCTCCGACCACGAGGCGGCGGCACGGGCCGGGGTGCCGTTCCTGGGCTACGCGAGCAACGAACGCAAGGCCAAGATCCTGAGGGCGGCCGGGGCCGACGCGGTCCTGACGTCCCTGGAACCGCTGCTGGCGCTGCTGCGCGCGTGAGACGCGAGCCGGTCGCGGCGCGAGGGGCTCAAGGGGCGGCCGGGTGTAGCATTCGCGCACCGCGCACCGATTGAGTCAAACGCCTGTCCTCGTTCGTATCCCCAGGGCAACCAGCCACCATAGAACGAGTTCACGCCGTCTCATGCAGATGGGTGGCAAACCACCCGTAATGGCTCACCTGCCATGCGCGGCACCGGCCGCGAACCTACGGTTTGCCATACCGTCCTCCCCTTCTCGTACTTCCGGAGCGGCCAGTGGGCGCACCTCCTCTTCCCCGTCCCTTCCTCGGGGAGCGCGCCTCGCACGACGCCGCGTACCGGGCCTTCGCCAGGCTGGCCGCCGAGCTGGGCCAGGCGAGCGGCGGCCATCACCACCGGAATTTCGTCCTGCCGTTGACGGAGGGCCTGGCCCCGCTGGTCGGACGTGAGGCGGGGACGTCCGTGACCGTGCGTGTCCGGCGGCCGGACGCGCTGCCCGTGGTCATCCGGACCTGGGAGAACGAGGCGGAGATCCTCAAGGCCGTCCGGGGGATCCTGCCGCATGCGCCGGAATGCCTGGTCGAGCGGAGCGATTTCGCGATCCACAGCTTTGTGGAGGGCGTACCTCTCTCCAGCGTCTGCGACAACGGCAAACCCGTCGACACCCTGATCGTCGAGGCGCTGGCCGGTCTGCTCGCCCGACTGGCCCAGGTACGGCGCGGGGCACTGCCCGCCCTGCCGTCCGCCTGGCCCCGCAACGACATGGACAGCCAGGGCTTCCTCCAGACGCTGGCCCGGCTGGCCGACCGGCAGATCAGGCGGCCCAACGCGGCGGCCTTCGGCGGGCTGTTCGCGGCGCTGGGCATCCCGGAGGACGCTCTCACCGGACTGGCCGGGCGGGTCCCCGCCATGGCCCGGCGGCCGTACAGCCTGCTCCACACCGATCTGCACCGGGACAACGTGATCGTGTCCTACGAGGGGGACCCGCCCCTCATCTGTGTCGACTGGGAGCTGGCGACCTACGGCGACCCGCTGCACGACCTGGCCACGCACCTCGTCCGCATGCGGTACCCGGCCCATCAGTGGGCCGGGGTGGTCGACGCGTGGGCCGAGGCCATGCAGGAGGTCCGGCCGGCCGCCGTCAACGGACTGGCCAAGGACCTGCGGCACTACCTGGCGTTCGAGCGGGCCCAATCGGTGTTCCCCGACGTGATGCGGGCCGCCCGGTCCCTCGAGGAATCGTTCACGCCGACGAGCCTGGACGAGGCGACGGCCCGGGTGCGACGGGCCCTCGACACGGCGGCTGAGCCGCTGCGGCTCGGGAGCGTGCCGCGTGAGGGCGAGATCAGGCGGGTCCTCTTCCGCTGGCTGGTGTCGCGCGGGAACACGGACATCAGCGGCCGGGCCTGGATCGCGAAGGCCTTCGAGTGGCGGCCCGACCGGCGTGTTCCGGAGCGCCCCGACTTCTCGTCCGCGGTGGTCCGGGAGGCGTTGCTGGCAGAGGGGGCCGCCCCCGCGGGCAGGGTCTTCAAGGGGACCGCGCACCTGAACACGGTGGTGTCGGTGCCGGGCCTCGAATCCCCCGTGGTCGTACGGCGGAAGCTGCCCGACGTGTGCCGCAGGGAACGTGGCTTCCTCAGCGAGCACACCGTGCTGCGCGCGATCGAGGACTGGTCCACCGAGGTGGCGGCGCCGAGGGTGCTCGCGCTGGGCGAGACCTTCCAGAGCGGCACCATCGCCGTCCACACCTACGTCGGACCGCGTGACGCCGACCGGCCCCCCGACCACCCCGTCCACGGACTGCTGCCGCACGAGGCGGACGGCCTGGTGGACCAGCTGGACGCCCTGACGCGGGTGCGGTACAAGCAGATCGATCCGACCGCCGGTGAGGGTGCCTTCCACCGGTGGCTGCGGGACCAGCTCGTCTCCCTCGTACGGGATCTGCCGAAGGAGTCGCAGCAGCTGGCCCGGCATCTCGGGCTGCCCGACGCGGACCGGTTGCGGCTGATCCTCTCCCGGCACGAGGTGAGCCGGCGGGAGCCCGCCCTGCTGCACGGGGACCTGAACCCCTGGAACCTCGTCCGGCGTGACGACCGCTTGGCGCTGACCATCATCGACTGGGAGATGGCCGTGGTCGGCGACCCCCTCTACGACCTCGTCCGGCACATGCACCTCACGCCGACCCGGCCGGAGATCCGGGACCGGATGTTCCGCCGCTGGGAGCGGCGGCTGCCCGCCGAGTACACCCGCGACTGGCGCAAGGACTGGCGGGTGTACCGCTCGCTGGAGATCGTGCGGTCCGCGTACGTCGATCTGGACCGCATCGTGACCGGCGCCAGCCTGGACGCCCCGAACGTGCGGCGCGCGGTGGACTCCTACGCGGTGACGCTGGCGGTCGCCACGGGCTCGCTCGGCCTCCCGGTCAGGTCCACGGTGAACCCGTACCTCGCCCGCGCCCTGGCGTAGCCACGGCCCCTGCGTAGGCTCGCCCCATGAGCGAGACCGGGCTGCGTGAGCGCAAGAAGCGGCGGATGTACCAGGTCGTGTCGGACGTCGCGGTGCGGCTCTTCCTGGAGAAGGGGTTCGACGCGGTGTCGGTCGCCGAGGTGGCGGCGGCGGCCGAGATCTCCAAGCCGACGTTGTTCCGGTACTTCCCGGCCAAGGAGGATCTGGTGCTGTACCGGATCGCCGACCACGAGGGGGAGGCCGCGCGGGTGGTGGCCGGGGCGGAGGGGGCGCCGGTGGAGGCGTTGCGGCGGCACTTTCTGGAGGGGCTGGAGCGGAGTGACCCCGTGACCGGGCTCAACGACCATCCTCAGGTGCTCGCCTTCCATGCCCTGCTCTACGGGACGCCCTCCCTGGTCGCCCGTGCGCACACGCACCAGGAGCGGTCGGAGGCCGCGCTCGCCGAGGTGCTCGGGGGTGATCTGGACGCGCGGCTGGCGGCCGGGCAGCTCATGGCCGTACTGCGGGTGCTCGCGCTGGAGAACTGGCGGCGGATCGCGGCGGGGGAGCGGGTGGCGGACGTGCGGGGGGATGCGGTGGCGGCGGCGGAGCGGGCGTTCGGGTGGCTGGCCGCCGGGCTGCCACCCGTCGGCCGTTCAAGGCTTCACGGTGAGAGTGAGTAATAAATTTAACTCGGTTACATTTTTTGGCGTACGCTCGGTGGAATGACGTCGACCGAACCTGCCCTTCAGCACGCACTCGACCGGGAACGCGCCCATCACGAGCGCTGCCGCGCCGCCCTCGCCGCGATGGTCGAGGGAGCCGGTGAACAGGTCGTCATCGGGGAGGACGTGTCGGCGTCCGGGGCTGACGCGGAGGTGCTCGGGTACCGGCTGCGCAGCCATGCCAAGGCCTTGCGCGAACTGCCCGAGGGGCCGTTGTTCTTCGGGGCGCTGGAGTTCGAGGGGGCCGGTGGGCGGTTGCACATCGGGCGGCTGCGCATCTCCGAGCACCCGGCCGAACCGCCCCTCGTCGTCGACTGGCGCGCACCCGTCTCGCGGGCCTTCTATCAGTCCTCCGCCCGTGATCCGCAGGGCGTCGCCGTGCGCCGGCGGTTCGGGTGGGCGGCCGGCAGTCGCGGGGACTCCGGCGATCTCACGGGCCTGGAGGACGAGCGCCTGGGGCAGGGGGAGGCCAGGGCCAGCGCGATCGTCGCCCGGGAGATCGAACGGCCTCGCGTCGGGCCCATGCGGGACATCGCCGCGACCATCCAGCCCGAGCAGGACGACCTCGTACGCGGGGACCTGGCGATGTCGGTGTGCGTGCAGGGCGCGCCGGGCACCGGCAAGACGGCCGTCGGCCTGCACCGGGCCGCGTATCTGCTCTACACGCACCCGCAGCGCATCCGGCGCGGCGGTCTGCTGATCCTCGGGCCCAACCGCACGTTCCTGTCGTACATCGCGGAGGTGCTGCCCGCCCTCGGCGAGACGGGGGTGCGGCAGTCGACGCTCGCCGAGGAGATCGCCCGGTGGCCGGTCCGGGGTACCGACGACGAGTCCGCCGCCGTCGTCAAGCACGACGCCCGGATGGCGGAGGTGCTGCGACGGGCGCTGTACGCGCGCGTGCGCACCGCGGGGGCGGGCTCGCTCGCGGTGCCGGACGGGTCGTACCGCTGGCGGGTGCCGGAGGCTGAGCTGGCGCGGATCGTCGCGGATGTACGGCAGGAGGAGCCGCCGTACGGGGTCGGGCGGGAGCGGGTGCGGGCGCGGATCGTGCGGTGTCTGCGCGAGCGGGTGGAGCGGCGGGCCGGTCCGCCGCCGAACGCCTGGGTGCGCCGGGTCGAGCGGTCCCGGCCGGTGTCCGCGTACCTCGACGCCGTCTGGCCCCGGGTGCGGCCGGAGGAGGTCGTGGCCGAACTGCTCACCGACCGCGAGGCGTTGACGGGGGCGGCCGACGGTCTGCTGGACGGCGCCGAACAGCGGGCGCTGCTGTGGCGCACGCCGCCCCGGTCGTGGAAGTCGGCCCGCTGGTCGGCCGCCGATCTGGTGCTGCTCGACGAGGTGGCCGGGCTGATCGAGCACCCGGAGGGGTACGGGCATGTCGTCGTCGACGAGGCGCAGGACCTGTCCCCGATGGAGTGCCGGGCCATCGCCCGCCGTGCGCCCTTCGGCTCGCTGACGGTTCTGGGCGATCTGGCGCAGGGGACGACGCCGTGGGCGGCACGGTCGTGGCAGACGGTCCTGGCGCACCTGGGGAAACCGGACGCGGCCGTGGTCGAGCTGACCGTCGGATTCCGTGTGCCGCAGGCTGTCGTAGGCCTCGCCAACCGGCTGCTGGAGCGGCTGGACGTGGACGTTCCGGAGGCCCGTTCGCTGCGCGGGGACGGGGAGTTGCGGATGCGGGAGACGGACCCGGGCGGGGTGCCGGCGGCGGTGGTGGACGCCGTACGGGACGCGCTGGGGCAGGAGGGATCCGTCGGGGTCGTCGCGACGGACGCGGACCTCGCCCGGGTGCGGGCGGCCCTGGACGCGGCCGGTGTCGAGGCGGCGGGGCCCGGGGAGCTCGGCGCGCGGGTGTCCCTGGTGCCGGCGAGCGTGGTCAAGGGACTCGAGTACGACCATGTCGTGGCCGTCGAGCCGGCGGCGATCGCCGAGGCGGAGGAACGGGGGCTCCACCGGTTGTACGTGGTGCTGACGCGGGCCGTGACGAGGCTGGAAGTGGTGCACGGGAGGCCGCTGCCGTTCTAGACACGGGCGCGTGCGGGGTGGTCAGGGTCCATGTCATGGCGGACACAGACGCGTTCACGGACATCCCCGCCACCACGCCGGCCGATCTGCTGGGCCGCGGGCAGGTCATGGACATCGGGATCCGGCCCCTGTGGGGGCCGGTGCCGCGGGTGGCCGGGCCTGCCTTCACCGTGCGGTGCCCTCCCGGCGACAACCTGATGCCGCACGCCGCGATCTACCGGGCCGAGCCCGGCTCGGTCGTCGTCGTGGAGTCAGGCGACCTGGACTACGCGCCGGCCGGTGGCAACGTCTGCGCCGTCGCCCAGCGCCGCGGCGTCACCGCGTTCGTCCTCGACGGGCTGATGGTGCCCGCAGGGAAGAGGTGCTCACCGTGACCCGCGCCAAGCCGGCGAAGGAGGCCGCGGAGACCCTGGACGACTGGGAGTCGTCCCACCGCGCGCGTCGACAAAGCCCTGGCGGAGCAGGGCTTCGGGGGCCTCGAAGACTACTGAGCGGGCTCAGTGTTGCGCGAACGGGCCCTTCTCGGTGAAGGCCAGGGCGCCGAAGCGTTCGCCGATACGGCGGTGGGTCGCGGCGTCCGGGTGGACGTGGTCGGGGAGGGGGAGTTCGGCCGCGTCGGACTCGCCGTAGAGGTCGAGGCCGTCGAGGTAGTGGAGGTTCGGGTCGTCGGCCGCGCGTTGCCGCACGATCCGGGCCAGTTCCTCCCGGATGACGCCGAGCGTGAGCTTCCCGGTGGCCTTCTCCGCCGGGTCGCCCATGGCGGCGAACAGCAGTCGGCCGTTGCCGATCTCGCTGAGGTCCGGGGCGGTGGGGCCGGGGGTGTCCTCGTGGATCGCGCAGTGGATGGGGGAGACGACCAGCAGCGGGGTGTCGGGGTGCCCGTCGCGGATCGTGTCGAGGAAACCGTGCACGGCCGGGCCGAAGGCGCGCAGCCGCATCACGTCCCCGTTGACGATGTTGATGCCCACCTTGACGCTGATCAGGTCGGCCGGGGTGTCCCGCATGGCACGCGCGGTGAACGGGTCGAGCATCGCGCTGCCGCCGAAACCGAGGTTGACCAGTTCCACACCGCCCAGGGACGCGGCGATCGCGGGCCAGACGGCCGTGGGGCTCGCGGCGTCGGAACCGTGGCTGATCGAACTGCCGTGGTGCAGCCACACCCTGCGGCCCCGGTCCGGCAGCGGCTCCACGGGCGCGTCGGTGCGCAGGGCGACGAGCTCGGTGGTCTCGTTGTGCGGCAGCCAGATCTCGACGTCCTTCTCGCCCGCGGCCAGACCGGTGAAGCGGACGGTGCCCACCGGGCCCGGCGTGACCTCGCCCTCCCAGGTGGCCATGTCGACCGTGAGGACGTTGCCGCCGGTCCCCGAGGCCTGCCCGGCCGGGCGGCCGTCGACGACCAGGTCGTACAGGCCGTCCGGGCGGGACGGCAGGCCGACGTAGTCGCGCTTGGTGCGCAGCGTGTCGAGTTCGACGGCCGTCGCGGCGGTACGGAAGGCCAGCCGTACGCCGGAGGGCTGGGCCTCGGCCATGGCGAGCTGGGCGTTGGTGTTCTGGGCGCGGGCCCGGGCGGGCAGCCGGTGCGGGAGCAGGCCGTGCTCGGTGCGCTCCAGGTCGAGGGCGCCGCGCAGCAGGTCCGCCGTGAGCGGAGTGGTGATCCAGTCGTGCTCGGTGTGCATGGTGTCAGCCTCGGGGATCCGTAGGGGGCGCGGGCCAGTTGCGCAGCAGCGTGTCGAGGGCGTCGATGATCCGGGCCCAGGTGGCGTCGGTGTCGGGGGCGCTGTGGCTGAACCCGCCGCCCAGCTCCAGGCTGACGTACCCGTGGAAGACGCTGCCCAGCAGCCGTACCGCGTGGGTCTGGTCCGGTTCCGTCAGGTCGTAGCCGCGCAGCAGGGCCCGGGTCATCTGCGCGTGGCGGACGCCGGCGCTGGCGGCCGCCGTCTGCGGGTCGAGCCGCAACTGGGCCGCGGCGTAGCGGCCGGGGTGTTCCCGGGCGTAGTCGCGGTAGACGTCGGCCAGCGCCGCCAGGGCGTCCTTGCCGGCCCTTCCGGCCAGGGCGTCGGCGGCCCGGTCGGCCATGTCCGCGAGCGCCAGCAGGGCGATCCTGGTCCGGAGGTCCTGGGAGTTCCTCACGTGCGAGTACAGGCTCGCGACCTTGACGTCGAAGCGCCGGGCGAGCGCCGAGACGGTCACCTCGTCGAAGCCGACCTCGTCGGCGAGTTCCGCGCCTGCCTCGGTCAGTCGCTCCGGCGTGAGTCCCACGCGTGCCATACGGCGCCTCCCTTCTGCCTGAAGGGATTGTGCATCTGCCTAATACTTTTAGGCAAGTGTCACTAGGCGTTAGGCATCCTGGAGGGTGCGCCGGGCGGGCGTACGCAGCCTCAGCCTCCTGCCCCGCCTGGTCAGGCCCCAGGGCTTCAGGACCGAGATCACCGTCATGAAGACGTAGGCGGACAGCGAGACGACCGGTCCCATCAGGACGTCCCCGGCGTCGGGCAGCGGACCGCCCGCGGCGACGGCGGTGACCGCGGAGTTCACCCCGGGGCGCAGGGCGAACACCGTGGCGGTGGTCGTGGCGAGGGTCAGCCAGAACTTCGTCCAGACCCACCGGTGCCGCGCCAGACCCCACGCGGTCCCCAGCGACAGCACCAGACCGCTGAGGAGCGTGAGGAACGCGACGGGGAGCAGCAGCCAGTCGGCGAAGAGCTTCATGGCCCGGACGGATGCCTCGACGGTCACGGCGGACCCGGTGGTGGCCGCGGTGATGCCGAGCGCGAGCAGCCCGAGCGTGAGCCCGAGCCAGCTCGCGGAGGCGATGACGTGGACGACCAGCACGGTCCGGCGGGCGGGGCGGCTGAGTTTCGGGTTCATGGGGAACACGCTGCCGGGGCGGCGGGGTGAGGTCGTCTTTCAGCGGGAGTAAACCGGCGTACTCGCGTCGGCGTACGGGGGGTGTCAGTGCCGTCGTCTAGCTTCGCGGCATGACCGAGCCCTCCTACCTCACCGCCGTCCGGGAGTCCTACGACACCGTCGCCGCCGACTACGTCCGACGCGTCAAGGAACCGGCCGAGCTGGACCCCGTGTCCCGCGCGATGCTGGCCGCCTTCGCCGAACTCGCACGGCCTCTCGGGCCGGTCGCCGACCTGGGCTGCGGCCCGGGCAAGGTGACGGCGCACCTGGCCGCGCTGGGCGTGCCGGTGTTCGGCGTTGACGTGTCACCGAGGATGGTCGAACTGGCCCGGGCGGCGTATCCGGAACTCCGTTTCACCGTCGGCTCGATGACCGCACTGGAGATCGGCGACGGCGAACTCGGCGGCATCCTGGCGTACTACACCGTCCACCACACCCCGCCGCGGTGGCTGCCCACCGTGTTCGCCGAGTTCCACCGCACCCTCGCACCCGGCGGCCGGCTGATGCTGGCGGGCCATGTGGGCAACGGCGAGCACCTGCGCCCGACGCGCGCGTACGGCGACCATCCGGTGTCCTACGAGTCGCATCTGCTGCCGCCGGACCGGATCGCGGAACTGCTCCGGCAGGCGGGGCTGGTGGTCATGACGCGGGTGGTGCAGGAACCGGAGGGAGGGTCGAAGAGGCAGGCGGGCACGTTCCTGGCGTACAAGCCGCGGTAGCCGCGGGCCGGTCAGCCGTTGGGTATCCACACCCGCAAGGGGCCGACCGGCTCGAAGCCGTACCGGAGAGCGACCGTCAGATCGTCACCCTGCTCGTATCCGACGACGGGCAGGGTGGGGAAGAGCCGGGCGAGCGCGTGCAGGACGACCGGCCAGGCGGCGTCGGGCCCGCCGTCCCGTGCGAAGACGTTGGAGACACCGACGACGTGCTCGCTGCGGCTCGCGACCGCTCCGGCGGCGATACGGCCGTCGGCGGCCCGCCCCAGGATCACGAAGGTCTCCGGGTCGGCGAGCAGCTCGGGCCTGAAGAGGCCCGTGTTCCCGCCGCCGGCGTCCCAGGCCAGCGCCCAGGCGCGCAGCGAGCCCGGATCGTCCACGACGTCCCAGGCGAGGTCCGGCATGGGCGCGGGCGCCCCCGCCGGCCGGTGGATCCACCACGCCTCGAACAACACCCGGAACCCGGCCTCCGCCAGCTCCAGGTCGGCGAAACTGTCCTTGACCGAGGCGCCGGGCGAGGCCGTGTCGATCCGCGCCACGAGCACGTCCCCGTCGGCGCCCGGCTCCAGCGTCACGGCATCGGGGTAGTAGAGCGGCGTCCGGACCCGGGCGGCCCAGGCCTCGTCCCCGAACCCGCCCACCACCCCGTGCGTCCGGCACATCACCGCGCACCACTCGGCGTTGTTCCGGGCGGCGGCTCGGACGAGGAACTGCTGCGAAGTCGTCGTCACGACTGCGGATCATGACGGCACCCGCCCCGACTCGTCGAACGATTTAGCGACCGACCGCTTCTAGGGTGTGCAGGGCCAGAGTCCCCAGCGAGCGGCCCGGAGGCGCCATGACCCCGCTGATGAAGTTGAGCGCGATCACCCTGGACTGCCCTGATCCGCTCGCCCTGGCGGCGTTCTATCAGGAAGCCACCGGACTTGGACTCCACCCCGAGTCGGACGCCGAGTTCGCCGCGCTGGACGGTGAGGGCGGGTTCGACATCGGGTTTCAGCGGGTCGACGACTACCGAGCTCCGAGCTGGCCCGGCCAAGTCGTACCGCAGCAACTGCACTGCTGAAGACCCGCGCGAGCGGAGTGAGGGCGTCCCAGCGGCGGACGGCCCAGCCGACCGGGAGCGGGGGCAGGTCGGGGATGGGGACGAGGCGGAGGGGACCGTCACCCGGTGTCTCCCAGCCGGGCAGGACGGGCACGACGGCGTGACCGAGGCCGAGTTCCGCCAGCAGGAGGGCGGTGTTCCAGTCGGCGACGCTCGTGCCGGAGCTGCTCCGGATGCCGAGTTCGGCGAACGCGGCGTCGAGGCGGGCACCCGACGTGGAGTTCTCGGGAAGCCGGATGAGGCTGATGTCGCTGAACTCGGCCGTGCTGACACAGGGCCGGTCCGCGAGCGGATCGTCGGAGCGGACGGCCAGGACCCAGGGCAGGGAGACGACGGGGCGCTGCTCGATACCGCGCACCGGGCCGTCGATGGTCACCCAGGCGAGGTCGAGGTTGCCGGCGGTGAGGGCGTCGAAGCAACTGCGGCTGGAGGTCTCCGTCCGAAACTCCAGACGGCGAGGTCTGTCTGGCCCTGCCTGGCGGACCCGAGGCGATCGACCGCCAGTTCGCGCGGTGGGTGGGAAGGGAGTTCGAGTGGTCAGCGAGCCGCGCGATGAGGTATTCGGGCGCACGTTCGTCGTCGCGGACCCGGACGGCATTCTGATCCGAGTCGCCCCCGTCGACTTACCACGGCTGCCGCCACGCGGCTGTCTCAGCCGACCTGGAGAGATCCGCGATGGGTCCGCGTCGCCTTCCTCAGCGACGGCCCAGGAGCTCGGAGATCCGGATGAACCCGTCAGCGCCGTGGCCCTGTCCGATGGCTCTGCGGGCCAGGCCTTCTGCCGCGCGCATCACGCCCGCGTCGATGCCGTGGGCCTCGGAGGTGTGGACGATATGGGCCATGGACGACGCCGCTGAGGTGAGAGGGTTGCCCTCGCCGGAGAACGTTCCGTCGTCCACTTCCTCCGCGAGCTCTTCGAAGACCGGCGGGAGTATGTCGCCGATGCCCTTGGCGAATGGCGCCAGCTGCCGCGCTGTGACCCCTTCCGCTCGCGCCACCGCCAGAGCGTGGGCATAGCCCGCCATGGCGGTCCAGAAGATGTCGAGCAGCGCGATGTCGTAGGCCGCCGCTCGCCCGATCTCCTCGCCGAGGTGGGTGTGAGTGCCGCCCAGCGCGTCCAGGACGGGCTGGTGCTCACGGTAGAGATCCTCCGGGCCGCTGTGGAGGAACACAGCGGCCGGAGTGCCGATGGTCGTGGTCGGTGTCATGATCGCGCCGTCCAGGTAGCGGACACCGTGCTCAGCCGCCCACGCTGCGGTATCTCGGGCCCGGGCCGGCGTGTCGGCGGTCAGATTGACCACTGTGCGCCCCTTGAGCGCGCCGGTGACCACCTCCCGCCGCAGGATGGCGTCCACCGCGTCGTAGTTCACCACGCAGACCACGGTCAGGCCGCTGGCGGCAACCGCTTCCTCGGCCGACCGGACGCTGACCGCGCCCCGCGCGACCAGCTCCCCGTCCCGGCCCGGCGTCCGGTTCCAGACCGTGGTTCGCAGGCCGCCCGCCAGGAATGAGCCCGCCAGGGATCGGCCCATCGGCCCCAAGCCGAGGACGGTGACGGCAGACTGTTCGGTGTGTGAGGACATCTCTCAACTCCCATGGAAAATATCGGCAATAGGTGATGAATGGGGCGAAAATGACGCGCAGCCGTGCCCAGGACCCGAATGTCTGTGGGGTAACCGCCGCGATCGCTGTGATCGACGGAAAGTGGAAGACGGCTCTGCTCTGGCTGCTGGAATCCGGTCCGCACCGCCCGGGTGAGCTGCGTCGGCGGCTGCCGGGCCTCAGCGAGAAGGTGCTGACTCAGGCGCTCCGCGAGATGGAGGCCGACGGGCTGGTGCACCGAGAGGTGCACGACGTGCTTCCGTTGAAGACCATGTACTCCTTGACCGCGTTCGGTCGAGAACTCTCCGAGGCGCTGGCTCCCCTCTCCGATTGGGGCCACCGCCGCCTGGAGAAGCTCACCGAGGCCCAGCCGGCCTCATGACGCATCGCCTCGTCCCCCCGTCCACCTGGATCTGACGACCCTCCGGCCGTCCCTCACCCAGCGTCGCCCCGTTGGCGTCCCTCGCCAAGTACCCACAAAAAAGTGGCTACTTCGCAAGAGGTGGGGGCGCGCGCCCTACCGTGCCCTGGACCTCCCGGGTGGCGGCCAGGGCATCGGGATCAGCCACCCGGTGGCTGGTCAGCGCCAGTCGTCGATCACATACGCGTCGGGGTGGCTGTACCCGGGTTCGTTGGGCCTGTGCATGGTCACGCCCTGCAACCAGGTGCGGAAACCGCGGTCGATCATGCGCCGGTAGGCGTCCGGGCGGCCCAGGTTCATGCCGGCGTCCAGTTGCCCCAGCCCGCGCTCGGCGGCCAGCCGCTCGCACGCGTCGAGCAGTCGCTCGAACCGGTCGGCGGCCTCCGGACCAGGACGTACGGCGCCGAATTTGACGAAGCACACGTCCGTACCGGCCTCCGTCCCGGCTCCGCAGTGGCAGACGGCCAGGCCGTCGAGCTCGGAGCCGGCGCCCTGGAGCAGGATGGTGTCACCGAGTCCCTGCGCGTGCGCGGCCGCGATCTCGCGTTCCAGGCTCAGGCCCTCGTACACGGCTCCGGTCAGTGCGCGACAGAGGCTCAGCGCTTCGGGCCGCTCGGCGGCGGGCAGTTCGCTGTAGAGCACCCGGCCGGGGACTGCGGCACCCTCTGTGACCTGCTTCTTCATGATGGCTGTGAGGAATCGGGGCCAGAAGCCGTACCGGCGGTAGAGCTCAAGATGCTTGGGACTGTGCGCGAAGGTGAACAGGCCGAGGTGGCGATTCCCCCAGGCGTCGAAGCGGTCGATGACCGGCTCCATCAGACGCCTGCCGATGCCCTGGTCCCACAGATCCGGACGTACGGTCAGCGGTCCGAAGAACCCGACGCTGCCCCAGTCGGCGGCGAAGGTCGATCCCACCACTTCGCCCTCGACCGTCGCCGCGAACGCCGCCTGTGGATCGGCCGCCCAGCGGGTGCGGACGTAGTCGACGGTCCCGAACGGATCAGGTGCCCCCAGGAAGGTCCCGAAGGCCGCCCCGCAGATCTCATCGGCCCGATCCAGGTCCGCCTCATCCAGCGGGCGGACCGATACCGGGGCCGCGCCGCCCTTGCGCTCCGCTGCTGGTAGGGCCATCACTCTCTCCTTCCTGCCCCCGTTCCATCGCACCACGGAGGTGCGCCGCAGGCGAGGTGGGTCAGAGCGGACTGCCTCGACTGCGGCCGCGTGGCGCGGCGCACTATTGCAAGCGGGTGCTTGCAATAGTTAGCGGGGTGCGGCACTGTGGAGGCATGGCATCGCTCAACGTCGGCAATCTCGGTGACTACCTGCGCGAGCAGCGGCGCAACGCGCAGCTGTCGCTGCGGCAGCTCGCCGATGCCGCCGGGGTGTCCAATCCGTATCTGAGCCAGATCGAGCGCGGGCTGCGCAAGCCGAGCGCGGAGGTGTTGCAGCAGGTCGCCAAGGCCCTGCGGATCTCCGCCGAGACGCTGTACGTCCGGGCCGGCATTCTCGACGCCGAGCGGGACCGGGACGAGGTGGAGACGCGTGCCGTCATCCTCGCGGACCCGACGCTGAACGAGCGGCAGAAGCAGGTGCTGCTGCAGATCTACGAGTCCTTCCGCAAGGAGAACGGGTTCGGGAGCGGCAACGGCTCCGGCGGCTCCGACGACGGCGCCGCCGTCGTCGAGGCCGTGGTCGGAGAAGGCGCGGCGGATGTGGACGGGGACGCTCCGGACGGCGGCACCGAGATACGCAGACGGACCCGCACGGCCGACGGCGGCCTGCCCGCCGAGGACCGTATCCACGAGAGAGACGGCGGTGCGTCGGCCGCTCGTCGGACCCGCAAGGAATCCGGCGGTACGCCCGCGGCCCGCCGCACCCGCAAGGAGACCGGCGGTACGCCCGCCGCTCGCCGCACCCGCAAGAACGCCGGCGGTACGTCCGCCGCCCGCCGGCCCCGCAAGGCCACCGGCGGCAGTGACACCGACCCGCAGCAGACGGCCGGCTGAGCCGGACCAGGGCACCGGCCGCTCCGCTGCGGATCACACCACCCTCAGCCGAACCCTCAAGCGAGACAGAATCCGGGAGGACCCTCACCATGGCCATCACCGACGACCTGCGCAAGACCCTCAGCGACCCGACTCCGCTCTACTTCGCCGCCGGCACCGCCGACCTCGCCCTCCAGCAGGCGAAGAAGGTGCCCGCCCTGGTGGAGCAGCTGCGGGCCGAGGCTCCGGCGCGGATCGACGCCGTACGCAACACCGACACCAAGGCCGTCCAGGAGAAGGCGTCCGCCCGGGCCAAGGAGGCCTCCGCCCGCGTCAAGGAGACGCAGGAGACCCTGCAGACCAAGGTCACGGGGTTCATCGGCTCCCTCGACGCCGACTTCAAGAAGCTCGGCAGCAACCTCGACGCCGACCTGAAGAAGTTCGGTGAGAACGCCCAGGACTTCGCGCTGCGCGGGGTCGGCGTGGCCGCCGAGTACGCCGTCAAGGCCCGGGAGACCTACGAGAAGGTCGCCGAGCACGGCGAGCAGGCCGTGCGCACCTGGCGCGGCGAGGCCGCCGAGGGCATCGAGGACGTCGCCGAGGGCGTCGAGGAGCTGGCCGTGGCCGTCGAGCCGAAGCCCGAGCCGGTCGAGGTGAAGGAGGAGCCGGCGAAGCCGGCCACCGCCGCTTCGGCGAAGAAGGCCCCGGCCAAGAAGGCTCCGGCGCGCAAGACCACCACGGCCAAGAAGACCACCCCGCCGGCCAAGTAGGACGGCAGCCGCCGTATCAAGGGCGGCAACGCACACGGGCCGGGCACCCTGGGGGTGTCCGGCCCGTTGTACGGGTACGGTGACCGCGTAGGGACGAGCCGAGTCTGGTGGTGGATGTTGTGCTGATGCAGGGCTTCACAGGGTTGATGTGGCTTCTGAGCATGGCCCTGATCATTTTCAGCGGCTTCGCGCTGTTCGACGCCGCCGTGCGGCGGGAGGACGCGTACCGCGCGGCCGACAAGAAGACCAAGCTGTTCTGGCTGATCATCCTCGGTCTGGCCTTCGTGGTGAACCTGCTCTTCCCGATCCTGTCGTTCCTGCCGATCATCGGGCTCATCGCGACGATCGTGTACATGGTCGACGTCCGCCCGGCCATCCGCGCGCTCCCCGGCGGCGGCCGCAGCCGGCGCGGTTCCAGCAGCGACGGCCCGTACGGCCCCTGGAACGGCGGCCGGTAAGCCGCCCCTCGGCAAGCGTCGCAGCCCGGGCTACGGCATCCGGTCAGCGCCGGATCCCGGGGCTACGGCACCCGGTCCAGCAGCAGAACCGCCACGTCGTCCGTCAGCTCGCCACCGTTGAGGGCGCGCACCTCGTTCACCGCCGCCCGCAGCAGCCGCTCGCCCCGCAGCCCCTCGGCGAACTGGCGGCGGATCATCTCGGTCATACCGTCCTGGCCGAGCCGCTCCCGGCCCTGGCCGATATGGCCCTCGATCAGGCCGTCGGTGTAGAGCATCAGGCTCCACTCGGCACCCAGCTCCACCTGCATACGCGGCCAGCGCGCACCCGGCAGCAGCCCGAGGGCCGGTCCGTTGTTGTCGTACGGCAGTAGGCGGGCCGGTTTGCCCGGGCGGGCCAGCAGCGGCGAGGGGTGACCCGCCAGGCACAGGCCCGCGCGGCGGCCGTCCGGCGCGATGTCCACCGTGCACAGCGTCGCGAAGATCTCGTCGTCGGCCCGCTCGTGCTCCAGCACCTGCTGGAGCGTGCCCAGCAGCTGGTCGCCGCACAGACCCGCCAGCGTCAGCGCCCGCCACGCGATCCGCAGCTCCACGCCGAGGGCGGCCTCGTCCGGGCCGTGGCCGCACACGTCACCGATCATCGCGTGCACGGTGCCGTCCGGCGTGCGGACGACGTCGTAGAAGTCACCGCCGAGCAGGGCGCGCGAGCGGCCCGGGCGGTAGCGGGCGGCGAACCGCAGCGGAGAGCCCTCCAGCAGCGGGGTCGGCAGCAGACCGCGCTCCAGGCGGCGGTTCTCCTGCGCCCGCAGGCGGCCCTCGGCGAGCCGGCGCTCGGCCGACTCGGAACGCTTGCGCTCCACCGCGTAGCGGATCGCGCGGCTCAGCAGCCGGCCGTCCAGCTCGTCGCGGAACAGGTAGTCCTGGGCGCCCACGCGCACCGCCTCCGCGCCGCGCTCGGCGTCGCCCGACGCGGTCAGCGCCAGGACGGCATGCCGGGGCGCGAGCTCCAGCACGTGCTTGAGCACGGCGAGCTCGTCCTCGGAGTCGCCGTGGCCCGGCGCCGGCAGCGCGAGGTCCAGCAGGATGCAGTGGACGTCGTCGGTCAGCAGCCGCCCGGCCTCGGTCAGATTGCGGGCCGTGCGGACGCGGATCGGCTTGCCTGCCTGGTCGAGCAGGTCCTGCGCGATCGGCGAACCGGCCGGATCGTCCTCGATCAGCAGCAGCGTCAGGTTGGTGTGAGCGGTGTTGTTCTCCACCTTGTCCGTGGTGTTTCCGGCGGTGTCCGGCGTGCGCGGGGCCGCGGCCGAGGCGTCCTTGACGGAGTCCTCGGCGGAGCCGCCGCACTTGGACGCGGCCTGCGCCTGACCACTTTCCACGGCCGGGATCGCTCTCTGCCGCGGTATGGGTACGGGCATTGTCTTGGGTTCCTTCCCTCCCCCCGAGGGCATGGCGGGGGCGAGGGACCTCGACCCACCGACGGGGACCATAGCGGGTGTCGGCGCCGCATAGGAATGGTGTGAGCCACGCCGCTGCGCCATCGGCCAGTGTCATATGCCGCGATATGTACCGCAGTTGGACAGGCCGGAGATGCTGTGGAGATGACGAACGTCACGCCGACACCGCATCGGTCGGGAGGCCCGGCGTGCGGTGGGTCACGTGGGTCGTGTCACCAAAGGTGCCTGATGTCCGATATGTTCACCCGGCGTCGGTGCCGGGATCCGGCCTTACCACCCCGAGGATAGGCATGGATCCCGCTCCCGCGACGGTGATGTCCCGCCCGGGGCGCGGGGCGTGCACCATCGCCCCGTCGCCGATGTACATCGCGACATGGCTGGCGTCGTCGAAGTAGATGATGAGGTCGCCGGGCCGCATGTCCTGGACGTCGATGTGCCGCAGCTGCTTCCACTGCTCCTGCGAGGTGCGCGGTATGCCGCGGCCGGCGGATATCCAGGCCTGTGACGTCAGCCCGGAGCAGTCGTAGGTCTCAGGGCCCTCGGCGCCCCACTGGTACGGCTTGCCGATCTGGGCCGTGGCGTACTCGACGGCCTTCTTGCCCTGCTCGGACGCCTTGCCGCTGATCTCGTCGAGGACGCCGGAGCCGAGCCAGGCGGACTGCGCCCTGGCCGCGGCCTGCTTCTCCAGCTCGGCGAGGCGCTTCTGCTCGTCCTTCTGCAGCTCGGACTCGACCTTCTCCGCCTGCTTGATCTGCTTCTCGATCTTCTTCTGCGCGGCGGCCTTGGCCTTGCGGCCCGCCTCCAGCTTCTTCCACTGCGCGGAGGCGTCCTTGGCGTACTGCTCCAAGTCCTGCTGCGTGCGGGTCAGTTCGCCGATCAGGCCCTTGGCCGCGTGCTGGCCCTGGCGGACCCGGACCGCTCCTTCGAGGAACTCCTGCGGGTCGTCGCTGAGCGTCAGATGGGCCTCGGGCGGCAGTCCGCCCCCGCGGTACTGCGCGGCGGCCGAGGCGCCGGCCCGGTCCTTCAGCTTGGCCAGCTTCTCCTTGCCCTTGACGATCTTCTTGGCCAGTTCGACGATCTCGGCGGACTGCTTGTCCGCCTTCTCCTCGGCGGCGTTGTACTCGTCGGTGGCACGGCCCGCTGCGCGGTAGAGCTTGTCGAGCTTCTCGCGTACGGCCTCGAGGTCCTTGCTGGGCCCGGGTGTTGAGCTCGCGCTCGGAGTGGGGGAGGGGCTCGGACTGGCGAACGCCGTGCCCGGTGCCGCCAGCACGGTGATCGCGCAGACGACGGTCACCGCCGTCGCGATCAGGCCACGCTTGCCCGTTCCCATGCCTCAGCCCCCAACTGATTAACCGTCAGTAACATCCGGTTCGTCTGGGATGCTGCCATGCCGGCGCCCAAAGCGACAGAGGTAGTGCTTCCCGCCGCCCCCGCACCGGTATGCCCCCGGCATGACGATCTCCCCGCCTGTGTGACGAACGACTCAAAGAGATCGTTCCCGGCGGGCCGTGCCGGGCCGTGCCGGGCCGTGCCGGGCCGTGCCGGGCCATGCCGAGGGGCGTGCCGACTGGCCGTGCCGGTGAGCTCAGCCCCGCGGGGCCAACGCCTCCCACCGCACCGTCACTTCGCCCTGCCGCCACCGCACCGGCCCGTCCGCCACCGGCCAGTCCGCCCTCAGGTCCCGTACCGCCCGGATCCACCGCTGGCGGGCGCCGTAGGAGGCGTAGGGCGCGGCGGCCGCCCAGGCGCGGTCGAAGTCACGCAGGAAGGAGTGCACCGGCTCGCCCGGGACATTGCGGTGGATGAGCGCCTTCGGCAGGCGTTCCGCCAGGTCCGAGGGGCGCTCCAGGGAGCCCAGCCGGGTCGCGAAGGTGACCGTGCGCGGACCCTCCGGGCCGAGCGCGACCCACACGTGCCGTCGCCCGATCTCGTCGCAGGTCCCCTCGACCAGCAGTCCGCCGCGCGCGCCGGTGGCCGGGTCGGCCGGGGCGAGCCGCCCGCACAGCCGCTCCCACACGGCCGCGACCTCGCCCTCCTCGTACTGCCGCAGCACGTTCGCCGCCCGGACGAGCAGGGGCCGCTGCGGGACCGGGATCTCGAAGCCGCCGTGCCGGAACACGAGCCCCGCCCGCTCGTACGGCAGCGCCGCCGCGACCCGGGCGGGCTCGATCTCGACGCCCACCACGCGCGTGCGGGGCGCGACCGTGCGCAGACGGTGCAGCAGTTCGACGGCCGTCCAGGGGGCGGCGCCGTACCCGAGGTCGACCGTCACGGGGTCGGCGGCACGGCGCAGCTCCGCGCCGTGCGTGGCCGCGATCCAGCGGTCCATGCGGCGCAGGCGGTTGGGGTTGGTCGTCCCGCGCGTCACCGTGCCCACGATGCGGGGGCGGGTCGCCGCGCGGGATGTCATGCGTACGAGGGTATGCGGCCTTCAGGGATGCCCTCGGGTGTCCTCAGGCGCCGCCGCCCCCGGGTGTCCTCAGGCGCTGCCCCCGTACGTCCCGAACTCCGGAACCCCCGTCGACTCGAAGACATGCACCGACAGCCCGCCCGGCGTCGTCCGATGGTCGGTGAGCCGCAGCCCGGCCGGTGCCCCGCCGTCCGGGAAGAGGCGACGGCCCTGCCCCACCACGACCGGGGCGATCGCCAGCCGCAGCGTGTCGACCAGCCCGGCGGCCAGCAGGGACTGCGCGAGCCGGGCGCTGCCGTGGATCTGGATCTCCCGGCCGGGCAGCCGCTTCAGCTCCGCCACCTGGGCGGGGACGTCGCCGGACAGGATGGTGGTCGGGTTCCAGCCGGCCGTGGTCAGGCTGTGGGAGGCGACGTACTTCGGCAGGCCGTTCAGTACGGCGGCGGCGGGATGGTCGGTCATCGTCGGCCAGTCCCGGGCGAAGTTCTGGTAGGTACGGCGGCCGAGCAGCAGCGCGTCCGCCTCACCGAGCCAGGTACCGACCAGCCGTTCGAACTCCTCGTCCAGATGCGGCACGAACCAGCCGCCCCGCTCGAAACCGTCGCTGGTGTCCTCGTCCGGGGCGCCCGGCCCCTGGGAGACACCGTCGAGCGTCAGGAACTCCTGCACCACGAGCTTCATCGTGACCCTCTCCTCTCCTCAGTGAGTCAGATCAGTGAGTCAGATCAGTGAGTCAGACGCCCCGGGACGCGGAAACTCATCGGCCCCCGAACGGGGAACGGCGAGACCGCGAGAACCGCGTCAGTCCTGGCGGACGATGTTCCTGCCCGGCCCGCCGGAGAGCGTGTCCGCGCCGGGTCCGCCGTACAGCTCGTCGTCGCCGCTGTTGCCCCAGATCCGGTCGGCGCCGCCGTTCCCGTGCAGGATGTCGTTGCCTCTGCCGCCGTAGATCTCGTCGTCGCCTGCCCCGCCGTAGACCGTGTCGTCACCGTCGTCGGCACGCAGGATCTGGTCGCCCGCGCCGCCGTGCAGGACGTCGTCACCCGCGCCGCCGTCCACGATCTCGCCGTCGATGCCGGCATAGAGGGTGTCGTCGCCGGCACCGCCGCCGGCGTACCCCAGCGCGCCCGCCCTGATGATGTCGGCGCCCGCGCCGCCCCGCACCGATGCGCCGTCGACGCGGCCGCCGGTGGAGCCGGTCCACCGGTCGTCGCCGTCGCCCAGTTCGACCGCGTTGAAGTAGTAGACCTGGTCGGTGGCGTTGTCGAAGGAGGCGGTGTCGGCGCCGTCGCCGAGGTCCATCTCCATGGAGGTGAGCGGGGACTGGCTCTCGGGGGCCTCGACCGTGCAGGAGATCCTGGTCTTGTCCGTGCTGTCGGGATGGCCGCAGCCGGTCCCGGCGCTGATCGGGACGACGTCGTCGATCACATAGGTGAACCGGGAGCGGTCGCCGGTGAAGGACTGGGTGATGGCCACCTTGTTGGCCTGCCCGGGGGCGGCCGTGTAGGTGAGCTGCCAGCCGTACTCGTTCACCGAGGCGGTGGCGGCCGTCGGCTGCGCGGCCCCGGCCGGGCCCGCCAGGGCGATCGGGACGGCCAGGCCGATGCCGAGAAGGGGCGTCAGAAGCGTCGCCGCGCGTAACGTCCGGCGGCCGATGAGGCGAGAGGGCATTGCATAACCTCCGTGAGGCAGTGGTCGATCCTTTCGTTGGTTGGGACCGGTGGGGCGGGAGCCCGGTTGTCCGCGGAGCCGGGATCGACTGCCTTTTCACGACGGGGACAACGCCCATGACCTGCGATTTCCGATCGAGTTCACCTGCCCGTCACGCTCCCGGTCCCGGCGGACAAGGGGACCCTTCAGGCGCTCCACATTCTCGAACGGTTGAGCGGTGAGCGGTAATGATTCGGTAAAAGTCGCGAACAGGGAATCGAACGCGGAAATGGAGCGCCCCCCTCCGATGTTCTCCCCCGTGCAGGGCACAGCGCGTCCTGCGCGAGGCATGCCCGGAGCGAGGAGGAACGCCACGTGAGCCAGTACATCGGCAGGCTCGGGCGGCGCTCCGCGTCCGCGCCCGCGCGCCTGAGGCTGCACCGCAGGCCCCGCCGGGTCGCCATGCTCTCCGTGCACACCTCCCCGCTCCACCAGCCGGGCACCGGCGACGCCGGCGGCATGAACGTCTACATCGTGGAACTCGCGCAGCGCCTCGCCGCGCAGGGCGTCGAGGTCGAGATCTTCACGCGCGCGACCGCCGCCGCCCTCCCCCCGACCGTCGAACTGGCCCCCGGCGTCCTCGTCCGGCACATCGACGCCGGCCCCTACGAGGGACTCAACAAGGAGGACCTCCCCGCCCAGCTGTGCGCCTTCACCCACGGCGTCATGCAGGCCTGGGCCGGTCACCGCCCCGGCCACTACGACCTGGTCCACTCCCACTACTGGCTCTCCGGACACGTCGGCTGGCTCGCCGCCCAGCGCTGGGGCGTCCCCCTGGTGCACGCCATGCACACCATGGCCAAGGTCAAGAACGCCAACCTGGCCGACGGCGACAGCCCCGAGCCGGCCGCCCGCGTCATCGGCGAGACCCAGATCGTCGCCGCCGCCGACCGCCTCATCGCCAACACCACCGAAGAGGCCGACGAACTGGCCCGGCACTACGCGGCCGACCCCGACAAGCTCGCCGTGGTCCACCCCGGCGTCAACCTGACCCGCTTCTCGCCCGCCGACGGCCGCGCCGCCGCCCGGGCCCGTCTCGGGCTGCCCCAGGACGCGCTGATCCCGCTCTTCGCGGGCCGCATCCAGCCCCTGAAGGCCCCCGACGTGCTGCTGCGGGCCGTGGCCGTCCTCCTCGACGAGCGCCCCGAACTGCGCTCGCGCATCCTCGTCCCCGTCGTCGGCGGCCCCAGCGGCAGCGGCCTCGCCAAGCCCGAGGGCCTGCAGAAGCTCGCCGCCCGCCTCGGCATCGCGGACGTCGTACGGTTCCGCCCGCCGGTCGGCCAGGAACAGCTCGCGGACTGGTTCCGCGCCGCCTCCCTCCTGGTCATGCCCTCCTACAGCGAGTCCTTCGGCCTGGTCGCCATAGAGGCCCAGGCGGCGGGCACCCCCGTGCTCGCGGCGGCGGTCGGCGGCC
This sequence comes from Streptomyces sp. NPDC057099, assembly GCF_042671245.1. Lineage (NCBI taxonomy): Bacteria > Bacillati > Actinomycetota > Actinomycetes > Kitasatosporales > Streptomycetaceae > Streptomyces > Streptomyces sp. NPDC057099. The sequence goes on from NZ_JBHUTX010000026.1 coordinate 95,535, forward strand.
TGCCGGTGGCCGTGGACGACGGACACACCGGCTTCCTCGTACGCGGCCACAACCCCGCCGACTACGCGCGCGTGCTGCGCGACTTCGCCGACGACCCGCACCTGGCGTCCCGCATGGGCGCGCAGGCCGCCCGCCATGCCCAGTCCTTCGGCTGGGACGCCGCGGCCGCCGCCACGGCGGACGTTTACACGGCCGCGATGCAGGCGCACCGCCGTCGCGTACGCTCGCTCCATGGGTGACACCGGTCAGGAACAGCGCGTGGCACAGGTCATCGAGGGAGTGCTGAAGGACGCCGACCTGGAGTGGGAGAGCCCCGAGCCCGGCACGTACGTCGCGCAGCTCCCCGGCACCCGCAAGCTCAAGACCACGGTCTCCCTGCTCGTCGGCCGCCACTCCCTCTCCCTGAACGCCTTCGTCATCCGCCACCCCGACGAGAACGAACCGGCCGTCCACCGCTGGCTGCTGGAGCGCAACCTCAAGCTCTACGGCGTGAGTTACGCCGTCGACCAGCACGGCGACGTCTACGTCACCGGCCGCGTCTCTCTGTCCGCCGTCACCGCGGACGAACTGGACCGCCTGCTCGGCCAGGTCCTGGAAGCGGCGGACGGCAGCTTCAACACCCTCCTGGAGCTGGGCTTCGCCTCGGCGATCCGCAAGGAGTACGAGTGGCGGGTGTCCCGGGGCGAGTCGACGCGCAACCTGGACGCGTTCGCGCATCTGACGCAGCGCCCGGAGCGCTGATCACCCGGCTCGGAAGCGCCCGGGCGGTACCCCCACCAGCCTCCGGAAGTGCCGCGTGAGGTGCGACTGGTCGTAGAACCCGGTCGCCACCGCCACCTCGCTCGGCGTCCGCCCCTCGAGCAGCAGCCGCCGGGCGCGGCCCACGCGCAGCGACGTCAGGTACTGGTGCGGGGCGATGCCGTAGGCGGCACTGAACGCCCGTACGAGATGGGCCGGATGGGCCCCGACGAGCGCCGACGCCTCACGGAGCTCCATCCCCTCGACGACCCGCTCGTCCAGCAGTTCGCGCAGCCGGCGGGCGAGGACGGGATCGGCGGCCCGTGGTGACGCGACGGGGTCGCCCCGCAGATGCCCGCGCAGCCGCTCCCCGACGAACATCAGCCTGCTCTCGGCCTCCAGCTCCTCACCGGGCCGCACCAGCGTGCCGTGCAACTGCCCGACGCGCCGCCGCAACAGCGGATCGCGCAGGTCGGGATGGTCGACGGCGGCCCCGATGAGCTCGTCCCCGAGATACGTCCCGTCGAGATACAACACCCGCTTGCGGAAGCCCTCCGCGGTGACGGGCGAGCCGTTGTGCGGCACATGCGGCGGCAGCAGCGACACGGTGTCGTGCGGCGTGCCGTGCTCGTGCCGGTCCAGGTCGTACCGCACGGCACCGGTGTCGACGATCAGCAGCGTCCAGGCCTCGTGGACGTGCATCGGATACGCGTACTCGGTGAACCGCGCGTGGAAGACCTCGACGACACCGGCGACGGGGGGTCGCCAGGCGGAGACGGTCCGGGAGGACCGGGACGTCGGGGAGGTCCGGGAGGGCTCGGAGGCCATGCAAAAAACGTACAAGACCCTGGCGGGGGCTGCCCGGCACGCTCGGATCATGAACACCGAAGCATCCCCGGAGCCGATCCGCTTTGATACGAAGATCGCTGTGCTGCTGCGCGAGGACCTGGAGCAGTGGCAGCGCCTGAACGTCACGTCATTCCTGGTCAGCGGCTTGGGAACGCAGCTCCCCGAGGTGATCGGGGAACCGTACGAGGACGCGGACGGCGTGCCCTATCTGCCGATGTTCCGCCAGCCGGTCATGGTCTTCGAGGCCACGAAGGAAACCCTGACCACCGCCCACACCAGGGCCTTGTCCCGCTCCCTGCCCCGCGCGCTCTTCACGTCCGACCTGTTCTCGACGGGCAACGACCGCGACAACCGCGCGGCCGTACGGGCGGTGCCGACGGCGGACCTGGACCTGGTCGGCCTCTTGGTCTACGGCCCGAAGAACGCGGTGGACAAGGTGGTGAAGGGCGCGCGGATGCATCCGTGAGACCAAAGTCGGGGGCGCGTAGACCAACGGCTGATGACAGCACGGACGGCCCGTCCCGAGACTCTTTCCATGGAGGAAGCCAGGAAAGTCCACAGGGGAAAGAGGCCGGTTCCGCCGGTTCGGCCGGCGGACAAGTCCACCGAACTCGCGGAATCGGCATGGGCCATCGTGCTCTTCTGCATCGCCTGCGCTGCAGCAGCCGGCGCCCTGCTCCCTCTCCTCGCCCGCTGGCTGCTGAGCCTGCCCTGGGCACCACTGGAAGGCCCGGCCGAACTCCTCACCTCGATCCCGGAACCCGCCCTCACCCTGGGCACGGTCGCGGTGGGCGCACTCGCCGGCCTGCTGCTGGGTTTCACGGCGGTGCATGAGTCCCTGTCGGTGAGCATCTCCGCCACACACCTGACCCTCACCATCAGGGAGAGCACACGGGAGTTCGCCCGTGAGGAGATCGCGGTGCTGTTCAGAGACGGCAAGCACCTGGTCGTCCTGGCCCCGGACAGCGGGGAACTGGCCCGGGAGCACTGCGGCCTGTCCTGGCCACGCCTCATCGCGGCGCTTGCCGCGCACGGCTACCCCTGGGCGGAGGAGGACCCGTACCGCGCCGAGTTCCGCCGCTGGGTCCCCGGCACGCCGGGCCTCCCCGAGGGCGCGGACGCCCTGCTCAGGGCACGCGCGCGGGCCCGAAAGGACTCGGACGACGCCGACGACGCCCGGGAGCTGCGCGGTGAACTGCTGCGGCTCGGCGTGGTCGTACGGGACGAGGAGAAGCGGCAGTACTGGCGGCTGGTCGGGCGGGCCTGACGCACAGGCGCCCGAGGCCCCTCGCAGCGATAAAATCCGCCGCGGGAGGGATGCCCGTGACCCGAATACCCGGCTTACGTGCCCTGCTCATACTCTTCGTCTTCGTCGTCGCCACGTCGGCGGTCGCCGGCTGCGCGGACCGGGGCCCGGACACGGCGCCGGACAGGGGGCACTCTCCGGCTGCACCGGCACCTCGCCCGGCCATCCACCTCGGCACGGACGGCGATCGCGCACTGGTCCCCGGCGGCCCGCCGCTCCCCTTCCGCGTCACTGTCGCCGGCCTCACCGAGACGCAGGCCGCCCGGCGCGTACTGGCGCTCTACATCGGCACGGTCCCGGACCGGCTCCAGATCCGCGAAGACGAAGCGTGGCGCGATGTGCGGCTCCAATGGACCAACGAGCAGGACGACGACGGCGAGTTCGCTGCCGTGCTACCACTCCTGCACCGCGGCAAGGCGCGAAACAAGATCGAGTTCCGGATCTTCACCGCCGATCAGCGGCGCAGCTACGTGGACGGACAGGTCCCTGCCGTGGCCGACACCATCGCCGCGCAGCTGGCCCCGGCCCGGAAAGGCTGGGCTCCGGATACCCACCCGGCGGCGTCCGCGTCACGGGTGCGTCTTCCGGTGGATCCCACTCACCTCGCCATCGAGGTCCCGCAGTTGCTCAGGGCGACCGAGGGTGGTCCATCCGTGGAGTGGGAGGTGCGCGTACGCAACGTTGCGGGCAAGCTCACCCGCTCCGGCCTGCGCATCGCGATCACCCTCAGCCCCGGCGCGGCCGGCCAGTCGGTCAGCCGCCTGCACTGGTCGATTGACCAGGAGGACCGCTGGACCGACCTGACGGGCCGGGCGCACGTCGAGACGGACGAGTTCGCCCTCGCGCCCGGTGAATCCCGCACGGTCCGCATCCGCATCGCGCTGCCGACCGGAGCCACGTCGAAGAACACCGGGGACCTCGCCGCGGCCCTGTCCGCAGCGGTCTCGGCCCCTTGGTGGCCCTCCGACCCGGACGAGCCCTCGGGAGTCTCCCTCGACGCGGAGTCCACGAACGTCCTGGCCCAGGGCTAGGACGGGGTCACGGGCTGCAGGCCTCGGCGATCGACAGGCTGTTCTCGTAGAGGTGGTGCCGCGTGATCCGCCCGTCCTCGACGGTGAGCCGCAGCGCGAACGGCCCCTCGAAGGACTTCCCCGTCGCCCGTACGGTCCCTGCGAGATGCCCCATCAGGACGGCGTCGTTGCCGTCGACGAGAAACGTGTCCACGGAGGCGCGGGCGTCTCCGGGCACGGTGTGCGCCATCAACTCTTCTGCCTGCGCGGCACACTCGGCAGCGCTGGACCGCGGACGTATCCACGGCACTCCCGGATTCTCGGCGAGCAGCCAGTCGACCTTGTCGGCGAAGAGCGCGGTGATTCCTTCGGTGTCGCCGGAGAGCCGGAGTTCGAGGAACCTCTGGACGGTGGCGCGGGTGGCTGTGGCGGTGGTGGGAGGCGTCATGAAGCCCAGACTGCCGGGACACCGCAGGAGCGTCGATTACGTCCCAGGTAAGGAGACTCGGAGTCCATCACTGCCCGACGCGACCGTCGATCAACTCGCGCAGAAGGTCGGCGTGGCCGCAGTGCCGCGCGTACTCCCCGATCTGCGCCACCAGGACATCGCGCAGCTGAAGCTGTCCACCGGGTTCGGGCCCGAGGTCGGAGAACCCGGCGTTCCGGGTGGTGAGATCGCCGACGCCGGCCAGGTACCGATCGGTGAGTTCCACTTCCACCCGCCACTGCCGCCAGGCATCCTCCACGACCACCGGGTCGGCGACCGCCCCGTTCCAGTCGCCGTCACGATCCTCCTCGGTCCGATACAGCTTCGGCGCGTCCTCACCGGCCATCACCCGCCGAAAATGCCGCTCTTCCTCGGTCAGGTGCCGCACCAGCCCGAGCAGGGACATCGTGGACGGCGGCACGGAACGCAGGGCCATCTGTTCGGCGTCCAGACCGGCGCACTTCATCTCCAGGGTCAGCCGGTAGTGGCGCAGATTCTCGAGCAGGCTGCTGCGCTCATCGACGACGTCGGTGTCGGTCTCACGAGGATCATCATCCGGATCGACCCACATGTCGGGGTAGACGGTCGACTGCGTCCACCGAGCCACAGCTCGTTCATTGGTGTGCTCATCCGAGACCATGGGGGCATGGTGGACCGGGCCGAAACGGCTCCGCCACCGAATAACTCGGGCATCCGCACCGGCACCGGGACGCTGTGGAGGTACCTGTTGAACACGGGACGCGAACCGAGGCTGATCTTGCTGTGCGGACTTCCAGGCTCCGGAGGAACCACGCTGGCCAAGCACCTGGCGAGGGAGATCCAGTTCCTCGACGAGCCAGCGCGCGACCGGCTCGAGAGGCGGTTCTCCCGGCGCGCCCAGGAACTCCCCGTCGAACTGCACTACCTTTCAGCACTGATCGACGAATTGAGCCGCCTTGAAGCCCGCAACGCGGCAGTTGAGCAAGAAACGGTCCGTTCACCCGCGAGAGAGCGCGGCGTGCCCAGAGGCGCCCAACGCCCGCACGTGTTTTCATGGAAAAGAGCCTAAGGTTGTCAATTCGATGTGACAGCGATGCTGGCTCCAAGCCTGGCTCTATCCGCGCGGGACCGGCCCACGGCAGTGGCCCGTTGCGACCTGGCCGTCGGTTCGCCAACTTCGTGCGCCCTGCACCGCGGTAAGCAGGAACCGGGCCGAGCCTGAGCCGCCTAATTCCTGAGAAGTCGCGTCGAATTGCTGTGTAACTACGGCGATCAACAGTGACTAACAGGACAGGTGGAGGCTGTCATGGTGATTTTGAGTCCGGGACCCAACGTGGCCATGCAAAAGCAGAGCAGCAATCAGCTCACGGCGGTCACCGTCGGGAATGATGGGTCGATGTACGTTGCGTGGGAAAACAGCAACGGCCCTTTGAACCGCTCCGGGATCGGTGGAGGCTCTATGCGTTGACTCCAGCCGCCGGTTGGGGCTGGTGTTGAGCGTAGTGGTTGGTCTCGTGCTCGTGGGGCGGGATGTCGCCGATCGCTGTGTGGAGGCGCTGGTTGTTGAACCAGTCGACCCATTCCGCGGTGGCGAGTTCAACGTCGGCCAGGCCGTGCCAGGGCCTGCGCGGCTTGATCAACTCCGTCTTGTAGAGGCCGATCTGGGATTCCATGAGCGCGTTGTCCAAGGCGTCGCCGACGGTGCCGATCGAGGCGTCGATGCCGGCCTCGATCAGGTGCGCGGTGAACGCGAAAGACGTGTACTGACTGCCCGCGTCCGAATGATGAACCAGCCCCGGGCCAGCGGGAGTTCCGGCGCGGTCGCGACGCCACAAGGCCATGTCGAGGG